>CALLAF010000005.1 GCA_938002605.1 uncultured Paracoccaceae bacterium | reverse complement strand
CGCGTGGCCAAGGTTTCCCTGACCGGCTCCGTGCCCACGGGCCGCAAGGTCTATGCCGCCGCCGCGCAAGGCATGAAACACGTCACGATGGAGCTCGGCGGCAAATCCCCGATCCTCATTTTCGACGACGCCAATCTTGAGGACGCCGTCTCCGGCGCGATCCTCGGGAATTTCTATTCCTCCGGGCAGGTGTGTTCGAACGGCACGCGGGTCTTCGTGCAGAAAGGCATCAAGAAGGACTTCCTCAAACGCCTCAAAGAACGCACCGAAAGCGCGACGCTCGGCGACCCGATGGACGAGGCCACGAATTTCGGTCCCATGGTCTCCGCCAATCAGATGAACATCGTGCTGGGCTATATCGACAAAGGCGTGCAGGAAGGCGCAAAGCTGATCACAGGCGGCAAAATGGCCAACCGGGAGGGCTTCTTCATCGAGCCCACGATCTTTTCCGACGTCACCGACGACATGACCATCGCGCGCGAAGAAATCTTCGGCCCCGTCCTCTCAGTCCTCGACTTCGAGACCGAAGAAGAAGCCATCGCCCGCGCCAATGACACCGAGTTCGGTCTCTCCGCAGGCGTCTTCACCTCTGACCTGACCCGCGCGCACCGCGTCTCTGCGGCTTTCGAGGCGGGCACCTGCTATATCAACACCTACAACCTTGCGCCGGTCGAAGCCCCGTTTGGCGGGTCGAAAATGTCAGGTGTTGGGCGTGAAAATTCCAAAGCTGCCATCGAGCACTACAGCCAGATCAAAGGCGTCTATGTGGCGATGGGCGATGTAGAGGCACCGTTCTGATGGAAGCAGATTATGTAATCGTTGGTGCCGGATCGGCAGGCTGCGCAATGGCCTACCGTCTGGCCGAAGCCGGCAAGCAGGTTTTGATTATTGAACACGGCGGATCAGATCGGGGGCCGTTTATTCAGATGCCTGCGGCGCTGTCCTATCCGATGAATATGAAAATGTATGATTGGGGGCTCAAAACGGAACCCGAGCCGCATCTTGGTGGGCGGGTTTTGGTAACCCCGCGCGGCAAGGTTATCGGCGGGTCTTCGTCGATCAATGGGATGATCTACGTGCGCGGCCATGCGTGCGATTTCGATCACTGGGCCGAAAGCGGCGCGCAGGGCTGGTCCTATGCTGATGTGTTGCCCTATTTCAAACGGATGGAACATTGGCACGATGGCGGTCACGGCGGAGATGCCGATTGGCGCGGCAAAGACGGCCCGTTGCACATCACCCGTGGCCCGCGCAAGAACCCACTGACCCGTGCTTTTGTGAAAGCAGGCGAAGAGGCAGGTTACCCCGTAACCGGCGACTATAATGGCGAGCAGCAAGAGGGTTTTGGTCCCTTTGATGCAACGATTTACAAAGGTTATCGCTGGTCAGCCGCCAACGCCTATCTACGCCCTGCGCTTAAACGCCCCAATTGCAATATCACCCGCGCCTTTGCGCGTCGGATCGTGATCGAAAATGGGCGCGCAGTTGGTGTCGAGGTCAGCCGCGGCAATAAGGTTGAAGTCATCAAAGCAAATGTTGAAGTGATCGTGGCAGCCTCGTCGCTCAATTCACCTAAACTGCTGATGCTCTCAGGTATCGGACCAGCTGATCACTTGGCAGAACACGGAATTGATGTGGTAGCGGATCGTCCGGGCGTTGGGCAGAACCTGCAAGACCACCTAGAACTTTATATCCAGCAAGCGGCGACAAAACCCGTCACGCTGTTTTCCTATTGGAATCTGCGCGGCAAGGCAAAAATTGGGCTGGAATGGCTGCTATGGAAAACCGGTTTGGGGTCATCCAACCAATTCGAAAGCGCGGGTTTCATCCGTTCTGACGAAGGGGTGAAATATCCCGATATTCAGTTCCATTTCTTGCCCATCGCGGTCAGTTACGATGGTAAAGTCGCGCCCGAAGGGCACGGGTTCCAAGCACATGTCGGCCCCATGCGATCCGTGTCGCGCGGGCAGGTGACTTTGAAATCGAACGATCCGAATGTCGATCCAAAAATCGAATTTAACTACATGTCTGACCCTTCCGATTGGGAGGACTTCCGCAAATGTATCCGCCTGACCCGTGAAATTTTTGGGCAAGCAGCGTTTGACGAATATCGTGGCCATGAAATTCAGCCGGGCGAGGCCGCGCAATCAGATGAGGCGTTGGATAATTTCATTCGCGAACATGCAGAAAGCGCCTATCACCCCAGCGGTACCTGTAAAATGGGCGCGTTTGATGATCCGATGGCGGTGGTTGACCCACAGGCACGGGTGATCGGGGTTGAGGGGCTGCGCGTGGCGGATAGCTCAATTTTTCCGCGGATCACCAATGGTAACCTAAATGGACCTTCGATCATGGTCGGTGAGAAAGTAGCGGATCTGGTTCTACAGCGAAATCCGCTTCCTGCTGAAAACGTGGAGCCGTGGATCAATCCAAATTGGGAAACTGCGCAGCGGTAGGAACGTGAAAATCTATTTGTTGATCGGGATCAATGCGGGTCGAATCTCTGCATTCTAAGCTCTGGATCGAGACAGCAAATTAAGGAAATACAGATGTCACATACTCCGCACGAACTGCTTGAAGAATTCCCGGATCAGCACGATGCGATGCTTGCGCTTAAGGCTAACGATGCCCATTTCGCAAAGCTGTATGAAGAGTATCACGTTGTGAACCGGGCAATTCACCGGGCCGAAACCGATGTTGAGCCGACCGATGACATGCACATGGCTGATATGCGCAAACAGCGCATGGTGCTCAAGGATGAAATCGCCGGAATTTTAGTCAAAGCAGCCTAAGCGGCGGTTTGGCAGGGGCGTGTGCGCCCTTGCCGTCTAATCCAGCTGGTAGGGCAGAACACCGCGGGTGTTCGGGTCAACGCTAAGCTGGCGCTCAAGCGGCGGAACAGAGCGCTGATGACAATCGCGCCGTTCGCAAATGCGACACGAAATCCCAATTGGGGCATAGGCGCTTGGCGCGCTTAAATCCATGTGATCGGCATAGACAAGGGCGGGCGCGTGCCGCACTTCGCAGCCAAGCCCAATCGCATAGCGCCGGGTCGGCACATTATAGGCCCCGCCAGATTTACTCACATCGCGTGCCAGGCAAAAATACTGTGCCCCGTCGGGGGTTTCGGCAAGTTGGCGCAAAAACTGTCCGGGGTTGGCAAAGGCCTGATGCACGTTCCATAGCGGGCAAGCGCCGCCAAATCGGGCGAATTGCAGCGTGGTCGCTGAATGCCGTTTGGTAATCGTACCAGCCTGATCGACCCGCACAAAAAAGAACGGAATGCCCTTTGCGCCTGGGCGCTGCAACGTGGATAGCCGGTGCGCGACCTGTTCAATCGAGGCGCCGAACCGGGTCGCCAACAGCTCTAGATCGTGACGGTCAGATTGGGCGGCCGCTAGGAACGCGCCATACGGCATTAACGTGGCCCCTGCAAAATAATTGGCAAGACCTACTTTGGCGATGCTGCGGGCCTCGGGTGACTGAAACCGAGCCAGATCCAATGTTGCGTCCAATAGATCGCTTTGGGTGATTAAGGCCAACTGTAATAGCAGTTGAAAGCTCTGAGTTGCAGGCTGGCTGTCGCGCGACATCGACAGGGTGCGACTGGCTGGATCAAAATGGCGTAGCGTTTTGCTATCGGTAAAAGTGACGGTAATATTGTGCGCGGTTAGCGCGCGAATGGCGGCTTGGGCGATTGTTTCATCGGGCTTGCGCTGGATTGCAAACCTTTCGGCAGTGCGGTCCACCGCGTCGATATAGTTGTCGCAATAATGAAAGAAGTCGCGCACCTCTTCCCAAGGGCTGGGTTGCAGGCGGACGTCCTCGCGGCCCAATGCCTCGTCTAATGAAGCCAACCGTTCATGCGTCTGGCGGTAGGCGCTGTGCAAATCCAAAAAGGCACGCGCGATGGCTGGGGCGTTGGCAGCGACCAATCGGAGGTCTGCCAGCACCGGGGCGGCGCCTGTTAAGACCGGATCGGCCATCGCCTCGCGCATGTCGCTTACCAATCGGGCCTCGTCCCCGGCTTGTAGTTCGGTGACATCAAACCCGAATTCTTGCGCCAACCCCAGCACCACCGCCGTCGACACCGGGCGGTTGTTGTTTTCCATTTGATTCAGATAGGGCAGCGAAACGCCGAGCTTTGCCGCGAAATCCTTTTGGGTCAACGAAAGCCGCCCGCGCAATTCGCGCAGTTTTGCCCCGGCATATAGTTTCTGAACGGCCATTACGCACCTTTTGCAACTTAGCTAAGTTAGATTAGCTGTTGCAAACCTATGGTCAAGTGATGCGGGATTCGCGCCAGACCACAAATAGGACTGAAAACAACGCAAGCACCCCGGTGCCAAGCATCAGCAGTTGCAGCGGCAAGGTGCCCGTTTCAACTGTCAGCATGCCGCCCGCAAATTGCGACAGGGCTGCGCCGCCTCCGATCATGATCGCACCGCTTAGCCCGCTTGCAGTGCCTGCCAGATGGGGACGGACTGAGATAGACCCTGCCATAACGTTGGGTAGGGCGATCCCATTGCCAAGACCTAAAAACATACAAAATCCAAAGAAGTTGAGCGGGTGCTCCACGCCTGACATGGTAAGAATGGCGGATATGCCAAGCCCGGCGATAGTCACCCCAGTGCCGATGATGGCCATTGTATTGATACCCATGCGGACCGAAAACCGACCCGATAGGTAGTTGCCAGCGGAATAGCCAACGGCGGGCGCGCCAAGGGCGATACCGCTCCACATTGGGGAGAGACCAAAGATTGTGCTGCCCACAAACGACGCACCGCCCAGTAACGCAAAGAACGCGCCTGAAGAAAAAGCGCTGCAAAGCGCATAGCCCCAAAATCGCGGCGAGCGAAACAATTCAGGGTAACCTTTGATCTGGTCACGAAAGCTGACGCCGCCCTTGGCGACAGTTTCGCCCAGATCTAAATAAACCAACACGAGCGTGGCGGCCCCTGCAAGCGCTAAGAACGCAAAAGTGGCATGCCAACCTAAGGCTTCGTCCAGCACGCCGCCAATCATTGGGCCAAACATTGGGACCAATGCGGTGCCCATGGTGACATACCCCAACAAGGATGCGGCCTCTTCTTGCGAAACGATATCACGCACAATAGCACGGCTGAGCGCCATATTGGTGGCGACTGCGGCCTGAAGGATGCGGAAAAACAAAAATAGCTCGATCGAATGAGACAGCATTGCGCCAACGGATGCGATGATGAAAATCGAAAGCGCAGCAAGGATCATGATCCGCCGCCCGTAGCGATCTGAAATTGGGCCAACGAAAATTTGTAATACCGCAGTCGTCGCTAAATATCCCGAAAGTGCGATCTGCATAATCGCATAATCTGTTTCGAAATCGGCGGTCATCTTTGCCAATGACGGCAAAAAGATCGTCATGCTAAGGGCGGACATGCCTGTGATCAACACTAGCGTCATGATGTGTGGCGGGGTGCTGCGATCAAGAAAGCGGATGAAGGGTAAGTTGCTCATGGGTTAGGGGTAGGGTGCAACTCAGGTCTTGTCTATCCCTGTGATTGTATGGATACGATTTGCAATATTGCAATTTCTAAATTTTGCTAATGATAAAATTTGCAAATATTCCCATTCACGCTTCGTGAAACAGCTGCCTTGCGCTAGGATCGGCTAAAGAACCGAATTGGGGGCGATCTGATGGATGTATTACAAGAGCTAGAAGCGCAGCGCGAAGCCGCGCGTCTTGGTGGTGGCGAACGCCGGATTGCCGCGCAGCACAGCAAAGGCAAGCTGACCGCACGCGAACGCATCGACCTATTGCTTGACGAAGGGTCGTTTGAAGAATTCGACATGTTCGTGGCCCACCGGTGCACCGATTTCGGCATGGAGGCAGAGCGCCCTGCGGGTGATGGTGTTGTGACCGGGTGGGGCACAGTGAATGGCCGCATGGTTTATGTGTTCTCGCAAGATTTCACAGTCTTTGGCGGGTCCTTGTCTGAAACCCACGCGCAGAAGATTTGCAAAATCATGGATATGGCCATGAAGAACGGCGCGCCTGTGATTGGGATCAACGATTCTGGCGGCGCGCGTATTCAAGAAGGCGTGGCGTCCCTTGCCGGCTATGCCGAAGTATTCCAGCGCAATATCATGGCATCGGGTGTTGTGCCGCAGATCAGTTTGATCATGGGGCCATGTGCGGGGGGCGCGGTTTATAGTCCTGCGATGACCGACTTTATCTTTATGGTCAAAGACAGCAGCTATATGTTCGTGACCGGCCCTGATGTTGTGAAGACTGTCACAAACGAGGTTGTCACCGCCGAAGAATTGGGCGGCGCATCGACCCATTCAAAGAAATCTAGCGTTGCAGATGGTGCGTTTGAAAATGACGTTGAGGCATTGGCCGAAGCCCGTCGCCTGATCGATTTCTTACCGCTCAATAATCGTGAAAAACCGCCTGTGAGCCCATTCTTTGATGATGTCGATCGGATCGAAGACAGCCTTGATACGCTGATCCCTGATAACCCTAACGCGCCTTATGACATGAAAGAGCTGATTCATAAGCTCGCGGATGAGGGCGATTTTTATGAAATCCAAGAAGAGTTCGCCAAGAATATTCTAACCGGGTTTATCCGTCTTGAGGGATCGACAGTTGGCGTTGTTGCCAATCAGCCGATGGTGTTGGCTGGCTGTCTTGATATCGACAGCTCGCGCAAGGCAGCGCGGTTTGTACGTTTTTGCGATGCGTTCGAAATCCCGATCCTGACGCTTGTGGATGTGCCCGGCTTTCTGCCCGGCACCAGCCAAGAATACGGCGGCGTGATTAAGCACGGTGCGAAGCAGCTGTTTGCCTACGGCGAAGCCACCGTGCCCAAGGTGACAGTGATCACGCGCAAGGCCTACGGTGGCGCGTATGACGTGATGGCGTCCAAGCACCTGCGCGGTGATTTTAACTATGCTTGGCCGACAGCGGAAATCGCTGTGATGGGGGCAAAGGGCGCGACCGAGATTATCCACCGTGGCAAATCGCCCGAGGAAATCGCGGAACGCACGAAAGAATACGAAGACCGTTTTGCCAACCCGTTTGTCGCGGCAGAGAAAGGCTTCATAGACGAAATCATCCGCCCGCATTCCACCCGCAAACGGGTCTGCCGTGCCTTTGCAAGCCTGCGCGGCAAGCAATTGCAAAACCCGTGGAAAAAACACGACAATATTCCGCTGTGATGTGACCGTTTCACGCTGGATGCAAAGCGTCTGGCGTGATCTATCGCGATCCGATGGATCACAACAACCGAGGTATGACATGGCCCTGCCATATATGGATAAACATCGCGGCTTTCCAGGGCGTTTGCCGGGGACTGATTTTCAATTCGTATTGCGTCGTGCAAATAAAGACGGCGCGACTGCGATAACTGAAAGGGAACGCTACCCTGATCGGCGCCCTGCGGACAAGCGCGCGGATGTCGGGTTCATGCAGGCATTGCTTGAGAACTTTGGCGACGAACCGTTTGTGCGCGGCAATCTTGATGCGGGCCGTTTGAGCTGGCTGTTTGGGCGCGAAGTAATCCCTGCCGAAGACCCGTTTGATCCGGCTGACTACGAAGCCATGCTACGTGTCGATGTTGACGTCGCGCGCGTCAGCTTCCCAGAGCTTTTCGCAAAGTAGACATGAAACCTGCTGCACATCATAGACGCGCTATGCCGCTTGGACGGCGGATATCCTCCCAAAAATGGGGGGACCGAACACGCGGGTATGCAACGGCAGTTTTTGGAGACATGATAAGTTGTGCGATAAGCCAGACCTCTTTTGATGTCACCGACCCACCTTATCATACTGATCCTTCCCCTTCTCGGTTCGCCTTCTCACAGGGCGAACCGAAACGCGGGATCGGCAAAAAAATGTCTGTTATTGCATATCACGTGATTGTGCATATTGCTTTACTCGTGAAAGAGGCCAATCCTTGGCCTAGTGACACAATTCTAAAGGGCAGTAAAAAATGCAAAAATCATCTCTTTTTCTGGCTGCGGTCGCAGCTTTTGGCCTTGCGGGCTGTATCGACAACGACGCAGAGCGCGCTGTCGCAGGTGCAGGTGCAGGTCTTGTCGCGGCTGAAATTCTGGGCACAGACCCGGTTGGCACAGCCGCTGTTGGCGCAGCCGCAGGCGTGTTCTGCGATGACGCAGGGATCTGCAACTAATACAAATTCACGTGCCATTCCGGTGCGACAAAAATCTATGAATCGTCGCTGGGGTAGTCCCCTAGCGGCGATTTTTTGTTTGGGGGGCGAAAGCTAATGTTCAAGAAAATCCTTATTGCTAACCGTGGTGAAATTGCCTGTCGGGTCATAAAGACTGCGCGGAAGATGGGAATCAAAACGGTTGCAATCTATTCAGATGCCGACCGGAATGCGCTGCATGTGAAAATGGCAGATGAGGCCGTGCACATCGGCCCGCCCCCGGCGAACCAATCCTACATCGTGATCGACAAGGTGATGGATGCCATCAAACAAACTGGCGCCGAAGCCGTGAACCCGGGCTATGGGTTCCTATCTGAGAACGCGAAATTCGCCGAAGCACTTGCCGCTGCGGGCGTTGCCTTTATCGGGCCGCCAAAAGGCGCGATTGAGAAAATGGGCGACAAAATCACGTCCAAGAAAATCGCCCAAGACGCTGAGGTGTCCACCGTGCCGGGCTACATGGGGCTGATCGAAGACGCGGAAGAGGCCGTGAAGATTTCCAACGAAATTGGCTACCCGGTGATGATCAAAGCCTCTGCTGGTGGTGGCGGTAAGGGCATGCGCATCGCTTGGAACGATCAAGAGGCCCGCGAAGGCTTCCAATCGTCCAAGAACGAAGCCGCCAATTCCTTTGGTGATGACCGTATTTTCATCGAAAAATTCGTGACCCAACCGCGCCACATCGAAATTCAGGTCTTGGCGGATGGGCATGGCAATGCGGTTTACCTGCACGAACGCGAATGTTCGATCCAGCGCCGCAACCAAAAGGTCGTCGAAGAAGCGCCAAGCCCCTTCTTAGACGAAGCCACTCGCAAGGCGATGGGTGAACAATCTGTCGCGCTCGCGCAGGCGGTTGGCTACACCAGCGCAGGCACTGTCGAATTCATCGTGGACGGCGACCGCAACTTCTATTTCCTCGAAATGAACACCCGCTTGCAGGTAGAACACCCTGTGACCGAACTGATCACAGGTGTTGATCTGGTTGAACAGATGATCCGTGTAGCTGCGGGAGAAAAGCTGCCGTTTGTACAGGACGATCTGAAAATTAACGGCTGGGCGATGGAAAGCAGGCTTTACGCCGAAGATCCATATCGCAATTTCCTGCCCTCAATAGGTCGCTTGACCCGCTACCGTCCGCCTGCGGAAGAAGCGACGCAGACACGCGCTGTGCGCAACGACACTGGCGTGGTCGAGGGCGGCGAGATCAGCATGTTCTACGATCCGATGATCGCAAAGCTATGTACATGGGCACCCGACCGCGCCGCCGCGATCGAAGAAATGCGGCTTGCGCTTGATGGGTTCGAATTGGAAGGCATTGGCCATAACCTGCCGTTCTTGGCGGCGGTCTACGACCATCCGAAATTCACCAGCGGCAATATGACCACAGCGTTCATCGAGGAAGAATTCCCCGATGGGTTTGATGGTGTCACGCTGGATGACGCAACATGCGCGGGCATTTCGGCGGCCACGGCTGCAATGCACCGTATTGCTGAAATCCGCCGCACGCGGATTTCGGGCCGGATGGGCAACCATGAACGCCGGGTTGGCACGGATTGGGTGGTATCATTGCAAGGTGCGTCAAACGCGGTGACAATTGCCGCGGATACGCAGGGTGCAGATGTCACTATCGGCGATAAAACCTTACGCGTTGAAAGCGATTGGACGCCGGGTGATCCGCTTGCGCGCCTCACTGTCGATGGCACGCCGCTTGTAATCAAGGTTGCGAAAATCTCGGGCGGGTTCCGGGTGCGGTACCGTGGTGCTGACATCAAGGTCCATGTGCGCACCCCGCGTCAGGCGGAGCTGGCCGCATTGATGCCTGAAAAACTGCCGCCAGATACGTCGAAATTCTTACTATGCCCAATGCCGGGGTTGATCGTCAAAGTCGACGTCGCTGCCGGTGATGAGGTCCAAGAAGGCCAAGCGCTTTGCACTGTGGAAGCCATGAAAATGGAAAACATCCTACGCGCTGAACGCAAGGGCGTGGTCAAGAAAATCAACGCAGCGGCTGGCGATAGCCTCGCGGTTGATGAAGTGATCATGGAGTTCGAATAAGTGACCTATTGCGCCAATATACGACGGTCTTCGACCTCTTGTTGGCGCAGGGGCATTTTGTCGATTGAACGCGATATTTCGCGTACATTCCATGCCGATGGTTTGCGAAAGGCCACACGCCCGTCTTTGCCAAGTAGGGTCATCGAATACCCACGCGGGCGCAGGGCCAGCCGCACCGAAGTTTGCGCATCGGGGTCCGTGTCCGTTATGATGATCACATCACGCTCGGCCAGATCATCGAGCCCGAGCGCCAGCAGATCCATCTGTTGGCGAAAATGCGGATCATTGGGGCTATCGCCGAACACAATCAAGGGGCGCGCGATCCAGTGGAAATCATCCAGCGTGACTTCGCGTGCATCAAAAATCGTAGTGCGGTCTGCCTCCCAACGCTCTAGCACAGTTTGCTCTTGGGCGGATGTGGCCACACCAAAAACGATGAACAAGGCGCAAAGCCCGATGTTTGTCAGTAACTTCATAGCAATAGATATAGCGCCCGTTTGCCCAAATAATAAGGGTGAAGCGCAAATCAGCGAAATTTATTTCGCGCAGAGCCGGAGGCCACAATGACCGATAAGAAAACGTGGGAAGAGATCGCCACCAAAGAACTCCGTGGCAAGCCGCTTGATGCGCTGACATGGGATACGCTTGAAGGGATTCCCGTCAAACCGCTCTATACGGCTGATGATACGGCAGACCTGCCACATATGGGCGGCATTCCCGGCCAATCGCCTTACACGCGCGGTGTGAAGGCGACGATGTACGCAGGCCGCCCTTGGACGATCCGTCAATATGCGGGGTTCTCGACCGCCGAAGAATCCAATGCGTTTTACCGCAAGGCGCTTGATGCGGGGCAGCAGGGTGTTTCCGTGGCCTTTGATTTGGCAACGCACCGGGGCTATGACAGCGACCACCCGCGCGTCGAAGGTGATGTCGGCAAGGCGGGCGTGGCCATTGATAGCGTTGAGGATATGAAAATCCTGTTCGACGGTATCCCGCTTGATAAGGTTTCGGTGTCAATGACCATGAATGGTGCTGTGATTCCGATTTTGGCAAATTTCATTGTCGCCGGCCAAGAGCAAGGGCACGATAAGGCGCTTCTTTCGGGGACTATTCAGAACGATATTTTGAAAGAATTTATGGTGCGCAACACCTATGTGTACCCGCCGGAACCTTCGATGCGGATCATCGCGGATATTATCGAATATACGTCAAACGAGATGCCCAAATTCAATTCGATCTCGATCTCAGGCTATCACATGCAAGAGGCGGGGGCGAACCTTGTCCAAGAGCTGGCCTATACGCTGGCGGACGGGCGCGAATATGTGCGCGCCGCAATTGCGCGGGGTATGGATGTGGATGCATTCGCCGGGCGTCTGTCGTTCTTCTTTGCCATTGGGATGAACTTTTTCATGGAGGCCGCGAAACTGCGCGCGGCACGTCTGCTATGGTCCAAGATCATGGAAGAGTTCGAACCAAAGAACCCCAAGTCATCCATGTTGCGCACGCACTGTCAGACCTCTGGCGTGTCACTGCAAGAACAAGACCCTTATAACAACGTGATCCGCACCGCCTACGAGGCGATGGCGGCTGCATTGGGCGGCACACAGTCTTTGCACACCAATGCATTGGACGAGGCTATCGCGTTGCCAACCGAATTCAGCGCGCGTATCGCCCGCAACACCCAGCTGATCTTGCAAGAAGAAACTGGCATCACCAATGTCGTCGATCCGCTGGCCGGGTCCTATTACGTCGAAAGCCTGACCAATGAATTGGCCGAAAAGGCGTGGGCGTTGATCGAAGAAGTCGAAGAAATGGGCGGTATGACCAAAGCTGTCGCATCAGGTATGCCGAAACTGCGGATCGAAGAAACCGCTGCCCGTCGTCAGGCCGATATTGATCGCGGCGATGAGGTGATCGTCGGCGTGAACAAATACCGCAAAGACAAAGAAGACCCGATTGATATTTTGGACGTTGATAATCTTGCCGTGCGTGAATCCCAGATCCTGCGGATTAACGCGACCAAAGCGGCACGCGATCAGGCCATCTGTGACGCTGCATTGGCTGAGCTGACACGTTGCGCCAATGAAGGCGGGAACCTACTTGCCGCAGCAGTCGAAGCCGCGCGCGCGCGCGCCACAGTCGGAGAAATCAGCATGGCGATGGAGAAAACATTCGGGCGTCACCGCGCCGAAGTGAAAACACTGGCCGGTGTCTACGGTGCGGCCTACGAAGGCGATGAAGGGTTCGCCGAAATTCAACGCAACGTAGAAGATTTCGCCGCGGCCGAAGGTCGCCGCCCGCGTATGTTAGTCGTTAAAATGGGCCAAGACGGGCATGATCGGGGTGCTAAGGTGATCGCGACCGCCTTTGCCGATATCGGCTTTGATGTTGACGTGGGGCCGCTGTTCCAAACCCCCGCCGAGGCCGCGCAAGACGCGATCGACAACGATGTCCATGTGATTGGGATCAGTTCCCAAGCGGCTGGGCACAAGACCCTCGCGCCGCAATTGGTGCAAGCGCTTAAAGATGCAGACGCCGAAGACATCATCGTCATCTGCGGCGGCGTGATCCCGCAGCAAGACTATCAGTTCCTATATGATAGTGGGGTCAAAGCGATTTTTGGGCCGGGCACGAATATCCCCAAAGCGGCAAGCGAGATTTTGGAATTACTTTCATCCGCCAAGGGATAAGCTGGGAAAACCGGCTACCGCGATAAACCTATCGCGCAACAGTCGGTTTGCCGCTAAGCTAGCCGCACAGGGACGTTCATTGTCTCAAAGTGCGGAGTTTACCTATGGCGTTCATTTCAGAATTACATTTTCGGGGCTCAGGCGTCGTGAATTCAGGTGAGTTTGTTGAAATCACCCTCGGACCTGATGACGACCCGAATGATTTTGTTGTGTCAGTCTATGACGACGATGGGACGTTGCACACCAACGCGGGTATCGCCGGGGGCGAGGTGAACCTTGGCACATTGACCGGAGTGCCGCACCCCGATGATCCCACGTATACTATCTATGTTATCTCAGTTGGGATAAAGAACGCGAACAGCGACAGTGACGAAGGCAGCGGAATTGCGCTGACCAATATTGATAGCGGCACGGTTCTGTCATTTTATAGTGCTGACAATATCCCCGCGTTCACTGTGTCAGAAGGTGCGGCCTATACCGCAAGCCTGCCTGGTACTGCATTGTCTGACAACTTTCTTGAGCACACAGATGTGGCCGTGGGTGAAAGTTATCAGTGGGACATTTTTGGTAATCTTACCTACGCGACGATTGATGATGGCGATTCTGTGTTGTGCATCGAAGGCGAGACGCTCGTTTCAACTGATAAGGGCGATATGCCTGCGCAAGATCTTGTCGCGGGTGATAATGTCTTGACAGCGGACCATGGGTTCCAACCGATCCGTTGGATTGGTCAGACGACAGTGTCGCCAGATTATATGGCCGAACACCGCAACCAACAGCCCATTCGGTTCAAGGCGGGGTGTTTGGGGGGCGGTTACCCTGCCAGCGATCTTATTGTGTCGCGTCAACACCGTATGTTGATTGCCTCGCCCGTTGCGCAGCGCATGGTCGGCGTTGATGAGGTGCTGGTGCCCGCCGCAAAGCTCGTTGGGCAGAGTGGTATCGATGTGGTGACCCCAACTGAGGAAATCACCTATGTGCATATCTTATGCGACCAGCACGAACTGATTTCCGCGAATGGCGCGCTTGTCGAAACGCTTTTGCTGACGCCATACGTGAAAGGCGTCACTGGAGGAGGAGGGGCGATGAAGAGTGTTGGCACTCCTGCCACCACCGCCCGTCCTATAGTCGACGGTAAGAAAGCCAAACAGCTTTTAGCGCGCATCACTAAAAATAACCGTCCGCTCTATGAGCCAGAGAAAGCTGCGCGTCACGCGTGATCGTCAGCTTCGGGTTTACCTGACGCCAGCATCAATACCGCATAGCCCAGGATACCCGATACCAAAGACCCCGATAGCACGCCCAAACGGACTTGGTTCATCAGTGCTGGATCGTCAAAGCTAAGCGAACCGATGAACAGTGACATCGTAAACCCGATACCCGCAAGGCAGGCGATCCCGTAGATATGTGCCCAGCTTGCGCCATGTGGTAGCCGCGCAAACCCAAGTTTGATCATCGCAAAGCTGACCCCAAAGACGCCGATTTGCTTGCCAAGGATTAGCCCCAGCGCAATGCCCAAAGGCAAGGGTGCAAATAGATCGCTAAATGACAGCCCCGTCAGCACAACCCCCGCATTGGCGAAGGCAAAGACCGGTACGATCAGATAGAGCACATAAGGGGTGAGCCCGTGCTCTAGCGCATGAAGGGGGGATTTACCGTAGCGGTCCGTCATCGGAATAAGAAACGCGGTTACCACCCCGGCAAGTGTCGCATGGACGCCAGACTTTAGCACAAAGAACCACATGATCGCGCCGAGCAAAATTGCCGGAGCAATCCGGTGGGCACCGCGTGCGTTCAGGACGATCAGCCCGATCAGCGGCAAGATCGCGAGGAACAGATAGTCGATTTTTAGGTCAGCCGTGTAGAATAACGCGATAATCACGATGGCCCCAAGGTCGTCCAAAATCGCGAGCGTCAGCAAAAATACCTTGAGCGATGCAGGTGCACGCGTGCCAACCAAGGCGAGAACACCAAGTGCAAAGGCAATATCTGTCGCCGCTGGGATCGCCCAGCCGTTGATCGTCGCTGCGTTGCCCCAGTTAAAGATGATGAACACGAGCGCAGGCACAATCATCCCACCCACGGCGGCCATGCCCGGCAAGATCACATCACGTGGGTTTTTCAACTTACCTTCGAGAATTTCGCGTTTTAGCTCGAGACCGATCAAGAAAAAGAAGATCGCCATCAAGCCGTCGTTAATCCATAGGATTGCCGGTTTTTCTAATCCTTCACCATTTACGGTGATAGCCAGATATGCGCCAAGAAAGCGGTCATAGTACGGTGCCAGCGCCGAGTTTGCGACAATAAGCGCCGCAACGGCGGATGCCATCAATAGTATGCCGCCAAATGCGTCGTGACGAAAAAAGCGATCGAGCGCGGCGCGAAGTGCCATATTTGTATATCCTGACCAATTTTGTAATATCTGCGTGATCATCTAATAGCTGTTGGGCTTGCATCAAGCGAAAAATGAGGTTTTCTTGGCGTTAATACTTATTAACGAGTTGGATACACCATGTTTACGCTTGATCATATCGCGGTCGCCGCAACAAATTTGCAGCAAGGCGTGGATTGGGTGCAGTCTCAGTTGGGGGTCACGCTGGAGCCCGGCGGGGTTCATGCACGGTACGGGACCCATAACATGCTACTTGGGCTGGCAGACGGGCTGTATCTTGAAGTGATCGCAAAAGATCCGACTTGTGCCGCCGAAGCAGGGCACAGTTGGTTTGGGCTTGATCAGTTTGACGGTGCCCCGCGTGTGGCCAATTGGATTTGTCGGGCAGATGATTTGGCGGCGTATAAAGCGATTTCTGGCCCCGCACAGGGGCTAGAGCGCGGCGATTTGCGTTGGGATATCACGGTGCCTGATGATGGTGGCTTGCCTTATGGTGGGGCGTTTCCGACGCTGATGCGCTGGGCAGAGGGCACGGTCCACCCCGCGTCGTCGCTTCCGCAAACGGGATTGAAGCTCGTCGATTTTTGTATCTCACATCCTTTGGCCCGCGAAATTGGGTGCAAGGTGGCTATTGATGATCCGCGCATTCGTTTTGAAACTGGTCTTGTCGGGTTTCGGGCAACCTTTGAAGGGCCAGATGGTACAAAGGTGCTGGGTTGATCCGCCTCGCAACCGCAGATGACGCTAGCCAAATCGCCGATATTTGGAATTTTGCCATTCGTGAAACGACAATTACGTTTAATCCTGATGAAAAATCGGTCGCGGAAGCCGCTTCGCTTACTGCTAACGCCTGTTACGTTTGGGAACAGGGCGACCGTGTCCTAGGCTTTGCGCGCTATTTCCAGTTTCGCGGTGGGGCCGGGTATCGATTCACCTGTGAACACACGATCATGCTGCACCCCGACGGGCAGGGGCAGGGTGGCGGCCGGAATTTGATGGACGCGCTTTGCACCCATGCCAAAGGCGCAGGGATGCATACAATGTTTGCCGGATGTAGCGCTGAAAACCCCGGTGCTGTGCCGTTTCATGCAGCACTTGGGTTCGAAAAGGTTGCAACCTTGGCGCAAGTCGGGTTCAAGTTTGATCGTTGGATCGATTTGGTATTGATGCAAAAACAGCTCTGAAAGGAACGCATATGTCGATCTGGGCACGTATCGCGGACGCGCTTGCTGCATTGACTGCGGGCGAGGGGCTGACAGCCGTTTTTGAGAAATTACGCACCGCACCCGACCGCACGGTTGCCTTTGCGATTGCCGTCATCGCCTTGGGGGCAAAAATGGCAAAGGCAGATGGGCAAGTTACCCGCGACGAGGTTGTCGCCTTTCGCGAGGTGTTCACGATCCCCCCCGAGGAAGAAGACAACGCCGCGCGGGTCTTTAACCTGTCACGCCAAGATGTGGCGGGTTACGAAGCCTACGCGCGCCAAATCAAAGCAATGTTTGCGGATGATGACACGCCGCTGTGCCATCTGATGGAAGGGCTGTTTCAAATTGCGATGGCAGACGGGTTTTATCACCCGAATGAGGATGATTTTTTGCACAATGTTGCAAACATCTTTGGGTTTGACGAACGGCGTTTTCGCGGCATTCGTGCGCAATTTGTGAAGGACGCGGATCGCGACCCATATGACGTGCTTGGGGTTGCCCCTGATGCGTCAATAGATCAAGTGCGCAAAGCTTGGCGCAATTTGGTCCGCGAAACCCACCCTGACCAAATGATCGCGCGCGGCGTCCCGCCCGAGGCGGTTAAACTGGCCGAACGACGGATGGTGGCTATCAACCGGGCGTGGGAAGATATCCAAGGCGCGCGCGGATGAGGATCGCAACCTATAATGTTGAATGGTTCGATCGGTTATTTGACGATGATGGCAGGTTGATTGATGACGATAGCTGGTCATCCCGTTGGGATGTCACCAAGTCGCAGCAGACGGCGGCGCTGGGCGCAGTATTTCAGGCGCTTGACGCAGATGCGGTTATGATCATCGAGGCCCCCGATACCAGCCCAACCCGCAGCGCGGTGCGCGCATTGGGTGAATTTGCCAGTCAGTTTGGGCTGCGGACTAGCGCTGCCATTGTCGGTTTCGCCAACGATACCCAGCAAGAAATCGCATTTTTGTATGATCCGGCTGTCGTCCAAGTCAGCCATGATCCGCTAAGCGATGATAAGTACCCGCGTTTTGATCAGACCTTTGCGATGGATTTGGATGTCGATGCCTCCCCCGACCCGATACGTTGGTCGAAACCGCCGCTAGAATTGGCGCTTGATGGGCCTGCGGGGCCGTTGCGCCTGATTGGCGTGCACGCGAAATCAAAGGCACCACATGGCGCAACTTCTGACGCCGAAGCCATCCGCATTTCAATTGAAAACAGGCGCAAGCAATTAGCCCAATGCATATGGCTGCGCGGCCGGGTGGATACCCACCTTGCGCAAGGCGATGACCTAATCATTTTGGGCGATTTTAATGACGGGCCGGGGCTGGATGAATATGAAAAACTGTTTGGCCGTTCAAGCGTCGAAGTCGTTTTGGGCGAAGGGCGCGCGGCACAAATGTATGATCCGCACGCGCGGCAGGCGCTAAGCCGTAGATTGGGGGCTGCACCGACAACCTCGCGGTTCAAACGTAAGGGGCAGCCCTATCTTCAGGCCCTGCTAGACTACATCATGGTGTCACCGGGTTTGCGTGCCCAGAACCCAGATTGGCAGATATGGCACCCGTTTGATCACCCCGAATGCTATGAAAATAAGTCACTACAGGCTGCACTATTGCAGGCCTCTGATCATTTTCCAGTGGTCTTGGATTTGCCGGACAAAAGCACCTAGTCTTGCGCACATTTAATGACGGCAAAGGCGATATTGTCTTGCTCAGGATCGTCTAGGTCTTCGAGTGCGGCCACAAGTGCATCAGCGATTTTTTGGGCTGGTTGTTGGGATGTCGCCGCTAAAATTCCGCTGATTTGCGGGTCTGACAAATATTGCAGCCCATCGCTTGAGACGATGACGATGTCGCCATCGCGCAAGATGGTAGGCGTTTTGGGGCAATCAATCGCCTTGATGTCACGGCCCCGAATGACTGAGGTCAATGTATGGCGACTGGGATGATCGCGGCCTTCTTGTTCCGATAGCGCGCCGATTTTGACAAGCATATCAATCTGCGGCGCCATGGAGTGTGTCGTGCTGAGTTGTTGCAACGCGCCGTCACGATATAGGTACAATGGCGAATCCCCGATCGAAGCCCATGATAAGGCGTTATCGACAATGATCGTGGCCAATAGGGTGGACCCCATACCATATGTTTCAGCGTGGGCCATTGCATGCGCCCCAACCTGTGTATTCGCCGTTTGGGCAGCGTCGGTCAGTAGGGCAGGGATGTCTGCCTTGCAGGCTAGAAGGTCGGAATTTTGCGCGGTAATCTGGCGAAATACTTCGGCGCTGACGATACCGCTAGCGACGTCACCCGCAGCATGACCACCCAGCCCATCGGCAACCACTACGCTCCCCAGAACATTGGGCCCTACCGCTTGGGACAAAAGCGCATCTTCTTGATAGTCCCGCGCACCTAGGTGCGTTGTTGTCGCCATGTCATAGCGGAATGCTACTTTTAAGCTTTGATCTGTATCCGCCACGTAGAGCCCCTCAAACGCATATAATTGGACAGTCTTAAAAGGAGAACTTGTCTAACAGATGCACACCCAATGGCAAAATCATGACCATCGCATCCTCTATTTTTTAAATTTGATTGCGACTGTCGCGTCAAGAGCGGCCGCGAGGCCATTTAAGCGGTTTTCCGCGACCTCGCCGAACAGGGGGCGGGCGTGTTCTGTTAACACCAAGGTCAGCGCGCGTTTGCGTGAGTTCCATTTGAGCTTGCCCGGTGGTTCATCCGCTGACAGCCAAAGCATTGCGCCCAAACGCATGGCTTTTCCAAGAATCTGTGCCTCTTTGATTTGCGCGTCATCTAGCATGGCAAAAAGTGGCGCAAATCGGGTTTTGTCGGCCTTGCTGGTGTAGCGGTGCATCAGCGCTAAGCCCAAGAATACGCGTTCATAGTGTTTGAGCCCACCAAGATTGGCGCGGGTGGCGTTGTCGAATGTGACTTCGGCGCGGTAATCGGGGTGCGCGCGCCAGCTGACATCATGTAGCAAACAGGCCGCCTTGATGATTCGAATGCGCTGCCAATTGGCGCGCGGGAACAATGGTTTTACAAAGTCATAAAGCAACCTGCCAAAACCGGGCATGCGCGCGTCTTTGGATTCGGCAAAGCGGCAAGCTTCAATTAGTGGGTCCCGTTCCCGCAGGTCGCGCGGCATTTGTTCGAACAGCATCCCTTCGCGGATACCGTAAGACGACACAGCAACATCTTTGGGCTTAAACACTCGCATCAATTCACGCAGCACTACTGACGCTAGCGGAATCAGCGAAACGCGGCTTTCTGAGATGTTGCAGCGCGAACGGAGTTCTTGCAGGTCTGATTTTTCGATATAATTGGCCGTCTTGCTGATCTGGCGCGATGACATGCGGTATTCATGCAGAACCGTAAGCGGATAACCTCGCCGTTCCATATCAACCCGCGCGATGGCCCGCCATGATCCGCCGACCAAAAATAGGCGCATGCCGGTTTCATTGCCCATTTCATCATGAAGCCGGGCAATGGTTTCGCGGACAAATGCTTTGACGGCTTTCTTGCCACCTTTGATCTCGCGCAGCTTGAGCGGCCCCAAGGCCGAGGTTACGCGTTGCCCAACGCGCCCATCCGACAGATCGGCAAGTTCCATCGATGATCCGCCAATATCGCAGACCAACCCGTAGCTGCCCGGCCAGCCCAATAGTACGCCCTGCGCAGAAAGTCTGGCTTCCTCTTCGCCGTCGATAATCCAAAGTTTGACACCGGTTTCGCGCAAAACCTCTTCGCGAAAATCGTGCCCGTCACTGGCTTCGCGCACGGCGGCTGTGGCGACGGCGGTCAGGGGCAGAATGCCCATTCCTTCGGCAAGGGCGGCAAAGCGGCGGATCGCGGATAGGGCGCGCACGCGTCCTTGTGGGTTAAGGTGCCCGGTTTCAGACAGCCCAGCGCCCAATGCACACATGATTTTTTCATTGTAGAAATAGGCTGGGGACCGCGCCGCGCCGTCAAACACGACTAACCGTACAGAGTTAGAACCGACATCAATCACACCCACGCGGCTTAACCCTTTGGCGGCGGCATCGTCAAACAACGGGCGCCCAAACGGCCCCCAATCAATCGTCTCGGGTTGTTGTGTCATGATGTTCCCCCGGTATGCGCGGCGTTCATCATGAAGACCACGTGCCTGCCAGTCAATTGCTAGCTGCCTTGTTTTCAGGCGCTACGCAACCCAAACAAGCCAAGGTGGGGTGCCACAGAAACGAAAAACTATCTAGTCATCCGTGTGGGTCAATCTTGGCACGTCGGACGCGCCAGCTGATCCGCGCCCTGACAATGATGGATTTTCCATAAAGAAACGGTGGCAGTTGAACGCAAATTCACCTTCGGGGATTTCCGCACGGGTAAAGCTGCCGTCGGCGTCCATCACCCAACTTTGGGCGACATCAGCCATATTGGCAGCCATGACCTGGCCAACGATTTGCGCCTTTACGGTCGCGTTTTTGATTTCGACCAGCGTTTCAACCCGGCGGTTTAGGTTGCGGCCCATCCAATCAGCAGAGCTGATAAACACCCGTGCCTCTTTGGAGGGTAAATCGCAGCCGTTACCAAAGCACACGATGCGTGAATGTTCCAAGAAACGCCCAACGATGGATTTCACCCGGATGTTTTCAGACAGCCCTTTAACACCGGGGCGTAACCCGCAGATACCACGGATCACGAGGCTGATTTTCACCCCCGCCTGTGAGGCCGCATAAAGTGCGTCGATCACATCGGATTCAATCAGTGAATTCATCTTGGCCCAGATCATGGCGGGCTTCCCGTTGCGGGCATTTTCTGCTTCTGCAGCGATACTATCAAGCAAAGATTGCTTTAGGCTGATCGGTGAAATCGCCAGATTTTCCAGCGTTTCGGGTTGGGCGTAGCCCGAAAGGTAGTTAAACACTTTGGTCGCGTCGCGCCCCAATTTAGCGTCGCAGGTAAAGAAGCTTAGATCGGTGTAAATCCGTGCGGTAATCGGATGATAGTTGCCTGTGCCGAAATGCGTGTAAGTCACCAGCTTGTCACCCTCGCGGCGCACGACGGTGCTGATCTTGGCGTGGGTTTTGTAGTTTAGGAACCCATAAACCACATGCGCGCCAGCCCGTTCCAGACGGCGTGACTGGCGAATGTTGGCTGCTTCGTCAAAGCGAGCTTTGAGTTCAACCAAGGCGGTGACGGATTTACCATCTTCAGCTGCTTCGCACAGGGCCTCGACGATTGGAGATCGTTTAGAGGTACGGTAAAGCGTTTGTTTGATCGCAACGACATCGGGGTCGCGCGCGGCCTGAGCAAGAAACCGGACAACCATGTCAAAAGTTTCATAGGGGTGGTGCAAAAGCATGTCTTTTTGGCGGATTGCCGCGAACATATCGCCATCGTGGTCTTGGACCCGTTCGGGGACACGCGGCGAAAATGATGGCCACAACAGGTCAGGGCGGTTGTCCAATACCAGTTCGCTGAGATCTGCGATGCCGATCATCCCGTCAACTTCGACGACGGCTTCGGATGTGACGTGGAGTTCAGACATCACAAGGGTCTGCAACGCGGCAGGGGCCTTTGCTGAGATCTTCAGCCGGACAACCTCTCCGCGGCGACGCCGTTTGAGCGCGGTTTCAAATTCGCGCACCAAATCTTCGGCTTCGTCTTCTACTTCTAGATCGCTGTCGCGCAGGACTTTAAAGGCGCAGTTCCCTTTGACCTTATAGCCCGGGAAAAGCTGACCGATATGCAGCAAAAGCAGTTCTTCAAGCGGCAAAAAGCGTTGCCCATCTTCAGTCGGAAGAGGGATAAAACGATCGATCTGCGCAGGGACAGGCAATAGCGCGCGCAGGGCGCGTTTATCCCCGGTCCGTTCAAGTTGTAGCGCCAGCGCGAAACCTTCGTTGGGGATGAACGGAAACGGGTGCGCCGGGTCAATCGCTAGCGGCGACAGGACCGGAAATACCTGTTCAAGAAACACATCTTCTAGGTATTTGATTTCGTCTTTGGTCAAGTCGGTGCGCGTAAGCAAGTGAATACCCTGTGCGCCCATTTCGGCTTGCAATGCGGTGAATATAGTTTGTTGGCGGGCCATCAATTTGCGTGCATCGGCGTCGATCAGCACAAGCTGCTCGGCCGGTGTCAGCCCATCAAGACCGGGGGCGACATTGCCCGCATTCGCCAATTCGCGCAGGCCCGCGACCCGGACGCTAAAGAATTCGTCCAAATTGGCTGCCGAGATTGACAGGAAACGCAGCCGTTCGAGCAGCGGCACGCGTGGGTTTTCGGCTTCTTCAAGGACACGCCAGTTAAAGCCAAGCCAGCTGAGTTCACGGTTCACAAAACGGGCTGGTGTCGCCAGATCAATGTCGAGTTCGGTCGGTGCTGGAAACGCGCCTTCGAGAAAATTTGTCGTATTCATAGCGGCCTTATGCGCCACAGTTGTTGCGGCTTTGTGACAATTATTGCGCTCTGTCGGCTACTTGTCCAGAAGGTCCGCCGCGAGCGCCTTGTTGATTTTGCGTCCTTCGGCCAAGGCTGCCGCGTCAAGCCGTGCGACAATATCAGCCGCAGCAGCAAAAGAACGTTCGATCCGCGTTGTCAAATATTGCACCAACGGTGGGCCGGGCATGATTTGACGATCGGCAAAAAGTTTCATGATCAGTGCGGACAGCAAGGCGTCATCAGGGTTGTCGATTTGCGTGATCGTGGTGGCTTGCATTCGACTGGCCAGGTCGGGCAGGGGGATCTGCCACCGGGTCGGTGCCTCTTGGGCGGTCATCAGTAGGGTGCCGCCAGTATTGCGTAGATGGTTGTGCAGGTGGAACATGGCCTCTTGCGAGGCTTCGGGCAGCGCTTCCATATCTTCGACAATCACGCAATTGGCGCTAGGTTGAAAATCTGCGGGCATCGCTGCGGCATTCAGTGTTTGCGCGCCAGATTGGATTTGGAAAATGCGCGCCAAGTGGCTTTTACCGCAGCCCTTTGGCCCGACGATGGCCAGCTTGCGGTCCGGCCATGATTGCGGCGCCGTCAGCATGGCAAAGGCTTGTGCATTCGCGGCAGAGACAAAGAAATCATTTGGCCCCAGCGCAACACCTGTTGGCCAGTTAAATGTCAGTTGTTCCGCCATTGTTATTCGTCCGTTGATAGCCCGCGATAAAGGCGACCACCTTTGTAATGTTCCAGCGCATAGCGGGTCAGAACACCGGTGATGGCGGCCAAGGGGACGGCGACAAGCATGCCGACAAAGCCAAATAGTGATCCGAACACCGACAGGGCAAACAACAGCCAAACCGGGTGCAGTCCAACAGAGCCGCCGACCAGTTTTGGGGTCAGGATGTTTCCTTCAAGGAACTGCCCAAGCCCAAAGATCCCTGCGACAATCCCAATCCGCAGCCAATTGGTGGTTTCAACAACATCAACGCCATCAACCTGAACGGTGCCGCCCCAAAATTGAAACAGCGCCAGCCCTACTGCCAAAACACCACCAACCAGTGCACCCACGTAAGGAATAAACGTCACAAGCCCCGCGATAAATCCAACGATCAGCCCGAACTTGAGCCCGGCAATCATCAGGGCGACTGCATAATAGGTGCCCAAAATCAGACAAACCGTACCTTGGCCGCGGATGAAAGACGCCAGCGTGTTGTCGATCTGACGCGCCAGATTACGCACAGTTTCAACGTGATCGCGTGGCAATAGTTCGTCCACGCGTGCGGTCATGCGGTCCCAGTCCAGCAGAAGGTAAAATGCGACAACAGGCACGATGACCAAAAGAACGACCACATTGAGCAAACCAATCGCAGAACTTAGCAGGCTGTTCATCAATTCGCCGCCCTTCGACTGGATTGCCTCGCCGATAGCAAGCAGTTGCTTGTGAATCGTGCTTTCCGAATCCAGCAGCGACGGGAAGCGTTCGGTCAATGCACCTTGCAAGCGATTGAACAGTTCGGGCGCGGTATCGACCAATTGGCCGGTTTGTTCGATCAACGTCGGAATCACGAGCAAGATCAAAAGAATAAACACCAGCGCTGCGACCAAAGTGATGATGGTGACAGACACAGAGCGGCTAAGCCCCATTGCCTCGAGCCTGTCTGCGATGGGATCAAGACAATAGGCAATCGCTCCGCCCAACACAAAGGGCAAAATCACATCGCCTAAAAACCACAGGATCACCAACAAAACCGCTGTCGCGATTCCC
Source organism: uncultured Paracoccaceae bacterium (assembly GCA_938002605.1). Taxonomy (GTDB): domain Bacteria; phylum Pseudomonadota; class Alphaproteobacteria; order Rhodobacterales; family Rhodobacteraceae; genus Yoonia. The sequence goes on along the minus strand of CALLAF010000005.1, from coordinate 32,833 downwards.
CAGTATTTTGCTTGCTGTTGGACCGGCAGCGCCATGTGATACCCCTTGTTGCTTGGTCATTTAGATGCGGTATGACACGCACTCTTGCAAGGGTTGTGGATGAAATAACGTGCAATTGCGACCCGTTTGCGCATATGTCTGCGCTTGCGAGGGCCGTCCACGCAGATTAAACCCAAAGCAACTGAATATCCCATAAAGGCCAAACCGATGCGCATGAGCCGCTATTTCCTTCCCGTTCTCAAAGAAACGCCCCGCGAGGCACAGATCGTCAGCCATCGCTATATGTTGCAGGCAGGCATGATCAAACAAGCCAGTGCAGGCATTTATTCGTGGTTGCCGCTTGGGTTCAAAGTTCTGCGCAAAATCGAAAATATCGTGCATGAAGAACAGGCGCGCGCAGGTCACATCGCGATTCAAATGCCGACAATTCAATCGGCTGATCTGTGGCGCGAAAGCGGTCGCTATGATGCTTACGGCGAAGAAATGCTGCGCATCAAAGATCGCGGCGGTCGTGAATTGTTGTTTACCCCGACGGCCGAGGAACTGGTGACGGATATCTTCCGGTCACATGTGACCAGCTACAAAGACTTGCCGCTCACGCTCTATCAAATTCAGTGGAAATTCCGCGACGAAGTCCGCCCGCGATTTGGCGTCATGCGTGGCCGCGAATTCTATATGAAAGACGGCTATAACTTTGACCTGACCAAGGAAGACGCGCTGCACGCCTATAACCGCCATCTGGTTAGCTATTTGCGCACCTATGAACGGCTTGGGCTTCAGGCGATTCCGATGCGCGCCGATTCAGGCCCTATTGGTGGCGATGATACGCATGAATTCCTTGTGCTCGCGGAAACTGGCGAATCCGAAGTGTTCTATGACAGCGAGATCACCGATCTGAAATTCGGTGACCGTGAGATCGACTATGATGACAAGGCCGCATGTGCCGCCGTCCTTGAAGAATTCACCAGCCGCTACGCACGCACCGATGAAACCCACGACGAGGCTATGTTCGCTGAGGTTCCCGAAGACCGCAAACGCACGGCGCGTGGGATTGAGGTCGGCCAGATTTTCTATTTCGGCACTAAATATTCCGAAAGCATGGGCGCGATGGTCGATGATGGTAAGGGCGGCAAGGTGCCTGTCCATATGGGGTCGCACGGGATCGGCGTGTCTCGGCTGTTGGGCGCGATCATCGAGGCCAGCCATGACGACAAAGGGATCATCTGGCCCGAAGGTGTCACACCGTTCCATGTTGGTATTTTGAATATGCGCTCGGGCGATGAAGCCTGTGATGCGGCTTGCGAAGACCTTTACAAACAGTTTACCGCTGCTGGGCTAGAGCCGCTGTATGATGACCGCGATGAGCGGGCAGGGGCCAAGTTCGGAACGATGGATATGATCGGTCTGCCTTGGCGTATTACGATTGGTCCACGCGGGATCAAAAACGGCGTTGTCGAAGTCACCTGTCGTCGCACCGGTGAAGCGACCGAGATGCCCGCCGCAGACGCAATTGCAAAGATCGTCGCGATTTACGACGGTATCGCATAGGCAAAACACCACGATGTGAACTTGAAAATGGGCGCGGTCCTTGCGGATCGACGCCCATTTTTTACATGATGCGTTAACGGCGCGCACATTTGATGGTATGCTGCGTCCAAAATAATGTGTTGAGGCAGTAAATGACACGCAATGAAATGAAGGAAGGCCGGATATGATCCGGGTGCTTTGCCTTGTGGGCGGCGTTGCTGGGGCTGCGGGATTGTCCCAATATCCTGAGTTTTCGCAGCAATATATGCAGCGCCTCGGCGGGCAGGTCGATGAATTGGCGCGTCAGGTTAAAGAGTTCGATGCGACGGCGCTCGAAGACGGGTTTGGGCGCGAAGAGATGTTAGAGGCGATGGCCGAGGTGCCGTTGACGCAGAGGCAAGAGGCGATGTGGCGCCGTACCATTGCGCGACATGCACGTTTGGGTGACAATCTGGCTGCCTTACGCGATGCCTCTGCGATGCAACGGATGTTGATGCCGCACAGAATGGCTGATGTTCAGACATTTCAGGCGGCGTGGCAGGATTTCACCCCGGCCGTTCCGATCAGCACCGCTGGTGCCGCCGCTGCAGGCAGCGGTTTTATTGGTGGTTGGGCGCTGATAGGCACAATTTTGTCATTGCTGACCTTGCCGTTTCGGCGCAACCAACGCACAGTCGCGCCGAAACAGACATCTACGCGGGTTAAAGCTGATCCTCCGGTTGCGCGTCCGACGCCCCAACCAGAGGTGAAAAGCCACATTCGCCCACTATCGGGAGCAAAACGATGACAACTGCATTGATCACGTGGGGCGGCTGGGATGGTCACGAGCCAGATAAAGTCGCGGCTATTTTTGATAAAATTCTAAACGATGCAGGGATCGAAACGACAGTCACAGATAGCCTTGATTGTTTTGACGATGCCGAAGGTCTTAAGACCTATAATCTGATCGTGCCTGTCTGGACAATGAGCGATCTATCACGCGAAGCCGCCACAAATGTGTCCGAAGCTGTCGCCTTGGGCACAGGTATCGCAGGCTGTCACGGCGGCATGTGCGATGCATTTCGCGGATCGCCCTTGTGGCAGTTCATGACGGGGGCCAATTGGGTTGGTCATCCGGGCGGCGATGGGGTGAAACACCGTGTAAACATCATTTCCGATGATCCGTTGGTTGCAGGCATCGGCGATTTTGATGTTGAAACCGAACAATATTATTTGCACGTCGATCCTGCCAACAAGGTGCTCGCAACCACGCGCACGGATGTCGTGACATGGTATCACAGCGCAAATGGCCCCGTGGATATGCCTGTCGCATGGACCCGCGAATGGGGGCTGGGCCGCGTGTACTATAATGCGCTAGGCCATCAGGCATCCGTGATTGCGAATGGTCCAGCATTCGAGATGGTCAAACGTGGGCTGCTTTGGGCCGCACAAAGCAAATCAGCGGCCCAAGGCCGGGATGCTACGCAGTTTCAAAACCCCGGCAATCATTGGTAATCGTTCCAAGAAAGAGACGTCATAAATGTCCACCCGACCTTTTGCTAAATTCGAATGGATGATCGCCTGGCGTTATATCCGTGCCAAACGTGCCGAAGGCGGTATCAGCGTGATGACCTGGATCAGCCTGATCGGGGTGACCTTGGCCGTTTTCGCATTGATTTCGACCTTGGCCGTGCGGTCAGGGTTTCGCGCAGAATTTGTTGATACGATCGCGGGGGCCTATGCGCATGTGACCGTACAGCAACCCGGTGGCACTATAGATGATTTTGAAACCGTGGCCGACCGTATTCGGGCCGAGGATCACGTGACCGATGTCTTTCCGCTTGTCCGTGGGCAAGCCATGGCAAGCGCGTCCGGGCGGCTGGGTCTTGCGGATATCTATGGGATCAAACTTGAAGATCTGAAAAGATCAGACGCGATTATTGAAAGTGATCGTAGCTTTGGCAACATTGACGACCTGCCAAACGGAATCGCGCTTGGCTCTGAATTGGCGGCGAACCTTGGGGTGACAATTGGCGACCGGATCGAGATTACTACCCGCGCAGGTGCATCAACGCCAATGGGGCAATCGACGCGGCGCAATGCCTACGATGTGGTCTACATTTTCTCAACCGGGCGCTACCAAATCGACGAAGTGCGCGCCTATCTGCCGCTCGACGTCGCGCAGTTTATCTTTAACCGCGATGGCGTGGCCGATGAATTGGCCGTGCAGCTTGATGACATCACTCTCTCGGAAGAGCTGAAACAATCTATCGCCAACGCCGCCGGCGAAGGCACATGGGCCTATTCTTGGGAAGACCGGGTGCGCCGCTATCTGCGTGCACTGACCATCGAGGACAACGTGATGTTCATCATCTTGTCGATCCTTGTGCTTGTCGCGTCGATGAACATTATTTCGGGGCTGATCATGCTGGTTAAAAACAAAGGGCGCGATGTTGGGATTTTGCGCACGATGGGGCTGACCGAAGGGTCGATCATGCGGGTTTTCTTTATCTGCGGCGCCGGGATAGGGACGGTAGGGACGATCTGTGGCGTGATCCTCGGGTGTCTCTTCGCGACCTATATCGACACGATTTTTAGCTTTGTGAACTATGTCGCGGGCGGCGGGGTTTGGGATCCGTCCATTCGCGGTATCTACGCGATTCCAGCTGAATTACACCTATCGGATGTGCTGAAATCTGTCTCGCTTTCATTGGGTCTATCATGGATCATCACAATTTTTCCCGCGCGCCGTGCCGCGCGTATGAACCCGGTTGAGGCGTTGCGCTATGAATGATTTCACGCTTGAGGTCAGCGACCTGACCAAGACCTATAACGCAGGGCAACCGGGCGAAGTGCGCGTGTTGCAAGGTGTTTCGCTATCTGTAAAACCGGGAGAGGTCGTGGGGCTGGTTGCCCCTTCTGGGGCCGGTAAATCAACCTTGCTGCATATCGCTGGGCTGCTTGATACGCCGGATGCAGGCACAGTTACGATTGATGGCACCGATATGACCAACCTGTCCGACCGCAGACGAACTGCGGTGCGGCGCGAAACTGTTGGATTTATCTATCAATTTCACCACTTACTGCCTGAATTTAGTGCGGTGGAAAACATCGTGATTCCACAGTTAGCAAATGGGGTAAGTGATGCGGCAGCCCATGCCCGCGCGCTTGATCTGCTTGACCGGGTGGGTATTGCAGATCGGGCATCGCACCGCCCGGCGGCCTTGTCAGGTGGTGAACAACAGCGGGTAGCATTCTGCCGGGCGCTAGCAAATGAACCCGCGCTTTTGCTGGCGGATGAGCCGACTGGGAACCTCGACCCTGATACATCCGATCAAGTGTTTGATGCCCTGATGGGGCTTGTGCGTGATACCGGGCTGGCCGCTGTTATTGCGACCCATAACCTGACGCTTGCCGCGCGGATGGATCGACAGGTGCGGCTGACCGCCGGCACGCTTGAAATGATTTAGATCAATGCCATCGCGCTCAGCCCTGCTAACGTAACGAAAACAGGAGAGAGTACAGATGCGGTATTTAATGATAGTGGCGGCATTCACATTGGCCGCCTGTGTCGAAACCCCGGAAAGTGGCGCGCAAATTTTCGCAGCCGAATGCGCAAGTTGCCACGGCGCGGATGCGCGTGGCGATGGGCCCTATGCGCGAGGGCTGGAAACAGCGCCGCCTGACATGACCACGATTGCGTCGCGTAACGGCGGAGAGTTCCCAACTGACCAAGTCATGAGCACCATCGACGGCCTGCAACGCGATGCGCATTTTAGCGCTGCCATGCCTGAATTTGGCGCTGGTGATATGGGTGCGACGGTGATTGTTGAAAACAACGGGTTGGGCACGCCCGTTCCCACGAAGTTACTACTGCTGACCGAATACATCGAACTATTGCAACGGTAGCAATAGCTGACAATCGCGGGAGATTGTGAATTGGTGCGTGGGCGTATGGGAAGCTGGAGGTATGCATGTGTTCAATTGAATGATTGGAGTTTCTCATGCGTTACCTGACATTGGCTGCTTGCCTTGCCCTGACCACCCCTGCCATTGCGCAGCCTGTGCCGTTTTCGAGCGGTTGGGCCGAACAGCGGTTACAGTTATTTAGCTCGAACGATTATAGCTTTGGATCTGACCTTGGGATTGTGTCTGAAGGCTCAGTTTCTTTGGCGTGGACGCGGGTTGCGCGGGATCAGTGGGGCGCGCGCAATGCGTCTTGGGGCTGGCGTGTGGACCAATCGGTGCCTGCGACGAGCCTTGCCCAAAAGGGCGGGGATGACCGCAATGTGTCTGTCTATTTTGTATTCCTTCCCGAGGCATCCGCCGCAGCAAACGAAGGTGCTAACATTCGGAGTTTGCTAGGAAATGATGAGGTGCGCATCATCCAATATGCGTGGGGCGGGAACCACGCACGTGGTCAAGTGATCCCGTCGCCTTACGGGCCTGCGGGCCAAGGCGCGACGATTGCGCTGCGCCAAGCAGGCACCGGCGCGCATAGTGAAAGCGTTGATCTGGCAGCGGATTACGCGCGCGCATTCGGCGGGACACCCGGCGCGCTGGTGGGGCTGGCCGTGTCAGCGGATAGTGACGATACGAATAGTATTATCCGCGCAGCGCTTGGCCCGATTGACCTACGGTGATGCGGGGCAGGTGGGTTAAAACCCACCCTACATGGTGCTGCGGACGAATCGTGGGGTAATGCCCCCTATTTTATGGGGTTTGGGCTGTCGGCACCGCGTCGGATTTGCGTCGGCAAAACGCCGGGCATTTGTCTGGCGTTTGTGCGGTTAACGGTGCGTGCTGTAGGATGGTGCGAAATGGGTTGCTTAGCCTAATTCCCATCCCGCCCGGCATCGCCGGGCAGCGCCCGGACCTCCCCCACGGGGAGGGCGCTAAAGCACCCACCCCGAGGTCCAAGCGCTGCCCTAGCATAGGTCTCCAAATTTCATTTAGGTTTTTGCGAGGATTGAGTTTGCCTTTGAGTTACTGAATCTCGGAAGCCAGCAGAATATTTCCAACGTCATTTGTTAGCGGCACGTAGCACGCACCTGGTTGCGGCGCCCGCTGTGTGCGAGAAAGCTGCTGCATCATATCTGTGGATATCTGCGAAGAGTCACATGCGGGCAAACTAACACCGCTATAGCCACGTTCAATTAAACACCTAGCGCGGTAACTCCCTCGGATTTCCGAATTTGCATCGTAACTGTAGGTTTGTCCGCCATACACCTGCCCACCGGTTGTATTGCATTGGACACTGTAGCCGGTGTTGTAGCACTGAGTATTAACGGGCGTTGTATACCGTGGCGTCGTCGCAACTTGAGTATTCTGTGGAACAGCTTGTGCGGCTTCTAGGCGGCATTCGTAGAAATCTCTATCCGCGCGTGAAACAGAAGCGCCCTCTCTGTAGATATAGAATTGTTCGGGTTCTTCACATCCAGTCAAAAGCGTTCCGGTAGCTATCGCAAAAGTCAAAAAAATCGTACGCATGTAACAATGATTCCATATTTGTTCCACTTATGCGTATCAGCCGATGGTTGCTATTTCAATGTCACAAGTAGCGTTATTGGTGCGGCTAGAGTAACTACACCCTAAACATCCAACTCCTCCACAAACTGCGCGTTCTCTTGAATATATTGGAAACGCAGTTCGGGTTTTTTGCCCATGAGGCGCTCGACCAGATCGGCAGTGTCGCCGGGTTCATCATCGTGGACGGTGACGCGGATGAGTTTGCGGGTGGCGGGGTCCATCGTGGTTTCTTTGAGGTCTTTTGCGTCCATTTCGCCCAGACCTTTAAATCGCTGCACGTCGATTTTGCCTTTACCGCCAAGCCCTTTGGCAAGCACTGCGTCTTTTTCGGCGTCATCGGCCACATAGACGCGCCGCGCCCCTTGGGTTAGCCGGTAAAGCGGCGGGCAGGCCAGATACAGGTGCCCTTGATCAATCAGGGGCCGCATTTGCGTAAAGAAGAATGTCATCAACAGTGACGCGATATGGGCCCCGTCGACATCCGCATCGGTCATGATGATGATCTTTTCATAGCGCAGATCATCGACGTTGAATTTGGTGCCCATGCCAACGCCCAAGGCTTCGCAAAGATCATTGATTTCGGCGTTGGTGGTCAACTTGCTAGATGCCGCCCCCAGCACGTTCAGGATTTTACCCTTGAGCGGGAGCAGCGCTTGGGTTTTGCGGTCGCGCGCCCCTTTGCCGGACCCACCCGCGGAATCGCCTTCGACGATGAACAGTTCTGTGCCGATCCGGTCTTTGGATGTGCAATCGGTCAGCTTGCCGGGGAGCCGCAGTTTTTTGGTCGCGGATTTGCGCGATGTTTCTTTTTCTTGCTTGCGGCGCAACCGTTCTTCGGCGCGTAGCACAAGGAAATCAAGGATCGCGCCTGCTGATTTTGTATCGGCGGCGAGCCAGTTGTCGAAATGGTCGCGCACGGCGGCATCGACCATGCGTTGCGCGTCTGTCGTTGCCAACCGGTCTTTGGTTTGGCCAACAAATTCCGGCTCGCGGATAAAGCAAGAAACAAGCGCGCCCGCGCCTGTGGTCAGGTCTTCGCGGGTGATGGTGCCTGCCTTTTTGTTGCCGACCAATTCGCCGTAGGCTTTGATCCCCTTGAGGATCGCGGACCAGAACCCGGCCTCGTGCGTGCCGCCTTCGGGGGTGGGGACGGTGTTACAGTAGGATTGGATGAACCCGTCGCGCGTGGGCGTCCAGTTGATCGCCCATTCGACCTTGCCCGGCACGTTGAATTTATCCGCAAATGAAACGGTTCCGGCAAAGGGGGCTTCGGAATAGGTGGTGGCGCCTGCGAAAACTTCGGTCAAATAGTCAGCCAACCCGCCGGGGAATTTGAACGTGGCCTCGAGCGGGGTGTCCCCATCGTTGATCCCGGTTTTCCAACGGATTTCAACGCCCGAAAAAAGATAGGCCTTGGACCGCGCCATTTTAAACAGCGTCTTGGGCTTAAGCGTGAGCTTGCCAAAGATTTGCTCATCTGGGTGGAATGTCACCGCCGTGCCGCGCCGGTTGGGGGCCGCGCCGATTTTCGCAAGCGGTGCTTGTGGCACCCCGCGTGAGAATTCCATCATGAACAATTCTTTGTTGCGTGCGACCTCGACTCGTAGGTGATCTGACAGCGCGTTCACCACCGATGACCCAACCCCGTGCAGACCGCCTGATGTCTGGTAACTATCGCCCGAAAACTTACCGCCCGCGTTCAGCGTGCAAAAGATGATTTCGAGCGCGGATTTATCAGGGTTCTTGGGGTGCGGGTCGGTTGGAATGCCCCGCCCGTTGTCGCGCACGGTGACATGGCCGTTTTCGTGCAGTTCAACCTCGATCCATGTGGCGTGGCCTGCGACGGCTTCATCCATCGAGTTGTCGATGATCTCGGCGACCATATGGTGCAGCGCGCGTTCGTCTTTGCCGCCGATATACATGCCGGGGCGCAGGCGCACATGCTCCATATCCTCAAGCACTTCGATGCTGCTTGCGTTATAGTCTTCGGGGGCCGCGCCCCCGGACAAAAGATCATTGGCCATGGTACTGCTCATTCTTTTTGTTTGGGCCATAATGGCAGGCGGATGCGGTTGGGGCAATTGGCAAAGGGCGCGGATTGGCGTCTTATCTGCCATTGCGGTTGCGGGTGAGACCGTTAGGGTTGCGGGGGTCTCCCCAAACTATGCGCCTTTGGATTATCAACACAGGGTTTTGCATCCGTGCCTTACATCGTCGAAATTCCCTATGAAGACCCCGAACGGTTCCATATGCCGAGTGAGCTAACGCGTTGGAGGCAAAGAATTCGGGGCAGTCAAAGTCGGCCGGGCATTCGGGCGACCGAAGAAGAAATGGTGCGGATAAAGCGCGCCAGCGAAATTTTCGGGGTGTTCATGGACGGAACACGCATACTGTCTCGCGAAGAAATCCCGGAAGACTGCGTGCTGAGTATTTTTCCTGAGAGGTTGAAAAGCTATGCGCCAACGTGGTGTGTCCAAAGTGGAGCCATAATCATCAATCAATCAGTCAAAGACGTTCTTGACCGTATCGAGCCTGACACACATCAGATTGTTCCAATCAAAGTGACGTTTCGCGATGGCATCCCCGCAGAGGGGAACTACTATTTCCTGAACGTTACGCAAACAATTGCTCGTATCATCGACGAGCGCTCGACGGTCTCAATGAAATCACCCGCTTATTTGCGTGACTATATGGAAATCCGTTGGTCAAATCAGAAAGAACATCGATTGACGTTTGATCCAGCCGTCACGGCTGGTCGCCATCTCTGGCGCGAGAAACGCTATAGTTATGAACAGATCAAATACGCCATGTCAGACGCATTGCATGATGCCTTTGAGGCTGCAGGTGCGCCATTTTTTACGTCGTGGAAAGCGAATGAGCGTTTGTACGATTCCTAATCTTCCATTGCGGTTGCGGACGGCGCGGTTAATGTCGCGGGCAAGGGGGGATTTGTATGCGTATCTTTTTCACGGGCGGCAGCGGCAAGGCTGGTAAGCACGCGATTACCTATTTGCAGGGGCAGGGCCATACGGTCGTCAATGCGGATATTGTTCCGTCGGGCTTGGATGTGTCGGAATTGCTGATTGATCTGACCGACGCGGGTCAGGTCATTGGCGCCATGTCGCAATTCACCGATTTTCATGAATTGGATGCGGGGACAGGCGTGCCAAAATACGATGCCGTCGTGCATTTCGCCGCTGTTCCACGTGTGATGATCGGCACGGATGCTGAGTGCTTTCGCCAGAACACAATCACCACTTATAATGTGATCGAAGCGGCGGTAAAACTTGGCATCCCCAAAGTGATTTTCGCGAGCTCTGAAACCACCTATGCCGTCTGTTTTGCTGATGGTGAGGTCAAGCCAGATTATATTCCCATCGACGAGGACCACCCCACCGTGCCGCACGACAGCTATGCCATGTCGAAGGTCTGCAACGAGGCCACCGCCAAATCGTTTCAGGCCCGCACGGGCATCGATATCTATGGGCTGCGGATTAATAATGTGATCGAGCCGCATGAATACGCGCAAAACTTCCCCGCGTTTATGGAAAACCCTGCCAGCCGTCGGCGCAATATCTTTGCCTATATCGACGCGCGCGATCTGGGGCATATGGTGGATTGCTGTCTGAAAACAGACGGGCTTGGCTATCAGGTATTCAACGTGGCGAACGATGATATGTCCGTGGGGATCACAACGGACGAGGTCATCGCGCAGTTCTACGAAGGCGTGCCGCAAAAACGCAAAATGCGCCCGGACGAGACATTCTATGCCAACAATAATGCGAAAACGATGGTCGGCTTTGCACCAAAACATTCATGGCGGGATGTGTTGGGGGAGTAGGTAACCGTGCCCAATCTTCGATTGGGCAGCGCCCGAACCGCCCCCACGGGGCGGGCGCTTTGCTTCCTGCCCCTCGGTTCGGGCGCGGCATTGTTGACCGATGACCCTCTCAAATACCATTGTGGTCGCGTTTATGATTTCTTAGGACTGCTCCGACCCTAACCTAAAAGGCCACACAAATGACCACTGACACCAAAATCACGCTTGAACAGGCCAAAGACCGCGCTTCGCATGGCCGCCAACAAGACGATGGTGTTCTTGTTATTCGCACGATCGCAATGCCCGTCGATACCAACCCTGCGGGTGATATTTTTGGCGGCTGGATCATGTCGCAGATGGATTTGGCCGCGGGAAATTTGGCGGGGCGTGTGTCGCAAGGGCGCAGTGCCACGGTTGCTGTTGAAGGGATGCATTTTTTGCGCCCTGTGAAAGTCGGCGATGAGGTCACGCTTTATGCCGATCTTACACATGTTGGCCGGACCTCGATGAAAGTGCATGTCGATGTCTGGGCGCGGGGGCGCTATGGGAAAACCGGTGCGAAGGTGACAGAGGCCGAATTTGTTTTTGTGGCATTGGACGACAACGGGTCGCCGCGTCAGATCTTAGCCGAAGCGCCCTAAAGGCAGGGCGTCCGCGCTATTGTGACCCATTGCGCCCGTGGCCAATGCATCCCATATGTTGCGTGAAGTGGATGCAATATGACAGCCCAAGATCATCCTATCGCCGTCATGGATGCGCGTTGTACCCTATGTTCTTGGGGCGCGCGGATGATCCACCTGTTGGACCGCACCGGCGAGATTAAAATCGCCCCGATCCAATCTGAAACCGGGGCGGCATTGATGCGTGACAATGGGTTGGACCCTTTGGACCCGGATACTTGGTTATTTATCGAAAATGGCAGGGTGTGGCGCGATTTTGACGCGTTGATCCGTGTCGGCCAGCGTTCGGGTGGGCTTGGGCATTTGTTTGCTGTGCTCCGGATGATCCCGCGCCCGATCCGCAATTGGCTGTATGCCCGGGTGGCGCGCAATCGCTACGCTATGTTCGGACAGGGCGACATGTACGCCTTGCCCGATCCGAAATTCCGCGCAAGGTTGTTGTCATGAGATTCCCGCCGTGATCAATGCTGATATTTGAAAGATGAATTTGATGAAAAAAGAAACCGTTTGGGTGAGCGCCGCGCTCTCGAATACAGCCCTAAATACTTCGTTCAAAAATGAATTCGTTGAAACTGATCCTCAGAAATACCTATCCTGTTTTAAAAAGAACATAAAAGGGATGCCATTGGCGGCAGATTGTTTTCCTGCGGCCTTTTGGGGGGAGTACCCTGATAAAACATACAAAAAGCCGCCACATTTTTCGCTTCCTGGCGGGAACCCTATTGTTTCTGATGAGGTGAAGCAGGTCATGCAGCAGTTTGACCTTGGCCAAACGTCGTTTTATCCGACAATGTTATACAAGCATGATCGTAAAACACCGATCGAAGGGTCGTATTACTGCATTAACTTTGGCGAGACGAAGACATGCTGCGAGCCTGAAGAATCGCAAGAAATTAGAAAATTTGATGCCCTTTTTTGGAGGATTCCGCCATATGCAAAAGATAACGATATTGCCGTCAGTCAATCTGCCCTAGAGGGCGTTGATTTTTGGGTCGACACCCAAATTCGTAACTCAATTTTTTCAGCGATCATCTGGCAAAGGCGCTTAAAGCCGCCAAGCTGACCCGTACGTTCGGCCTACGTAAGTGCCGCGTTGTTGCGCAACCCGTTGGTGAGACCCCATGAAAATTATCGTCTTAGGTGGCTACGGTGTTTTCGGCGCCAAATTGGTCGATTTGCTGACCCGCGATGGGCATGATGTGGTAGTCGCTGGGCGGTCATTGGAAAAGGCCACACAGCTTGCCGCGCAATTTGGCGCAACGCCACTGGTCGTCGACCGCGGAGGTGATCTCGCCCCGCTTTGGGCCGCGAACCCAGCTGCCGTCGTGGATGCCGCCGGGCCGTTTCATGCTTATGGTGACGATCCTTATGTGTTTACGCGGGCCTGTATTGCGCAGGGGGTGCATTACCTTGATCTGGCCGATGATCCTGCGTTTTGCGCGGGGATTACGGCTCTGGATGCAGAGGCAAAAGCGGCGGGGGTATTCGCCCTTTCAGGTGTCTCAAGCGTGCCTGCGATTTCTTCGGCGGCGGTTGCGGCGCTGGAGGATGGCGCAAAGATCGACACGATCAGCACCGCGATCTTGCCTGGCAACCGCGCCCCGCGCGGGCGGTCAGTTGTCGCCAGTATTTTGCACCAATGTGGGGTTGATTTTGAAGTGCCGATTGATGGCGCAAAGATCCCGATGCGCAGCTGGTCGCGCCCTGCAAGATTTGACATCGGCCAAGGGATCGTGCGCCCGGGATGGATGATCGAAGTTCCTGATCACAGGCTTTTTGCTGATGCCTTTGGCGCGCGCTCGGTTCTGTTTCGCGCAGGGTTGGAATTGGGGGTGATGAACTGGTCACTGGCCGTATTTTCATGGCTGCGTGGGTTCTGGCGCTTTCCTATTCCGGGCTGGTTAATCAGCCTGCTGCTCTGGCTCGCCACGCTGCTGTACCGCTTTGGCACAGACGAAGGCGGGATGTCCGTTGCGGTGACAGTGCAAACGGATGACGGCTGGCAACGCCGGATTTGGCGTCTGGTCGCCACGGATGGGGAGGGGCCGTTTATCCCGGCTGTGGCTGCGCGCGTGGTCTTGCGCGATAGCGATGCGATTCCTCATGGGGCAAAGCCCGCCGTCGCCATTGTTCCAATAGATGCGATCGCGCAGGGGATGGTGGACCTTGCGGTGACAACCGAATTCGTGACCGAAGATATCCAACCATTGTTCGCGCGCCACCTTAAGGCGGACTATGACACGCTCCCGGCACAGGTGCGCGATTTGCATGATGTCTATGGGCCACGGCGCTGGGCCGGGCGCGGATCGGTGACGCGTGGGAAATCTGTCTTGTCCCGCTTGTTTGGTGCGCTGTTTCGGTTTCCAGCCGACGCCGCCGATATTCCGGTAACGGTCACGATGACGCCCTTTAATGGCGGTGAACGGTGGGAGCGCGACTTTGACGGACAAAAGTTCCGATCATACCTGCGGCAGCACAAAAATACGCTGACCGAACGGTTTGGACCGTTCACATTTACGCTTGGGCTGTATGTGACGGATGATCAGCTGCACTTCCCGGTGACAGCGGGGCGTGTTGGGCCGATCCCGCTGCCGGGGTTTGCCCTGCCCAAAAGCGTGTCGCATGAATATGAAAAAGACGGTCGGTTCCACTTTGACGTGGCGCTTCATGCGCCCTTTACTGGCGCACCGGTCGTTCATTATCGGGGCTGGCTCGCACGTGACGGAGCGTAGGGTGGATCTTGATCCACCCCGGTCAAGCTTCGGCGATTGAAATTAATAAGGCATTCAGCGGCCAAAGCGATTTAAAAATAGATAAAAGCGACGCATCACGCGGAACTGCGCGACTGCCGACGATCCCTTTCATTCGTAAGAAACGCGCAGCGGGATGGTCTTTGTCATAGGGTGGCGGCACCCGTTTCAACGCGGGCTCACGGAATGCGAAACCATTTTCCTCCAACCCGTCAAAAACACCCAGCATCCGCTTGGTATCCAGGTCAAGCATTTCACGCCAATTGGTGAGCATCGGTTTTTCAAACCCCATAAGCCCCGCGCCCGCGCTGACATAGTCTGTCCCGATGCCAAAGAAAAATACCGGATTTTGCGGGGAGTCCGATTGGATTTGCCACATCATATGCAGGTGGGTGTTGTAGGGCGTTTTATCTTTGGAAAAGCGCACGTCGCGGTGGGGACGAAAAAGTTTGGGTTTGATAGGGGCGTCCACAAGCTCTGACAGCGGTGCGGTTAAATCATCCAGCAATGCAAGCGCGCCGGGTTTAAGGCGCGCGTCATAGGTGGCACGGTTCTCTTGCCACCAGTCGCGCGTGTTGTTTATGGCAAGCCGGGCATAAAATCGTTGCGCCTCGCTGATCAGTGTTTGGGTTTCGTTTCCCATTGTATTCTCCTGCTTACACCGATCATGTCATGGCGCAGCTGCCGATGTCTATGGACGGGGTGTCAAATCCCCCCTAAGCATTTGCAAATGGAACAGCGCACGCAATCATACCCGGAACATGTCAAAGCCATTGCCAAGCTGGGCATGCCCTTGATCCTTAGCCATGTGGCGCAGTTTGCGATCCATATGACGGATACGATTATGTTGGGTTGGTATGATGTGACAGCGCTTGCGGCATCCACCATTGCTGGGACACTTTTGTTTGTGGTGTTCATTGTTGGCGCGGGCTTTGCCCAAGCGGTGACCCCGTTGGTGGCTTTGGCGGCGGAAGAAAACGACGAAACCCAAGTGCGCCGTGTCACGCGCATGGGGCTTTGGCTGTCCATATTTTACGGGCTTTGCGTGACCCTGCCATTTCTATGGGCCGAAGATATTTTGATCGCCATTGGCCAAGACGCGGATGTGGCGCAGCTGGCGCATTTCTATCTACAGATCACGATTTGGCAGATGATTCCGGCGCTGATCGTGATGACGTTGAAATCATTTCTTTCCGCGCTTGAACACACTGCGATCCTGCTTTGGGCGACGATTGGTGCGGCGGTGCTGAATGTTTTTGTCAACTACGCGCTGATCTTTGGCAATTGGGGCGCGCCAGAATTGGGGATACGCGGGGCCGCGATTGCGTCGGTGACGGTGACAGTTGTGTCGATGCTGATTTTGGCGGGCTATACGCTGCGTGTCTTGCCGCAGTTTCAATTGTTCAAGAACTTTTGGCGCAGCGACCGAGAGATTTTGAACCGGGTCTTTATGCTAGGCTGGCCGATTGGGCTAACCTCTTTGGCCGAAGGCGGGTTGTTTAGTGCAAGTGCTGTGATGATGGGCTGGATTGGCGCGATTGAACTGGCCGCGCATGGGATCGCGATCCAATTGGCAAGCCTGACATTCATGGTGCATATCGGATTTAGCCAAGCCGCGACCGTGCGTGCGGGCCGTGCGCTTGGTCGTAAAGACCCGATCGGGTTGTGCCGGGGCGGTCTTGCTGCAAGCGCAATGTCGGGGATCTTTGCACTCGCGACATCTGCACTGTTTATGCTGTTTCCTGAGTTCTTGGTTGGCCTATTTATTGATCCTGAAGAACCCGCGCGAGAGCTGCTGTTGTCGGTCGGCGTGCAGATGATCTTTGTCGCCGCATTGTTCCAAATTGTCGACGGTGCACAGGTGATGGCGCTGGGGCTGCTGCGCGGTGTCCAAGACACGGCGGTGCCGATGGTGATGGCGACGGTTAGCTATTGGGTCATTGGTCTGCCGACCAGCTATGCTTTGGCGTTCTGGTTCGGATACGGCGCAATTGGGCTATGGTTTGGGCTGGTTGTTGGGCTCGCTGTGGCCTCTGTGTTGCTGAATTTACGCTTCTGGATGCGTCTACCCAAGCAATTCTAAATCGCGCATCCGCAAGCGCGGGTTTCGCATTTCGCCAAAATCCTGCAAATCACGCTTATGCGGGAAAAGCGCCAGATATTGTGTCAGCATGTCACCACGCAGCCCCAGTCCAAAGAATGTACCCGGGTGCAGGCTTTCAATCTCGATTCCATTGACCAGCAGGCTTTCTTGCCGGTCAAAGCCAAGCTGATAGACTTGCACGGGGATGGTCGGGCGCAGCGCAATAAACTGGTTACCATCCACAAAGTCACGCGCTGGGATAAAGGCGGCCCGCTTACCGGTCAGGGTCCGCACGCCGGCCGCACGGTGTAATAGATGTGCCGTTGGCCCAAGGACAAGATCAGGCATCGGGCGGGTTGGCCCAAGCGCCTCGGCTGTGATGCGGATCAGGCAGCTATGTTCCGAATTTATATGTGGGTCGTCGGGGTGTATCACCATCGACCCGCGCCATAGCAAGGTTTCTAGTTCACCATTTGCAAGCCGAATGCGATCGCCCGGTAACAGGTCTTCGACAGTCATCGGACCATTGTCGGTCGAAACCATTGCCCCACGCCCAAGCGCGCCAAATGCGTTTTCAAATGTCGGCTGCGCGGGGGCCGCGCGCGCCATTTCAACAATCTCGCCCATCGCATTCCGATAGATGATTTCATATTTGCGTGTGGGCGTTTTGTTTTGGTGCTGCGATCCACGCCGTGCCGTTGAAGCCCCTGATGCCCGAGGCGTCTGAACCGTCGTGTCTGCCTCCGTGTCAGAGGATGTCTTCATTTACATACCCATCATTTCAAAAGTTGATTTCACGAGCCAAGTTGCTCTGATGATTGGTGAATTTCATAAGGTCGTTCAAAGTCTTTAGTGGGCCAATTGTCAAAAGATTTGATTTTCTTGGGCTGTTTTTCGCCTGAAAGGGGCGGGTGAAACGATTGGGTTGGCGGCGCAATCATGTGGCTTGCGCCTTGCGCGCTGCCAAGGAAAGGTAGTGTTAAACTGTGCAATTGCGTTGCAAATAGACCTTTGCCAGCGTTGCTCCATAGAGATCCCCCGAAGTGGCGCAGGGCAGCCCGTGCCACCCTTTCCGACCAAGCATTGGTTGCAAAATGGGCAATTTTACGGCGTATTCGTGAATAATCCGCTAGGCTACAGCCGGATTGTCGCGATTAACCGGCCGTAATCGGCTTCTTTTTGGTGCACGCTGCGCCGATAGCTGAAGAACCGTTCGGGGTCTGCATAGGTGCAATTGTGCGTCCAGCGCGCGGTGCTGACCCCAGATGTTTGCAATTTATGAAGACCAAAACCGGGCAGATCAAAATGCAAGCGGTCGCCTTCGCCAGCGACAAAGAACCGATCGAATTTGGGGTCCTTGGCGGTGAATTGATCCATGAATTCCGGCCCGACCTCATACGCACGTTGGCTAATGCAGGGGCCGATCACTGCCGTGATATCTGCCGCCCGTGCGCCTAGGGCTTCCATTTGTGCGACGGTATTTTCTAAGACGCCGTTCAACGCGCCTTTCCAACCTGCATGAGCGGCACCGATAACGCCTGCCTTGCGATCGGCGAAAAGCACGGGTTGGCAATCAGCCGTCAGGATTGTCAGGCCGACCCCTGGCGTGGCGGTGACAAGCGCGTCGGCTTTGAGCTGTGGGGCAAGGGGGGCTTCGACCACAATGACATCGGCTGAATGCACTTGGTGCACCCCAGCCATTTGTGTCGGATCGAGCGCCATTGCATCCGCGACCCGCGCACGATTGATGCTGACGACCTCATGCTGGTCTGAACTGCCATAACCGCAGTTTAGCCCGGCGAACACGCCTGATGAAGCACCACCTTTGCGCCCGAAAAACCCGTGGGTCACCCCATCAAGATCAGGACTGGTGATGATATCTAGCGTCATGGTTCTAATCCGGGGGGCGGGGTTGCGTTGGCAGGGTACAGCGAGATGACTTTGAAAAGGTCGCCCATTTCGCTGGGGTGGGTCAAGCGCCGATGTGCTTTGATTTGTGCGTCAAGCGCATCGCCTTGCAACTGCTGTGCCAATCTTTGGGCGCGTTGCGTAATCCCCAGCCGCTCTAGAAAGACACCTTGTGGGGTTAGGCGGCTGAATTTTGCAGGGGCTGCATGGGCTGCGATGGTTGCAAAATCCACATGGGCAGTCAGGTCGGCTTGGCCGGGTTGCGCCAATGGGTCGACCATGTCATGCGCCGATAGCGCTTGCAGCGTGTCGCCCAGCGATTGCCAATCACCATAGTCGATGATCAGTCCGACGCCGCCGAAACGCGCGATCTTATCTGTGATTTGCTGCACGATACCTGGTAGGGCAGGGCAATGTTCGACCAGATCACCCGCTTTAGTATCCGCCAGCCGATGGTCGAGCAGATCAATCGGTGCTGCCGCTGACAACCCAAGGGTCAGCGCATCATCAGTCACGCCAACCATCCGTTCGCGCCATCCATCCGCATCGCGGACAAATTGCCGGATGGGCAGCGCGTCAAAGAATTCATTCGCGACCAGCCAAAGCGGCTGATCGGGCAGGGTGGTCACATCGTTGTGCCAGACGGCACCTTCCACGGCGGCGGCTTGGGCTTTGCGCAGTACGGGCGAGGTTTCAACAAAATGCACGCGCAGCGCTGCGTGAAAGCCGGGCACCGATTTCGTCGCCCGCAAGATATCGGCCATCAATGTGCCACGTCCGGGGCCAAGCTCGGCCAGTGTCATCGGCGATGGCGCCCCCTGATCCAGCCAGCTTTGCGCCAGTGATAACCCTATCAATTCGCCAAACATCTGGCTGATTTCAGGTGCCGTGATGAAATCGCCCGCTGTGCCAAACGGGTCGCGGGTTGCGTAATAGCCGTGATCCGGGTGCATCAGGCAATCAGCCATATAGTCAGCCAATGTGATCGGCCCACTGCGCCCGATCCGGGCAATCATCTGCGCGCCAAGCGGGGTCACAACCGACGGGCCCTGATCACAAGGGCAAGCCCGATGACGATCATGGGCAGGGTCAATGTCTGCCCCATCGTCAGCCCCCAGCCGTTGTAATGGAACGCGAGCCCCAATTCATTGCCGACGCTTTGGAATTGCGCGTCTGGCTGACGCACGAATTCGACCAAAAACCGCGCCATACCGTAACCCGCGAAAAACACGCCCGTCAAAAGCCAAGGTTTCTTAAGCGCCCCAAAGCGGAAGGCCAAAAGCATCAAAACGGTGCCAAGTAGCAACCCTTCTAACCCGGCTTCATAAAGCTGTGAGGGGTGGCGCGCGCAATCTTCAAGGATGGTGGCACATGATTGGGCGGCTTGCCCCGGAAAGATCACCCCCCACGGCAGGTCGGTCGGGCGCCCCCAGAGTTCCGCATTGACGAAATTGGCGCAGCGCACCAGCAAAATGGCCGGGGTCGCAGCAACAGCGATGATGTCGGCCAGTTCTGACAAGACAATCTTATTGCGGCGACTGAATAGATAAACGGCAACGATGACACCTAAGAAACCGCCGTGAAATGACAGCCCACCTTCCCAAATTTTAATGATATCAAGCGGGTGGGCTAGAAAATCCGCAGGCTTATAAAACAACACATAGCCAAGCCGCCCGCCCGCGATCACGCCGACCACGATATAGGTCAGCAGGTCTTCTAGCTGGCTGGTTTGCATGGGCGGGTCGTTGCGCCACAGGTCCACGCGGCGCAGCGCGTATTTGATCAGCTGCCAGCCCAGAAAGATGCCAACGATATAGCCCATCGCGTACCAACGCAGCGCCAAGGTGCGGCCAAACAAAGTGACCGAGACGATTTCGGGCCCGATATCGGGAAAGGGGATTGCTGCGAACATGGGGCTATTCCTCTAATGCTGCTGCGACGAAGTCAACCAGCTTGGGCGCTTGATCACAGGCTGTTCAGGCCCCATATAGGTTGCAACTTGATCGGAGAAGACGATGCAAACCAAGAACAAAATATTCGACGACATCAGCCAGTTGATGACTAACGCAATGGGCGTGGCCCAAGGCGCCAAGGATGAGGCATCAACCGCGATGTCATCTATGATGGATCGTTGGCTTGCCGACCGCGATTTCGTGACGCGCGAAGAATTCGACGCCGTGCGCGCCATGGCCCAAAAAGCCCGCGAAGAAAACGAAGCGCTGGCAGCGCGGATTGCGGTTTTGGAAGGGAAGTCGTCTTAGGGCGAAGCGATGGACAAAGCAGGACACCTAAGTTCTTAGCTTTAGGCCGTTCAAAGAAATTGCGGCTACTTAGGGTTCTGATCCATGAAATATTTCGATAAACGCACGACGGTGACGCTGGTGTTTTTCTGCACCGCAACACTGAACGCCGGGTTTGTAAACGCACAGGATGCATGTGTTGCGTTCTACGCAACCGCCAACCGCCCGGTACGGTCTGCGGATGAGGCGACACGGTTTGTTGATTTGTCGCCAGACCTTGCTGAGCTACTTCAAAATCAAATTGAGGACGCTTTTAATTACAGTGTTTGGTCAATGCCATTTGGGCAGGCGCGATACGATGATTTACTTTATACACTGGACTTTTTAAGGGAAGAATTTGGCTCTGAATTCACCCCGGGTATGCATGCGGCCGTCGTCGCTCAATTCACAAGCCCTGTTGTTTTGCGCGAAACCATGGATCCATTGTCGGAACTGTTTCAGCAAAGCCCGGAACGTGTCGAGGATCTGCTTATTCATCATGTGGGCGGGCATAAATATTGGAAGCAATTTGGTGTGTGTGCAACGAACTCACCATACGCATTCTATAATTCTGAAATGGCTACAATAGTGCGTGAAACGACTCTGAGACAGGCCATGAGGTCTCGTGGTCTAAACTCTATTACCGCTGTCAGTCGTGAAGCGAACCGTGCCTATCCAGCCATGCGTAAGCAGATCCCATATCGCAATCTGGGGGTTGGGGCGCTTGGTAATATAATTGTTCGTAGAGATTACCTTCCTGACCGTGAAGCACCACGCATTCGATATGCCATGACACCCTGTGGGACTGATATTGAACCCCGAAATATTGAGTTCGTATATGAGGCGGTCACGCAAAGTTGGGTCAGGACCGAACCATCTTTGGAAATAGGGACGTGGAATTCTCGCGGGTTTTCCGACCCATACCCGGGTCAGGGTGGCCGTGAAGAAATTTCGCACCCAAAAGATTTTGCCGTCGTCCAAGAGCAAATGGTACGACAATTCGAGGAACGCCAAGCTGAATTAGGTGATGCGATACCGTTTCCTACCGATTTGAATGTGAGTTGTGATGAAGAGTAGCTGATCCGCGACCAATGCGCGGACCAGTTCAGCTGGTATTTCGGGCGTGTTCAAAACTCGGACAAATACGCCACCAACACATCGAGTGCTGCTTGTAGGTCGCCTTTTTCAACCATCTCAGTCACGGTGTGGATATAACGTGTGCCGACGACAATCCCGACAGCGCGCGCGCCAGCGGCGGCTTGCTGTGCG
Source organism: uncultured Paracoccaceae bacterium (assembly GCA_938002605.1). Classification (GTDB taxonomy): domain Bacteria; phylum Pseudomonadota; class Alphaproteobacteria; order Rhodobacterales; family Rhodobacteraceae; genus Yoonia. The sequence goes on along the minus strand of CALLAF010000005.1, from coordinate 11,009 downwards.
GCGGCCCCGTCTTGGCCCCCTGCGGCAAGCATGGTGCGCTGGTAGGGGATGTCGTTCTTGATCGCGATGGCTTCGATTTCCTTGACCAAGGCTTTGTCGGCAATAAACGAACTATCCCGGATATGCAGCCCGAACCCTTTGCCTTGCAGGGTGGTTGCGTCTTTTTCAGGAATACCTGGCGTGTCGCAGGCGAGCGTGGTGTCGATGCCAAGCCCAATGTCCGGTTTGATCGCAAAGGATGCGGTGCGCGCGCCGCGCAACCCGACTTCTTCTTGGCAGGTAAAGGCGACATGAATTTCAGCGCCGCGTCCCTTGTCACCCAACTGGCGGATAGCTTCGATCCCGAGCCAGCACGCAATCCGGTTATCAAGCGCCTTGGACACGAATTTATCGCCCATTTCCAAGAACGGTTCATCCATCACGACAAAATCACCGACCTTGACCACATCATGTGCCTTGGCCCCCATGCCAAGATCGACGAAAAATTCACCCACGGTAGGGATTTTCTTGCGGTCCTCGGGCGATGCAATATGCACCGGTTTACCGCCGGGGTTCATCACCCCCTTATAGTCGCCATCATCCGTGCAAACCAAAACACGGCGTGAGAAAAGGTTGCGCGGATCAAATCCGCCCACAGGCTGCAAATAGAGATAGCCGTTCTTGTCGATATGGCTGACCAAAAAGCCGATTTCATCCATGTGGCACAGCAGCATGATTTTCAGCGGGTCCGTGCCGGTGGCGCTGCGTTTGCACAAAAGCGAGCCCATCGGATCAACCGTCACCGTATCAAACAGCCCGTCGATTTCAGACGTAATCAGGTCACGCACCCGGTCTTCATTGCCGGGCACTCCGGGGATTTCACACAGACGTTTGAGAAGGTCGATATTCATATGCACATTCCTTTTTCGCCAAATTGCGCGCGGGATGCGGAATTTGCAACGGGTGTTTTGTTGCCAATGACGATGATTATCCACAAGAAAACCGGCCGCTCTGCGACTTATCCCCGAAAATCTCCTTTACAGAATCTGAATCCGCTGCAACGATATCTAGTAGGGGATAAACGTGAACAACACAGCCCCTTGAGTAGGTACATAGCGCTAGGTGACTGCCATTACCTTTGCGCCAACGTAGCGAGGCAGGCACAATGGCACTTTCCGAGCACTATCTTGAGGCCGAAGATGCCCATCCGATTGATCTGGTGGAATATATTGCAGAGCATCATAAATGGGAGTTCGACCGCGTACATGACGACCAAATCGCGATGTTGGTCAAAGGGCAGTGGCGCAACTATTCCATTACCCTTGCTTGGTCCGCCTATGACGAAACGCTGCGCCTGATTTGTACCTATGAAATGGAGCCGCCCATAGACCGGCTGCCTGCGCTTTACGAGACGCTCAATACGATCAACGATCGCTGCTGGGCGGGGTCATTTACTTGGTGGGACGAGCAAAAACTGATGGTTTACCGCTATGGCTTGATGCTTGCGGGTGATCAGGTAGCGGGCCCCGATCAGATCGACACGATGATCAACGCGGCGGTGAATGCTTGCGAACAGTATTATCCGGCCATTCAACTGGTCACATGGGCTGACAATACCCCCGCAGACGCGGTGCAGATCGCCATTGGTGGGGCTTACGGGCGCGCCTGATCTTTGGGGTTTCGCCTCTTGGTTCCTTTGCGTAATCTTGTGCCGATCAAACAGTTAGGTACAAAAAATGGATATGCATGACGTCGCAACGCGCGGCCTTGTTCTTTTGGGATGTGGCAAGATGGGGTCGGCTATGCTTGCTGGCTGGTTGCGCACTGGTTTGCCCGCCGCTTCGGTTTGGGTGATCGATCCAAACCCGTCGGATTGGCTGAAAATGCAAGGCGTGAATATCGGTGAAGACCTGCCGGAATCCCCCGCTATTGTTGTCGTCGCTGTTAAACCGCAGATGATGGCCGAAGCATTACCTGATGTGCAAACACTAGGCGGTGGGGCGACGCTGGTGATTTCGGTTGCTGCGGGCACACCGTTGCGCTTGTTCGAAGACATGCTGGGCGCTAATACCCCAATTATCCGCGCGATGCCAAACACGCCCGCTGCAATTGGGCGCGGGATTACGGCGCTGATCGGAAATGCTGCCACGGATAGTGCCGATATGGATATGGCCGAGGCTTTGCTTACCGGAGTAGGCCAAGTTGTGCGCCTTGATAGCGAAGACCAGATGGATGCGGTGACAGCCGTGTCGGGTTCCGGCCCCGCCTATGTATTCCATCTGATCGAAACGCTGGCCGCCGCTGGCGTGGCCCAAGGGCTGCCCGCTGATATGGCAATGGCATTGGCCAAAGCAACCGTTGGCGGCGCAGGCGAATTGGCTGAAACTGCGGACGAAGACCCGGCCCAGTTGCGCGTCAACGTCACATCACCCAATGGCACGACCCAAGCCGCGCTTGAGGTCTTGATGGATAAAGACAACGGTTTCCCTGCCTTGTTACAGCGTGCTGTGTCTGCGGCTGCGGGTCGGTCAAAGGAACTCAGCCGTGGATGAGATCAGCTTTGACGATTTTCTTAAGGTCGATGTACGTGTCGGTACTGTTCTGCGTGCCGAACCCTATCCGGAGGCCCGTAAACCTGCCATCAAGCTTTGGATCGATTTTGGCGGCGACATCGGCGAAAAGAAAACATCGGCGCAAATCACGGTGCATTACACACCCGAAGCCTTGATCGGTAAACAGGTCTTGGCCGTGGTGAATTTCCCGCCGCGTCAGATCGGCAAATTCATGTCCGAGGTTCTTGTGTTGGGTATGCCCGATGACACTGGCGCGGTTGTCTTGGTTGGGCCGGATCAAAATGTGCCTGTTGGGGGAAGATTACATTGAAAAAACTACTGCTGACCCGCACGTTTCCGCAAGCCACGATTGATGCGGCTAGGGCGCGCTATGATGTGACCCTGCGTGACGACCCCAAAGGCATGACCACGGCCGAGGCCAACGCGGCGCTAAAAACTTATGACGCGATCCTGACAACCTTGGGCGATGATTTTAGCGCCCTCGCATTTGACGGCGCATTACGCTGCGGCGTGCTGGCTAATTTTGGTGTGGGCTATAATCATATTGATGCAGATGCGGCCAAGGCTGCGGGCGTGGCGCTGTCGAACACACCTGATGTGGTCACGGATGCCACCGCCGATATCGGCATGACCCTGATCCTGTCGACCTGCCGCCGCGCGGGCGAAGGTGAACGGCTTGTGCGCGCTGACAAATGGGAAGGCTGGGCACCGACGCAGATGCTGGGCACGCATGTCACCGGGAAAACGGTTGGGATTATCGGCATGGGCCGCATTGGGCAGGCCGTGGCAAGGCGCTGCCATTTTGGTTTTGATATGCCTGTGACCTATTTCAACCGATCGGTGAAGGCAGTGGATTTTCCAGCCAGCCAAGTAGACAGTCTTTCTGCGTTGATGTCACAGGCGGATATCGTTGTGGTGACCGTACCCGGTGGTGGTGACAATTCGAGCATGATTGATGCGGACCTGCTGGCCCAGATGAAACCACGTGGTATATTTATCAATATTGCCCGTGGTGATGTGGTGGATGAACCTGCGTTGGTTGCAGCGTTACAAGCGGGTCAGATCGCAGGTGCGGGGCTTGATGTGTTTGCCAAAGAACCCGCGGTTCCTGACGCGTTCCGCGCGATGGAAAATGTGGTGCTGCTGCCGCATCTTGGTACGGCTGCATTGGAAGTGCGCGAAGCGATGGGCCAAATGGCGCTTGATAACATCATCGCATGGGACGAAGGCCGGACCTTGCCGCAAGCTGTCTAATCGCCCGGTTTCTTGATCCGGTCGGCCTTTTTGCGCACCAGCACGCTGCGCAAATCGTGCATGGCCAATAGAAAACGGTCAGTGACGGCCTCAAGCTGATCGTCGCTGGCTTTTGACTGCGCCCATTGCGTAGCAATGTTCATCTGGTCAATCGTGCGGTGGATATCATCCATATCGCGTGCAGCAAGCAGCGCGCGGCGCTTAGCCAGCCAATCGTCAATCGCCGCGTTATCTTCGGTGGTCAGGGTATAGTCGCCATGCGCTTTGTAATCGCCCCGATTGGTGTTCACCACGGCGATTTGCTCCATCTCAATCCGGCGCTGCCGGTTTGCGGTATCAAGCCGAAAAACGGCGGCCCCGTTGTCACGGACCCGAAAGTAGTATGGCGGCAGATCGTTCATGAAAGCCCTTTGCAGAAGTTTTGGATGCGTGTGCAGGCTTCGGTCAATGCTGCGTCGGACGTGGCGTAGCTAACCCGGAAATTTGGCGATAGGCCGAAGGCCGCGCCAAACACGACCGCAACGCCCGTTTCTTCGAGTAGGGCGGTGGCAAAGACCTCGTCATTTTCGATCACGGTGCCAGCGGCGGTGGTCTTGCCGATGCAGCCTGCAATCGACGGGTAGACATAAAACGCGCCTTCGGGTTTGGGGCAGACGATACCGGGGGTGGCATTGAGCATATCAACAACCAAATCGCGGCGGCGCACGAACATTTCATTATTGGGGGCAAGAAAATCTTGCGTGCCGTTCAATGCCTCGACAGCTGCATGTTGGCTGATAGAACAAGGGTTTGACGTGGACTGCGATTGCACTTTGCGCATCGCTTTGATCAGCGGCTCTGGTCCGGCGGCATAGCCGATACGCCAGCCTGTCATCGCATAGGCTTTGGAGACGCCGTTCACGGTCAGGGTTCGGTCATACAGCGCAGGTTCCACCTGAGCAGGCGTGCAGAATTTGAAATCGTCATAGGCCAGATGTTCATACATATCATCGGTCATCACCCAAACATGCGGGTGACGCGCTAGCACATCGGTCAGCGCCTTGAGCTCATCCCATGAATACCCGGCACCTGTGGGGTTTGAAGGCGAATTGAACAAGAACCATTTGGTCTTGGGGGTGATCGCTGCCTCTAGCTGATCTGGGGTAATTTTGAAATTGGTTTCTAGCGATGCTGCAACCGTGACAGGCTCGCCGCCAGCAAGCAGCACCATATCGGGGTAGCTGACCCAATAAGGGGCAGGGATGATTACCTCGTCACCGGGGTTCAGCGTGGCCATGAGCGCGTTGTAAAGCACTTGCTTGCCACCTGTGCCGACAGTCACTTGGGCAGGGGTATATGTCAGGTCATTGTCACGGATAAATTTCGCACAGATCGCTTGTTTCAGTTCGGGGATGCCGTCCACAGCGGTGTATTTTGTTTTACCACTGTTGATCGCAGCAATGCCCGCGTCTTTGATGTTTTGCGGCGTGTCAAAATCTGGCTCGCCCGCGCCCAGCCCGATGACATCGCGCCCTGCGGCTTTCAGTTCGGCGGCTTTGGTCGTGACCGCGATTGTTGGAGACGGCTTCACACGGTCAAGGGTCGCTGAAAGAAAGGTCATAGTGGTCATCCGGTGGTAATTTGCTGTTATGCCTGTCATAGGATGGGGCAACCTATGAGCGCAAGCAACAAGGATATTGCAAATGACAGACGTAAATGACGATTGGTTCGGTGAAGATGCGGCAACATTTGGGGATCGGCTTGCAGGCGCGCGCGAAGCGGCGGGGCTGAAGCAGAAAACATTGGCCAGCCGGTTGGGCGTGAAAACTTCGGTAATTGAAGGCTGGGAAAATGACACAAAAGAACCCCGCGCGAACCGCTTGCAGATGCTTTCGGGTTTACTGGGCGTGTCGCTTAGTTGGCTTCTAACTGGCGAAGGCGAAGGTCCCGACACCCCCGAAGAGACGGCACTGTTATCTTCTGACTTGATTGACCTTTTGTCTGAAATACGCCTTTTACGCTCGCAGATAAGCCAATCCGCGAAAAAGCTGGGGCAGCTTGAAAAACGACTGCGCACGGCGATTAAGGAACAATAATGACCGAAACACGTGAAGCCATGATCAAACGTATGCGGATGCGGTCCATGCGGCGCGGGATTAAGGAAATGGATCTGATCCTATCCGCATTTTCGGACGTGCATTTGGGCGAAATGAACGATTCCGAATTGGCCCTGTATGACGCGTTATTGGCCGAGAATGATCACGATATCTATGGCTGGATCGGCGGGCAATTTCCTGTGCCTGAAACCTACGCCGCACTGATCGCACAGATCACCAAAGGCGCACATGGCGTTACGCGCCCGGCCTAGGCCTGTCGCCCCCCGGTGTTGGGCCGAAGGGCGCGCGCTCTATTGTTTGGCCAGCCAATCCAGCATCGCTGCATTTGTCTCGGATGGCTTTTCTTGTTGGATGCAATGGCAGCAATCAAAGCTGATCACATCAACATTGGGTACAAAGTCGGATAGGTTTTCTGACTGCGGGATCAGGTCGCGATCCCCATGGATCATCAAGGTTGGCGCTTTGATCACCGGGGGCACATCGGCCAACTGGTGCCAATTCCGGTCTAGGTTGCGATACCAATTGATGCTGCTGGTAAAACCGGATTGCGCAAATGCGTTGATATAGACGGCGAGGTCATCTGCCCCCATCAACGGGTCGCCAAGCGCCGTTTGTGCCTGTGCAAGATTAATCATCATCATGCCCGGTTCCGGCGCCGCTTGGGGTAGGTTCTTGCGAAACAAGTTGCGCAAGAACTGCGCGCGATTTGTATCAAGGATGGCATCAGCAACGCCGGGTTGGCGGTTGAAGTGGACGAAGTAATGATCGCCACCAAAGAACTCTTCCATGAAGTCGATCCAGGGCTTGGGGGTGCGGGCCTGATAGGGTAGGGCGAGGTTGATGATCTGGCGCACGCGCGCGGGGTGCAACAAGGCTAACCCCCAGACCACATTCGCCCCCCAATCATGGCCGACAAATATCGCGTCTGCATAGCCAAAGTGATCAAGCAGGCCGATCAGATCCCCGGCCAGCTGCGTGATATCATATGCGGTGACCGTGTCGGGGCAGGATGAATTCCCATAGCCGCGCTGATTGGGTGCGATGACGTGGTACCCGGCGGCCACAAGTGCGGGGATTTGATAGCGCCAAGAATAGGCGTGCTCGGGCCAGCCGTGGCACAGCACGATGGGGTTTCCCGCGTTCTCGCGATCTGCTTCAAAGATTTCAAGTTCCACCCCATTCACGTGAATTTGGGTCGGTGTCGGAAATTCGGTTGGGTAAGTCTGCAATGTCATTTCTCCTTGCTTGCATCATGCAAGAAGACCTAAATTGAATTAGTGCCAAAATTTGGCACTAATTGTTGGTAAGCTGCAAAAATGAACCCGCGTCAACGACAAGATAGGCTTGTGCGCAGCCTGCGCCGGAGCGGCACCGCAACGATTGCGGCGCTTGCACAAGAGGTCGGTGCATCGCGACGGACGGTGTTGCGTGATATCTGCGCGCTGCGTGATGAGGGGTTTGTCATTCATTCTGAACCCGGCCCTGGCGGTGGGATTCAGCTTGATCCGCAATCATTGCAGACCACGGCGCGCTTGTCAGTGGCAGAGGTTTTTGCCCTGCTGATCAGCGTGGCATCAATGCGCGCAGCCGGGAACCTGCCGTTTGCGGGGCTTGCGGATGCAGGGCTTGCTAAGATCGAGAAGGCGTTGCCTTCCGACAAAATTCGCGACCTGCGCCGGTTTTTGGATTGCCTTTACATTGGGCCGCTCGCACCACAGGTGAATATTGCGGATATGGGCGCGATGGACCCTGCATTGTTGCCTGCCTTTGAAACGGCTTTTCTAGAACGGCAATATCTTCGGTTCCAATACCGCGATGCAAAGGGCGCGGTCACGCAACGCGAGGTCGAACCGCAAGCCATGCTGATCCTACCACCGCTTTGGTATTTGGTGTCATGGGACCCGACCCGCAACGATTTTCGCCATTTCCGTATGGATCGCATCGCTGATCCAAGCTGCGTCGCAGAGCGTGTTTTTCGCCGACGTCACGTGCAATTTGATGATGGGGTGCGCCCCATAACGAAGTAGCAATCTTGAATGTGTTTTCTGGAAAATCGTTACAATTTTAGCGTTTAACTGAATGTTTTTTATTTTGTTTTAGCAAATACCCAAGCTGAAGACGGAGTAGAATAGATGAGCATTCATACCGACATTGATGGGCCAAACCCGTCAGGACTTGCGGCCGCACGTAGTGCAAGTTTCATGGCCAGTTACCTTGACGCATTGACGTTGGTTGAACGGCTGCATCGATTGCTGCTTGATGTGATCAAAGATGAATTCGAACGCGTGGGTATTCTTGAAATCAATGCGGTTCAGGCGCTTTTGTTGTTTAACGTCGGAGATAATGAGGTCACAGCAGGTGAGTTAAAAACGCGCGGCTATTATCAAGGCTCCAACGTGTCCTATAATCTGAAAAAGCTGGTGGACCTTGGCTATATGCACCACCAACGCAGTGAAATTGACCGCAGGTCTGTGCGCGTGCGCCTGTCAGAAAAGGGGCGCAATGTCCGCGCCATCGTCGCTAAGCTGTTTTTGACCCATGCCGATGGGCTGGTTGACCGCGATGTATTGGACCATGATGGGCTGGATATGATCACCGCCGCATTGCGGCGGGTCGAACGCTACTGGACAGAACAAATTCGCTATATTTACTAAGGAAATCGCGGCTGGTGCGGGAATGGTGTGGGCGTTGCTTCACCCAAGATAAGCGGGGTGACCTCGCGGATCAATTTTCGGCGCATCGCGTCTTCATAATCTGCGAAACCACTGGCGATCTCAATAAATGCGCCCGGCCCACGGATCACCTGATCATGGTAAAAGGTCAGCGGATCTGCATCAAAGCTGCCAGCGCGGGTTTCAACGACCAAGCCGTTCACCGTGACACCAGAAAATGGGAAAGCCGCATAGGCCTGCGCGGGGCCAAACCCTTCGTTATTGATACCATCGCCCGCGATATCGATGGTATGAAAATCGCAAGGTGGCGCCTTTTGTAACTGAATTGCCGCATGGCCAAGCGCGTATCCCATCGCAGTTGGGAAATCATCATGACCGCGGCTGCTCTCCAAAATGGTTTGGGCGGCAAAATACAGGTCGTCAGGGCCGTCGATGATGGTCCAGGGCAGGATATCATCTTGGTTATACCGCCCGCTCCATTCAAATACGAACAAGGCGACCGGGTCTTGGCTGGCCATAAAGGCGGTTTGGACATCGGGGGCGATCAGGGCAGCGGCAAGCCCTGCGCGCTGCAACTGATCCTCGGACGCGTCGACTGACGAAGACACATCAATCGCCAAAACTAACGCAAGGCGGCAGGCCTCAGCCGGGTTTGCAATGGCGCAAAACCCGGCAAAGAATGCGGATTTTACCAATGGCCCGTGTTTTCCATGCTGGCCCAAGGCTCTGCGACCGGCAGGTTGTCCCCGGCTTGCAAAAGTTCGATGGAAATATTGTCCGGCGAGCGCACAAATGCCATGCGGCCATCGCGCGGCGGGCGGTTAATTGTCACGCCATTGTCCATAAGGTGTTGGCATGTCGCGTAAATATCATCGACCTCATAGGCGAGATGCCCAAAATGGCGACTGTCTGACGGCAATTCATCGTCGCCATCCCAATTATAGGTTAACTCTACCGGGCAGTCTTCTTGGCCTTCTGGGGCCATAAAGATCAAAGAAAAACGTCCGGCTTCAACATCGTGACGCTTGGTTTCTTTCAACCCAAGTAGGGCAAAGAATGCCATGGTTTTTTCAAGGTCTTTGACCCGCACCATTGTATGCAGATATTTGAGTGGCATCAGTTTATTCCTTCGTGATGTATCACGCGGAAACCTAAACCCTGTGTAGGATAAGGCAAACGACAAATTCGTATTAGGGGGATTTTCACACCAATGGCAGTCCCTAGGGGAATTGAACCCCTCTTTCCAGGTTGAAAACCTGGCGTCCTAACCGATAGACGAAGGGACCGCACTTGGTGTGTGGCGCTTTTAGAAAAACTGCGCGTAGGGCGCAAGAGGTATTTTGATTTATTTTTACTTTTTGCGCGGAATTTTTTCAGTTGGCAGCTGCCGCGTCTTCGAGACGCAGTTGCACGGATTGCCGCCCACGCCATGTGTTAATTTCGAGCCGCCCTGCCAAATGGAAACGCGCGCCGTTATGCCCCATAAGCATCGACCCCATCGGCCCATCCATGCCGCCAAAACAAATGGAATCGATCCGTGCGCCCAGCCCGTCCCCAAAGGTGACTTTTAGGTGGTTGGCCCCGACTTGTTTCGCGAATAGTATTTGCACATCCGGAAACGCAAACCGTGGGGCAGGGGCGCCAGCACCAAATGGACCGGCCTTTTCAATTTGTTCAACCAATTCGACCGTTGCCGCCCCCGGCATCAATAGCCCATCAAGGCGCAAATCAGCGGGCCCAATATCGGCGGCCCCTTGTTTCGCCAAAAGTGCACCGATCCGGTCCATCGCTGCGTCTAGCTGATCACGGGCGACGGTCAGCCCAGCGGCCATTTTATGCCCGCCCCCTTTGATCAAAAGCCCATCTGCGGCGGCCCGCTGGATCGCCGCGCCAAGATCAATGCCGGAGACAGAACGCCCTGATCCTTTGCCTTCATCCCCGTCCAATCCAATCACAATCGCCGGGCGGTTGGTGGCTTCTTTGAGACGCGAGGCCACAATGCCGACAACTCCCGGGTGCCAGCCTTCGCCTGCAGCCCAAACCAACGGGCCGTCAAGCCCGCGAGCCGTCGCCTGCTCAAGTGCCAAGTCGCGCACTTGTGCTTCGACTTCGCGCCGCTCTGTGTTGAGTTGATCGAGCTTGCTGGCCATGGCTTTGGCCTCGTGCTGGTTTGTGGCTGCCAAAAGCCGCGCACCAAGATCTGCCTGCCCGATCCGCCCACCGGCATTCACCCGCGGCCCCAGCAAGAACCCAAGGTGATAGCTGGTCGGTGCTTGGTCCAACCCCGCCACATCGGCAAGCGCGGTCAGGCCAATCCGTTGCCGCCGCCCCATCACAGTCAGCCCTTGGCGTACAAAGGCGCGGTTCACGCCTGTTAGCGGGGCGACATCGGCAACCGTTGCAAGTGCCACAAGATCCAACATCGCCATCAGGTC
>CALLAF010000004.1 GCA_938002605.1 uncultured Paracoccaceae bacterium | reverse complement strand
GCGCTTGATGCAATCTGCAAAATGGTGCCCAAATCAGTTCAGCCAGAAGGTCTTTAACGTCAGCTATGCTCAAAGCAAAACGAGAATACGCCCATACGACATAAGCGATGATCTCACGGGGAAAACGAAAGCCATCTACGGGAATCAGAGAGGCCAAACAACTTGGCAATGCCGTTTAAGCGCCCAGTAGGGTTAACTATTCTTACGCTGTTGACGACGATCATACGTAATTTCTGGCACGTATTTCATCAAAACCAAGTTGCCAAATATATAAAGGATAAGGTCGCCAACTGTAGTCGTTACACGTAAAATCAAAGCCGCGATCAAAACGGCGTCGTCGTCTGCAACATGAGCTAGCAAGCTGACTAAAAGAGCCTCGCGCACGGCGATCCCGCCGGGTGCGCCCGGTGTCAGAAAGCCAACCAACCAGGCAAATATGGCGGCTGGAACCGCAAGCGCGACAAAGCTGCCGGACACGATATAGAGAACGACTGCAAAGATTGTCCCCTGACACACCATGAAGCCTACCGCACGACTCACAACGATTATTGCGGGTAAACGCCATGATCGATGGGTGCGCCAAATGACCAGCGCAGATAGGCCTACAGCGAGAATAAAGAGCGGTGGCACCACCGTACCCATTTTCCAAGACCCCAAGTGTGTGTCGCCAATAAGGGACATAATAAGACAGATGGCGATAACGGCCGCCAACGGCAAACTCGCAAGTTCCAGCAAAGACCCGCTGGCAAGCGGCCGGTGGTCAAGGCCGAAATTTTTGAGATACATGTGCCGGGTAACAAGGTGCACCACGTTTCCGGGGACATATTTAGCGATCTGCGTTTTGGTATAAGATAGCAACAGGGCTACTCTTGGGGGCGGTTGCGCAATCAGAGACTGTATGATTGTCACCCAATTGAATGCCAATAGCATCAATGCGCCACTATAGCAAAATGCTAGCACCGCGAGTAATGCAATCTGTGCCGCCGTCGGCCGCCAGTTGTTGATCGTACCCCACTGCTGGTATAGCGCCCAAGCTAAGAATACGAGGGCACAAGCCGTGATCAGTTGCCCAAAGCGTCGGGCAAGCTGTTTCAAAAATGGTGATATGTCAGGCATTTTGTCCGTCGGTTGACGAAACATATAAAAGGGTTGTCTTGTCACGATAGGGCAACGATGGGGTCATACCTGCAAGGTGAGTTACAGCAAACCCGCTTTGGCGGATCGCAATGTCATACCGTTGACGTTTACTGTTATCAAAAACAATCATTCCATCTTTTGCCAGACAGTTTTTTGCGACGTGCAGGCATGCAGGGCGCGCGCGCCCATCTATGATAATCAGATCATATTTTTGGCCGGTTTTGGCGATTTCATGAACATAGCTTTCAAAGCTGTGGTTGGCGTATGCCTCCTTTTGAGAGTGGAAGAGAGGGTTTTCGCTGATCGTAGCATCGGTGGGCACATATGTAAGTCGAACACCTGGATAAGGGGCAATCCGGCTTTGCATCAAGTCGAACCAATCTTTGTCATGCTCGGTGCTGTAAACGGTGCCTGCACGACGAGCCAACCAGATGGTGCTAGCTCCGCTGCCAAATTCAAAAACCGATGCATTTGAACGTTCTTTTAAAAACCTATCCACGGCGTCAATCGCGCGATATGTCCACCAAGGGACATCCAACGCAATCATTTGATCCACATCGTAGATAGCAAAAAGTGATCGCACCCAATGAAAGCCGCGCTTATCCTGCCGACGTTCTAACCAGTCAAGAAGGCCAGTGCGCCGAGCGATTGCGCCTAGACCATACATCATTTTCACATAGGCGCGTTTAGCCGCTATCTTTATCATAGTTCTACTCTATTCTTGGTCGCGTTGTGTAAAAACGATTTCGGGATCAACGCACAACTCTTGCATTCGTTCAGGCGAAAAGTCTTTGCTCGTAAGTCGGGCTAGACACATTTCGGCGTCCCAAGGTTCATAGGTCCGACCGGGTGCTTTTTGATAACTCAGCGTAAGTGGGATTGCGGCGCGTACCGACGAGAAAACACCGCTCAGAACAACAATGAAACTGAGGAAAACGACACGTGTGTTTTGTAATAATTCCAAACCAAATCGCCGTATTACGCCCGGAAAGCAAAGCAAGCACAACGCCATGACAAATGGCCATACATCAATTCTGTACCGTAGGGTAACGGTTGGATAGCTTAGCATCAAACCGGCGCCAATGCCTGTAGCAACCAAAATCGGTAGGGCCTGAAGACCGCCTGAGATTCGGGGCCTGCCAATGATTAGGCCAACCACCAAGAGAACGATCCATGGTGTCCACAAAAACAGCATCCCGAACCGTGGTGATTCGATATACCCTTGTCCAGTGATGCTTTCGGTTGCATTTCTGTGAAGCTTCGCGATTTGCGTGCTGGCAATAGGGGTATCAAATGTGTAAATCAGCGCGTTTGGCACGATGCGCCATGGATGAAAACGGCCGTGTTCAGCAATAGCACGACCTTGCCCAGCGGTCGCATAATCGCTGCCAAAGAAAACGAGCGAATATTGCACCTGACTACTTGTATCGGGCCCCTCTATTTGACCATGTGCCGCGGTTGCGGACCCAAAACGTGCCGTGTTGAGTTGCAAAAATGAAATCCCGACTAACCCAAGAACTGCAAGGCTTATAAATGCGGGAACAAGCGTTCGCTTTCTATCGTGCCAAAGTGATAGGGCAATCATGACCAAAATTCCTACGTAAAGACCCACGGCCAAGTGTGGGCGTGCGTGCAGTAAAATTCCGGCCATAAATGCCGCAGGGATCAAGGCGTAACGCCATGCCATGCCAAATAACGCACAGCGCAACATTAAATAGAAGCCAACAGCCATCGCAGCGTAAGAAATACTAATCGGTTCATGGTATAAAACCGGATTGGTGCTGAGCAGGAAACCGGGGCTGCAAATCCAAATTGTCAGCCCCAGAATGGCGGCCCAGAAGAGAGAAATTTGGCCGACATATTTGCGGACCACCTGAAAAATTGCGAGGTGATAAAACCCTGTGCCGATCGTTGCCCAAATCCAGACTGAAAATGCCGCTGTCGGGAATTGGTTTAGTGGGACAAACGGGTGTAGTACAGCCCGTGTCAGAAGTGGCGCAATACCATGATAGAGAATACCGGTGCCATCCGCACTATAGTGCCCTTCTAACGTCAACATGCGCATAGGAAGGTCAAAACGCCCTTCGAGCAAGCGATAAAAATACGCGTTGTAGATGTCTGTCCCATAATAGGGATAGGGCTGGGGTAACATGACCCCAAAGACCAACAAAGCGTAGACAATCGCGCCAATCACTGCGCAAAAGCACGCAAGAAGAATTGTTTTGTCTTTAATCACGGTCGTGGGGCCTGTTCTTTTGCGCGCAAGTCTTCTGATGTTGCTTTGCTGGCATCTACCTGCGCCATTTCGATGTCGCGAACGCGCCGCAATATTTGCTCAAGCAGTCGTCGATTTATTGCAACAGTATCGCTGAGAAGCGCCAGAATAACTGTTATATAACCTGCCAGCAAAAACACGCCGCCCAGGACCAAGGATTGAATATTACCATCACCGTTGCCAGCCATGAACAAGTAAAGGAACCGTAGAACAGGCAAGAGCCCGATCACGATCATAACGATGCCCAGGCTCATGAAGGCATTGAGCGGGCGGTACATCACATAGCTGCGCAGAATAGTGGTTGCCTGTTTCCCAACAAACGACCACATCGAACGGAACAGGCGTGACGGCCTGGATGTGGGGTTGGTGTTGATGACAACCGACGTGATTTTAAATCCTTGCTGGCCAGCGTGGATCAACGTTTCCGTTGTATAGCTGAAGCGGGTCATCACATTAATGCTTAACGCTGCTTCACGTGAATACGCCCGAAAACCTGACACCGCATCAGAAATATCCACTTGCGCAAGATTACTGACCACCACACTACCAATTTTTTGAAGCAGGCGCTTTATTGGTGAAAACGAGGTATTTTGTGCCGGTTGGCGATCACCAATCACAATCTCAGCCTGTTTTTCAACGATTGGTTTGACCAAATCTGTGATGCTTGCACTATCATATTGGTGATCACCATCGGTATTCACAATAATATCCGCGCCATTGCGCAGGGCATTTTCAATTCCAGCCTGAAAGCTGTAAGCAAGCCCGCGGTTTATGTTGTTACGCAGGATATACGTGACCCCCATTTGGTTGGCTATCTCGACCGTCCGGTCTGTAGATCCATCATCGATGATCTGCGTTTCAATTGTGTCAATTCCCGGTATCTCCTTCGGGATGCCTTTTAGGACCTCCTCGAGGTTATCTTCTTCGTTCAGACATGGAATCTGGACAATTAGTTTCATTCAAGAGGTCCCTTAGAGGCTGAATATATTAGGCTATATTGCAATATTCTATTAGTTTAAGGCTAAAGTACTCTACGGCAACCCGAGAGGCCAAACAACTTTGCACCCCCCCCCGAACTGGTCCGAACAAAACCAGATGCAAATTAACTTAGGAGGGGGCTGCTCTATCCAGTTGAGCCACGGGACCACCGCGATTGACCAATGCCTTCGTTTGTTCATCTGGTCAACGGGTCAAAGGGTCGTTAACAATGGTGGATACAATGACAGGATGACGCCGTGACGAGCCGAAATAAACGCCCATTGACCCTGCGCGATGTATCCGAAGCTTCGGGTGTCAGCGAAATGACAGTTAGCCGTGTGCTACGCAACAAAGGGGATGTAAGCGCTGCGACCCGCCAAAAGGTGCAGGATGCCGCCAAGCAGCTGGGCTATGTGCCTAATAAGATTGCCGGGGCTTTGGCATCGCAGCGCGTCAATCTGGTTGCGGTGATTATTCCGTCACTGGGGAACATGGTTTTCCCCGAAGTCTTGTCTGGCATTTCCGAAGTTCTTGAAGATACAGAGTTGCAGCCTGTGGTGGGTGTAACCGACTATCTTCCAGAAAAGGAAGAAAAAGTTCTATTTGAGATGCTGTCGTGGCGGCCATCAGGGGTGATCATCGCAGGGCTGGAACATTCTGAAGCCTCGCGCGCGATGCTGCGCCAAGCAGGCATTCCGGTCGTTGAAATCATGGACGTAGATGGCGAGCCAATTGATGCCTGTGTCGGGATTTCCCATCGCCGCGCGGGGCGTATCATGGCCGAAGAAATTCTTGCTGCAGGGTACAAGCGGATTGGCTTTATGGGTACAAAAATGCCCCTTGATCACCGTGCACGCAAGCGGTTTGAAGGGTTTACGCGTACCTTAGCCCAATCCGGTGTTGAGATAGCCGATCAGGAGTTTTATTCGGGCAGGTCTGCTTTGGCCAAGGGCCGAGAGATGACCGCGAAGATGATTGAACGTACGCCCGATCTCGATTTTCTGTATTTCTCGAATGATATGATTGGCGCTGGTGGTCTGCTGTATTTGCTTGAAAAAGGGATCGATGTGCCGGGCAAGATTGGGTTGGCCGCGTTTAACGGTGTTGAATTATTAGACGGTTTGCCACGGCAACTTGCCACGATGGATGCCTGTCGGCGCGAAATCGGGGTGAAGGCAGCCAAGATTATCGCGGATTACCACAGTGGTGCGGATCAAGAAGATGGGCAGTTGGTGACACTTAGTCCAAAGCTGGCTTTTGGTGATACGCTGCGTCCTCGCAGGTAAGGTCTGCATCTGAGCACATAAGTAGCTGACCCATTTAGAGCGTATTGCGCTAGGTTGGGGACAGCGAAAGTGACCGATAGGACTGTCATGACCACTGAACTCGTACTTGCTAAACGCACGGGTTTACCCGATCCGCTGCGCGTTTTGATCAAAGAGTTTCCGCGCGAAGCCTGGCAATCGCATCCCGCGTATTCACAGCTGATCGCGTTTTGGTTGGATCGCCATCTGATGTTTCGACGTCTGCTGGCGCATCTGAATGATGATCTGCATGGTGTCATGAATGGGCAGAGTGATCCCGAAGCCTACAAACGGTCGCTTTCACGTTTTGGTGGCATGTTGATCAATCAACTGCACGGGCACCATCAAATTGAGGACGCAAAATATTTCCCCGTCATGGCGCAGCTCGACGCACGGGTCGCGCGAGGTTTTGATCTGTTGGATTCAGATCACCATGCAATGGATGAATTGCTATCTGGATTGGCGGATTCAGCGAATGCTGTTCTGCAAACGGATGTGGGTAAGACCGCCAATTTTCGTGACACGTTAGGTGGTTTGCACGGTGTCCTTGATGGGTTTGGCACGATGCTCAATCGGCATTTGATTGATGAAGAAGAATTGGTTGTGCCTGTCTTGCTAAAATATGCGCCTGCCCAATTCCAGTAACGTAAAAAGGCGCCACAATGGGCGCCTTTTTGTTAGCATTTATGCGCCTTAGAGGCCTAGCTTTGAGTTTTTGTCGTAGAGGATGGTCACATTGTTCATCCGTGCCTCAATGCCGAGGAAAGCAAAGAACAGGCGTTGACGTGCGGCCTCGTCGATTTCTGCGCCGCTTTGAACTTGTTCAAGAAGCGGCTGCACTGTGTCCCATTCTTCAACTGCGAACTGCAGACCTTCTTCGATCCGGGGTGTCGGCGGGGGGCGCACCCCAACGCTTTCCAGCCCGTTGCGCAAAGCTGTCAACGTGTCGCTGAAAAGCTTGCTGTTACGTGTGAGATCGGCTTGGGCCTGTTCGACGTTAATACCTGATGCAATGAGGCAAACATCTTTGGACATTTGCGCGGCCAATGTCCGTTGACGCCCGGAAAGGTCGATCAAAAGCGCATCGGCATGAAGCAATGCAACCGGATCGGCATATTGGCCCGTGATTTCACTCACCAGAACGTTTGCAGTATGCAAGAGCGGGTCACTTTGATCCGCGAGTTCTTTGATTTGGGCATTGTCGTCGGCAGCAACGGCCGTGGCTGTCGCCTGATCAAGAAGCGGACCCCATGAGCTGTTTAGCTCTTCCATAACCTGCAATGTACGTGCGCGGGTTTCTTCACCCAAAACGCCCATGCGGCGGTTCCCGTTGAGTAGCGCGTCGTTGATCACGCCGAATTGCTGTGCCGAGATTTCGAGGACAGCTTGGCTTTCACGGACTGTGATACCAGAGTTGAGGTTGCAAGCCGAAGCAATGATGCGTTGGCTAAGCGTTGAAAGCTGTCCAGCAATGTTGATCCGCTCACTGGCGCCCACGTCTGTCGCGATGCTTTGGGCAGAGGCACCGGTAGCGATGCAAAGGCTGATCGAGGCTGCTGTAGCAACCCGGCTAAGTCCAGAGAACGTGAACCGCCGAGACGTTGCCAACTTGGTCGTTAGTGTTGTGTGATATGACATATCGTTTCCTTATCGTTTCCATCCCATACGGCGGTGAGGGCAATGTGAAGCTGTACGCCGAGTACTCCCCATACTCGGCGAAAATTTGCCCGATGCACGTATCCGATATAGGTCTGACCGGGCAAGTTAAGCAGGTGACTTGATCCAGACTTCGACGCGACGGTTGATGCGGCGGCCTTCTTGGGTTGCGTTACAGCCAGAGGGTGCAACCTCCCCGTATCCGATTGATGAAATAGAGATGTCATTCAAACGGTCACCTGCATACGCAGCCAATTCTTGTGAGACTTGGGACGCGCGCTGTTCTGACAGAACACGGTTACCGTCAAACTGCCCAACATCATCGGTGAAGCCGACCAGAAGGACTTCAGATCCTGCAGGCTGCGTTTCAAGGTACTCAACAAGACGGTCACGGTCGATCCGACCACGTTCATCAAGCTGCGCAGACCCTGTCCGGAAGCGGAATGTTGTGGATAGGCGGTCATAGTCGACCATCTGGGCCAGCATCTGGCGCATAAATCCGGCTTCATAAGCGTCTGCCGCGGGGTCAAGCAAGCTAAGTGCGCGGCTGCTATCAAGCGATTGCTCACGACGATCAACTGCAAATCCGATAAAGCCAGCTTTGCCGATCAGGCTGTCAGCGGCGTTAGACGTTGCAAATTCTACGAACGAGCGGGATTGGTCGGAAATTGTGTCTGCGCGGGTGTAAAGATACAGACGACGCTGCAACGCGTATTCTTCGGTGCGCGCTGAGAATGCGTCAGGTGTCATTGTGATCCCGCATTCGTTGATCAAGCTCACAGGGTTCGCGCCACGCTGGAACGAATAACCGACAACGCCGATCGCGCCTGGTGTTGTGTTAACCAATTGTGACGCTTCGCTACCAGATCCTGCAATCTGCGCCCCAGATGCAAGCGACGCTGTGGTGTCGCCAAAAATACGGTCTTCAAACACGGTCCGTGTCCCAGAGTCTTCTGACTGGGTAACGACGACAATAGGCAAGTCTGGGCCATCAATCTGTGACCAGTTGGTGATTTGGCCAGTATAGATGGCGCGGACTTGATTGGTCGTCAGTGTTTCAATCGGGTTCTCGGCGTTGGTAATCATAACAAGGCTGTCAATTGCGACAATGTGTTCTTGGGCAGGATCAACCATGTTGCCTGCGCCTGCGTCACGGAGGCTGCGCGCCTCATCGGGGACAATGCGGCGCGAAGACATCGTAATCTCTGCTTCTTCAGCCAGAAGTTTTTGAAAACCGTCCGTTGATCCTGTTCCGCTAACAAGGATTGAGGTGAGATCGTCACCAAAGCCTTGATCCGCAGTAAGCGTCGCGATCAGTTCGCCGCCTTGGCCGGTGTTACCTAGCGACGCAGCCGCATCTAGCGAGCCGGCGTAACCTTCCAAAAGAAGTGGCATCAGGCCGGACCCAACGACGTCGGAACCAGCAATTGTGATGTCCGTTTCTACAGCACCGAGCGATGGGCAAGATTCGCCCGAACAGCTTACCCGGCTTGCTGCGACCCGCAACTGACCGAGAGGGGTTAAAATGACATAGGCGTTGTCTTGGAAATCGACAAATTCGCCTGTCATGTTCACGGTGCCATCTGCGGATGACAATGTCACTTCGCCAGCATGTGCCAGACTTGCGAGTGTCAGGCCGCTCGCTAGGGTCATCATGCCTAGTGATTTATTAGTTCGCTTACTCATCGTTAATAACTCTCCTCCCCGCTACATTTTCAGCTGTGTTGTCGCAAAACAGCTGAAGTGATGTGTTCGGGCCTTTGTTTTTTGGGTAACTGTCATTAACCGTTTCAATTGTGCGCAAAATGCGGCGAATTCTTTCCAAATTCGAGGAAATAGCGCCAATAGTTATAAAAATGTCAATTTTTGTGGCCCAATTTACGACCTAGAGCTGCATTTTATGTAGGAACACGTGCCTCACTCTTTCACAATCAGCAGGTGATTCGTGCGGCGGATTGTCACATATCTTTCTAAACCATACGGATGACGTCTTTATCGATCGCCAATATATAGCCCTGGCGCGCGATATTTTTGACTAACAGTTCACTGACCAACTGGTTCCCCAGCGTATCGCGCAGGCGCTTGATCCGGGTGGCGCCGGCGGCTTCTTCGCAGTCGGAACTGTCGCGGCCAGATATCACTCCTTCAATTTCGGCCCCAGATAGCACCTCGTCATCCATGCGGGCTTCGGCCAGGACCGACAGTGTCTCAATCGCGGCGGCAGTTAGTTTGAATTCAAAATCGTTCAGATAGACTGCTTTTTGATCGCGGCTAATGGTCAATGAATTGACTTCTATTCCCTGGCGTTCAATCCGGCCCATACGGCGGTTCAGCACAACGAGCATGGCAAGAAACGCGACAGCTGCGATTAACAACGCTGTCGCAAACACCAGCAGTACAAATATGACAAAGCGGTACGATGATAAGGTATCCGAAAATGCAGTCCCTGAATGGGCCAAAATTTCGAGCAGTTTAATTTCAGCGTTCCCGGTCAAAGTGTCGTTTTCGACAAACAACCGTTCCACGCGCACATTAAATGCGTTGGCGTCGGGCAGGTTGATGAACAAGAGAACCGCCGCAATGGTCAAGATCAGGACAATTGCGATGATGCCCGCGACCACAATCCGCGACCCAATTTCACGTGCTTCAGTAGCGGAGGAAGTAGTCACCAGCGCTGTCCCTTCTTTCTTGTAGCCCTGCGTCATCAAAGACGCCAAGCACATTCAATAGTTCCCAACCATCTGCCCGTAGCGCGGGGCGAAGCTGATCTTCGGCTGACCTGACACTACAAGCGTCACGCACCTGTGTCACACCATAGTGAAGCCGCAGTGGGTCGTCTTGCTTGGCCTTGTAATCGGCATAGCAATCGGCTTGGGCGACACCCGCGGTCAGACAAAACGTCATGAATGTATAAGAAAGAATTTTCATGGTTTCTAACTGACCTCAAAGCGCCGTGATATTCAATAACTTCCGATGTTATCGTGCAGGCCATCACATAACCATCCCCCGATATTGTTTGGCAGGCGGTCTTGGCCGCAATTTCGTTTCATCAGCGTCAACCCGTCCACAAAGGCGCAACAGATGAAAGGAAAATATATGTTTAGACCACTGATCGCTGGGGTTACCGCCCTGTCACTTACATTCGCAACAGCGATGCCCGCACAGGCCAATGGCATTGACCGTGACGATGCAGGGAAGATTATTTTTGGGATAGTTGCCTTGGCTGCGTTAGGCGCGGCAATCGAAAATCGGAATGACAATGACGACCGTGTTACGCAAACCCGGTCACCACAACGGCAGCCTACGCAAACACATCAAACGCGCCTGCCTTCTGAATGTCTGCGCGAGGTTGGTCGAAATGACCGGATTTTCACGCGTAATTGTCTCCAAAGGAATGATGTGCGCGTGAACAGGCTTCCCAACCGCTGCGAGGTGCGCGTGTTTACAGGAAACCGATCACGCAATGGCTTCGATCCGAGCTGCTTGCGCCAAGAAGGGTACCGTATTGATCGGCGTCACTAAGACGTCGGCATAATGCGCGGCTTCAAGCCCCGGTCGCTGCGCCACCTTGGGGCAAGGGTTCGATATGGCCTTTGCCCCTTTTTATTCTTGAAACGCAGCTCGCGTTCTGGTCACTGGCCTTATGACAACACCTGACTATACATTCGAGCAAGCTGCGCAGGCGCGCGGCTTTACTGCAATCGCTGGCGTCGACGAAGTTGGGCGCGGGCCGCTTGCTGGGCCTGTTGTTGCGGCCGCCGTCATTCTGGATCCCAAAAATATTCCGGCAGGGTTAAACGACAGCAAAAAACTGACCGCAAAGAAGCGCGATGCGCTTTATGATGCGATTATGGATGCGGCGGATGTGTCACTTGCGCAGGCCTCGGTCAGCGAGATCGACGAATATAACATCCTGCGTGCGTCCCATATCGCGATGGTGCGCGCGGTTGCGGGGCTGGCACGCCCAGCAGATCATGTGCTGATTGACGGCAATTTGGTACCGCACGGTTTAACCATTTCGCATGAGACAATCATCAAAGGGGATGGGCGCAGCCTGTCGATTGCCGCTGCTTCTGTCATCGCCAAAGTGTGGCGCGATAGACACATGGTGGATTTGGCGCAACAGTACCCCGGATATGGGTGGGAAAAGAACGCAGGTTACCCAACCACAGCACATAAAGCAGGATTGGAAAATCTTGGTGTGACCCCACACCATAGACGTTCGTTCAAACCAGTCCACAATATCTTGTATCAAGAGTAAATTGTAACCCATTGATTCAATAAAGTTTTTGACAGCGAATCGTCTGTGACTCACACTAGGGGGAACCAAAGAGCGGAATAACCGCCGGGTGTATGAGGCAGAACATGACGATTAAAACCAAAGCAAAAGGGGCTTCCAAGCTCCCTCTGAACACGATCCTTGACGGCGACTGCATCGAGCGGATGAACAGCTTGCCTGAAGGGTCAGTTGACCTGATTTTCGCGGACCCGCCCTATAATCTTCAGTTGAAAGGCGATTTGCACCGTCCCGACAATTCGAAGGTTGACGCAGTTGACGATGCTTGGGACCAGTTCGATAGCTTTAAGGTTTATGACAACTTTACCAAAGCTTGGCTTAAGGCCGCTCGTCGCATCTTGAAACCCAATGGTGCGATTTGGGTCATCGGTAGCTATCACAACGTATTTCGCATGGGTTCTGAATTGCAAAACCAAGGGTTCTGGATTTTGAACGATGTGGTCTGGCGCAAATCTAACCCGATGCCTAATTTCCGCGGCAAACGTCTGACAAACGCACATGAGACGCTGATCTGGGCGTCCAAAGAAGAAGCCAGCAAATACACCTTTAACTACGAAGCGCTTAAGGCGTTGAATGAAGGCGTGCAAATGCGGTCTGATTGGGTACTGCCGATCTGTACTGGACATGAGCGCCTGAAGAACGATGCTGGCGAAAAAGCCCATCCAACGCAAAAACCGCAGTCACTGCTGCACCGCGTTCTGGTCGCGACAACAAATCCCGGCGACGTTGTGCTTGATCCGTTCTTTGGCACGGGCACCACGGGTGCTGTTTCCAAAATGCTGGGTCGTAATTTCATCGGGATTGAACGCGAAGAAGCTTACCGCAAGGTCGCTGAAAAACGCATCGCCAATACCCGCAAATTTGATAGCGAAGCGCTTGAGGTGTCGGTATCAAAACGTGCCGAACCACGCGTGGCCTTTGGCGTGCTGGTCGAACGCGGCATGCTGCGCCCCGGTGAAGAACTGTGGTCGCTGAATGGGCGTCACAAAGCCAAAGTGCGTGCAGACGGCACGTTGGTTGGTGACGATATCAAAGGATCAATCCATCAGGTCGGTGCCCATCTTGAAGGCGCCCCAAGCTGCAACGGCTGGACCTATTGGCAATTTAAACGCGACGGGCAAAAAGTCCCGATTGATCTGCTGCGCCAGCAGATCCGCTCAGAGATGGCGAAGCACTGACGTAGGCTTAACTGCGTCGCATTCCCCAACGTTGATACCGCCGGTGATTGCGGAACACCCTGCCATGGTGGCAGGGGCCGCAATTACTAACTCTGCCCGCCGTCTTTGTACGGCGGGTTTTTTTGTTTTGGATATCGCGTCACCAGGTAGCGTATTCTGTTACCAATATGTTGATCGCTGGCGCGTAGGCTTTGGAGTAGATGCCCAACCCGACGAATTCCCGCCGGAAACTTTCTGAGAACTCGCCGTCGATGTCCTTTAGTTTGGCATCTCTTCATATTCGATAATGAAGCCCCGGTTGTATCCAGATGGCATACCGCGTTCACCATATTGAGCAACGGTATCCCAATAGTCACCCCAAGTTGGCACCGGCACGTTCAGTTCGCCAAAGCCCATAACATTTTGTCGTCCGCTGCCATTTGGTTGCGTATTGTCGCGTGGGTCTCGGTCTATGACACCGTCATTTAGGTTTTGCGCCCAGTTGGAATAGGTCCAGTCTTCACCTGATAGCCACTGCCAACCCGCCAGAGAATCTTCGGTGTCTGAGACGCGCACGCCGCCCAAAAACGGGCCGATCTTGATGCGATAGTGGCTGTCTGAAGTATAGTCGTCCGGGAACTGCCAAAAATACTTGTCGTCATCCACGAGGCTGAAAACAAATGCGTTTTCTTCGGGCGTGGTTAGAGACGCCAGATAGCCTCCTTCACTTTCAGCCAAGATTGCAGCCTGGACCCAGCTGACATTCATACTCTCGACCAGCACGACTTCGTAATAGTGGGAATTTCCATCAGTGTTTTCAAAACTTTGAAGCGGCTCACGCTCATAAATTACATCGTCTGGCAAAGCGTCGAAGTTTTCAAATAGTTGATAGTTGACCGTAAAGATTGCTGGGCCAACGGTCACTTCCTCCGTTTCGATTTCAACTTGTCCAGCGGGCGGGCCGCTGCCTCCAGATCCGGGCTTAGCGCCGCCCTGAGGGTACATACCGGTTTCTGGCATCTCGCTCAGATCATAGAAGTCATTTGCAGGTGTGTAATCCTGTCCCACCGCGGTAGTTGCTAAGGTGATCGCAACGATGCTCAGCGGTACAGTGAGTTGCCTATGGTCCATTTTTCTATCCTACATTGTGGTTCACTAGCGAAGAATAACGAACCAGCAGTTTTCTTCGTTGATGTAAGTCAACCCCGCCTCGGCTCTTACCGAACTTGACGGAATGACTTGTCCCAAACTGGAAACACACATGAGCGGGCTTTAGACCGGTCGTTCGTGACCCTTTTGGTAGGCTGACCAATCATTGATCTCGGGATAAAATTCCTCGCGCCAAGCGCGAACCCGAGGATTCATGATCCGGCGCCATAATGTTGGGGATAGGGCTATCATGGTCATCACCGGGTAACCGTACGGCAATTGCGGCGCCTCTTCTTCGGTATAGTTCTGCAACAGCGGGAAACGGCGGTCCGGTTTATAGTGGTGGTCGGAATGGCGTTGCAGGTTGATCAACAGCCAGTTCGACGCCTTATGTGCCGCATTCCAAGAATGGCGCGGCTTGACGTGTTCGTATTTTCCGTCGCCTAAATATTTGCGGGTCAGGGCGTAGTGTTCGACGTAGTTCACCAGCTCAAGCTGGAACACCGCCCAAAATGCTTGTGTCGCAAATAGGAAAATGCCCCACCATCCGGCAATTACCCACGCGAGAATTGCAAACCCAATTTCCAGCCCCCAGTAGCGCCAAAATGGATTTGATCGATGGTGCCAAGGCAGCTTTTTTCGTGAAAGCATCGTTTTTTCGGCCAGAAAAGAGGATTTCAAACTTTGCCAAAGCACACGTGGGAAGAAATGGTAAAAAGATTCCCCGTATCTTGCCGTGACCGGATCACGGGGCGTGCCGACATAGCGGTGGTGCACCAGCAAATGTTCCGATCGAAAATGCCCGTACAAAACGGAACCAAGCAGAATATCCCCAAGCCAGCGTTCAAATTTGGGTTTTTGGTGCATCAGTTCGTGACTGTAGTTGATCCCAATCGTACCCGATAAGATGCCAAGCCCGGCAAAAAGCGCCCATTGCGCCACCCACCCCAAATGGCCCGACGCGGTGACATAGGCCATAATCCCAAAGATTGTGATCAGTTGTAGCGGCACCCAAAGAATTGTGATCGTGCGGTACCAGAACAGGTCTTTGACGCTGGTATCAGGGTCGTTGTTGTCCAAGTTCAAGCCGAGCAGGAAGTCCAGTAGGCTGAACAAAAACCACGTGCAAAGCGGTAGCAGCGCGATTGTCCAGCCACCATAGATTGCTGAAATAAGCGCAAGCGGGATCAGTATCAAGGACAGCCAAAATGGCAGCGCGGCGGTAATCCGGTTGATTGGCATGGGGCGCCTCCTATTTGTCAGCAATCCTAGGCACCCGATGTTCAAGGCTCAAGTATTGCGTAGCGTCGGGGCCGCGATGTCGTACACTTTACGCATGGCTGTTGGCAGGGACTTTGGGTCAAATTCTGCTGCGCTGATAAACCTGCCGTTTGTGGGTGCCGCTTGCGCATCGGTGGTGGTGACCATTACCGTAAGCCGCAGGTGAAAATGTGTGAATGTGTGGCGGGCCTGTGTGTTCAGGGTTTGCCAATCCGCATCAAACGGCGGCGCTGGGGTTGGGGCATCCCCCCATTCCGATCCGGGCCAGCCCAACATACCGCCAAGCAAACCGCTTTCTGGGCGGGTTTCCAACAATAGCGCCCCATCTGCGCGTTGCACGACATAAGCAATGCCGTGCCGCGTGGGTGTTTTCTTTTTGGGTGTTTTCTTGGGAAGTTCTGCCGCAGTCCCTGCTATGCGGGCGGCACATGGCGCGCGCAAAGGGCATATCCCACAGGCTGGATTGCGCGGTGTGCAGATCGTTGCGCCAAGGTCCATAACCGCTTGGGCGTAATCACCCGGCCGGTGCGCAGGCGTCAATGCGCGTGCCTTTTCCGTTAGCGCAGGTTTTGATTTCGGCAATGGGTCATGGAGATCATACAGTCGCGCCATCACCCTTTCGACATTCCCGTCAACCACGGTTTCGGGCAGGTCAAACGCAATCGATGCAATTGCGGCCGCAGTATATGGCCCGATTCCCGGTAGGGTAAGAAGCAAATCATGGTCAGCGGGAAATTCCCCGCCGTGGTCCACGACAACAGCGCGGGCGCATTTGAGCAGGTTGCGTGCGCGTGCATAGTACCCCAACCCGGCCCAAGCAGCCATGACATCCGCATCATCCGCCGCAGCAAGATCCTGGACGGTTGGCCATAAAGACATGAATTTATTATGATATTCTCGGACGGCAGCGACAGTGGTTTGTTGCAACATGACCTCTGACATCCAGACGGCATAGGGGTCAGGCAGGGTGCCAAGCTTGCGCGCGCCGGGCGGTATCCGCCACGGCATTGCGCGGGCATGGGCGTCGTACCAATCCAAAAGCTGTAAGCTGAGGTCACGCAATGGTTATTTACCTTTCACAACGCAGGCGCTGACTTGGCGCAAGCGATCACATACAGTAAAGAACAGATATGAAACAACAACGCCACATTGGCACCACGCGCGGGTTTTCTCGGGCGGCGACGTTAATGCAGACTCGCATTCGCACAGCCAGCGAAGAGCGCGGCTTTGCGGTGACGCGTCTGTTGACCCATTGGGCAGAGGTCGTGGGGGACGCGACAGCAGGCACTGCGACACCGGTGAATGTGAGCTATGGCAAAGGTGGTATGGGCGCGACACTGACATTGCTGACCACGGGGGCGCAGGCCCCGATGTTGGAAATGCAAAAAGAACAAATTCGTGAAAAGGTGAATGCTTGCTACGGATACCGCGCCATTGCACGTGTACGTATTACCCAAACTGCCCCAACCGGGTTTTCAGAAGGGCGCGTGGCCTTTACCCCCGCCCCAAAGGCGCGCCGCGTGCCAAGCCCCGCCACAAAAGCAGCGGCGGAAACATTGGCAGATGCCGTTGAAAGTAATGAACTCCGCACGGCGCTTGCAGCGCTGGGCGCAAATGTCTTAACAAAACAAAATCCTGAGCAGAGGTGAACATGAAACGTAGAACTTTATTGGCGACCGGTGGTGCAGCCATTTTAACTTTGGGTGGGGGCATGGGCCTGATGCCACGCAATCAACAAACCGGTCTTTTGCCCGGTGCCGCAAACGCCCAAGAAGCGCCGGCTGAATTGCCTGAAATCATGGAAATGGTCCAAGGCAACCCAATGGCCAATGTTGAGGTGATCGAATATGCGTCATTCACTTGTCCACATTGCGCGAGCTTTAATGCCAATCAGCACCAATTGCTGAAAGCGAACTACATCGATACCAACAAAATTCGGTTTGTGTACCGCGAAGTGTATTTTGATCGTCCCGGTCTTTGGGCGTCTATGATCGCGCGTTGCACCGATAATCCGGACTTTTTCTTTGCTTTCTCAGACGTGATTTATGAAGAGCAACGCAATTGGTTGGCCAGTGGCGACCCGACCATCATTATCGAAGAACTGCGCCGTCTTGGTAAAACAGCCGGGCTTGACGATGCTGCACTTGATGCTTGCCTTAGCGATGCAGCCAAAGCCGAGGCGCTTTATACTTGGTACCAAGAGAACGCCGACCGCGACAACATTTCGTCGACACCAAGTTTCTTGATCGACGGCGAAAACTACTCGAACATGAACTACGATGATTTCGCAGAAATTCTGGACGAAAAATTGGGTTAACCCTGCTAAAAACTGAGAAAGGGCGGGCCAATAGGCCCGCCTTTTGCGTTATAGCCCTAGCCGATCAAAGGCGGCGTCAATTTTTGTCCAATCATTGATCTCTAAGCGGACGGGCAGGGTGACGACTTTCATCCGAAAGCTTTCTGGTAGGCGCACCGCATCTTTTTCGGTCGTGACCAGTTGCGCATGACGGGTTTGGGCTTCGACTTCCAGTCGTTTCATTAGCGCATCAGTCAACGGTTGGTGGTCGGCCAGGGCTTCGGCCCTGATCACATCGGCCCCCATTTCGCGCAGTGTCCGAAAGAATTTTTCAGGGTTGCCGATCCCGGCAAAGGCTAACAGCCTTAACCCTTTCCAAGGCATGCCCGTCTGGAGCGGGGCCAATGCACCGCGTAGATGCGGCAGGTCGAAGTCCCAGTCATTTGCAAAGCCGTCTTGCGCCTTGTCAGGCCCAATCGACAGCACCAGATCAGCGCGTTTTAATCCGGTCTTGACGGGCTCGCGCAAGGGTCCAGCCGGGATCACCCGCCCATTTCCAAACCCGCGCATCGCATCGACAACGACGATGGATAAATCTTTGGCTACCGTTGGGTTTTGAAACCCATCATCCAACAAAATCACATCGGCGCCAGCGGCTTGGGAGGCCGAAACCCCTGCGGACCGGTCGCGCGCAACCCAGGTCGGCGCGAATGCCGCGAGCAAAAGTGGTTCATCCCCGGTCTGCTCTGCCGTGTGTCCCTGTGCGTCCACTTGGATAGGACCGGTCAGGTTCCCGCCATAACCGCGCGACACCACATGTGGGGTGCGTCCGCGTGCCTTGAGCCGCTCAATCAGCGCAATTGTTGTGGGTGTTTTGCCGGTGCCACCTGCGTTGATATTGCCCACGCAAATCACGGGGACAGTTGCCTGAATCTTGGGCGGTTGACGCAAGCGCCGCGCCGTTAGTCCCGCATAGATTGCAGCCAATGGGGTCAGAAGACGAGCAGCAAGGGCGGGCTTATCGGGGGCAGTGAACCAAAATGACGGTGCGCGCATTTAATGCCCCAATTCTTCAAGCCGCAAGCGGATGTAATCTGCGATGCGGTTACTTACGATGGCCCCGCGTGATGTGACGTCCCACGCGGCTCGGGCCAGTTCGGCGGTCTTGTCGACAGCAAGCAAAATTTCGATAATTGCGCCCAGATCGTTACTGCTTCGGATCAAACGCGAGGCCCCCGCGGCATTCAGCCGTGCTGCGTGTCGTTGGAACGGCGCAACCAAAGGGCCGTATAGAACGGCTGAACCTAAAGCGGTAGCTTCAAATGGATCACGACAACCGCCACCCCGAAGCGTGCCGCCGATAAACGTGATGGGTGCGATGCGGTACCACAGCCCAAGATCATCTTCCGTGTCGATAATATATACTTGGGTCAATTCGGTCGGGAGCGGCGTTTCAGAACGCATATCCACATAGAAGCCTTGCTCACGCATGGCCTCGGCAAAGGTATAAGCGTCACGCGGGTTGCGCGGCGCGATCACAAATAGCAACCGGTGCGCACGGCGGCTGGCTTGTTTATGGGCGCGACTCAAATCATTTAGCTCTGAAAGATGCGCCGCAGCAGCAAGCCATGTAGGGCGCGTGCCAATCGCCTTGGCCAGTGCTTGCCGGTCTGTTTCATCACAGGGCAGAGGTGGTGGGCAATCTTCCATCGCGCCAGACACAATGATTGTTTCGGGGGGGGTGCCTGCCCGGATCAGGCGGTCCGCTGCGTTTTGATCCAGCGCCAATATGGCTTCGAACTGTGACAAAAGCGAACGCATCGCGCCGGGCACCCATCCGCCCGTGACCTGTTCAAGCCCGTCACCATTGGCGTCGACAAGGACACAGTGCATCTTTGCTGCGCGCATTTCATCCATCAACAAAGGATCAAGATCGCCGCGCACCCAAATCCCTAAGGTTGGTTTCCAGTGGTCAATAAATTCGCGGATCGTTTCTTTGCTTCGGGGTTCTTGAATCGCACGACCACCGATGACATGGGTCCATTCGCGGATTGTCGGGATGATCGTGATCGGATCGCCGTCAACGGTGACTTTGCGACCCAGCGTTTCAATCGCAGTCAGCTGATCCACATGGGTGCAGCGTGCCCAAATCACCACGCCATCAGGCCGTGCAGGATATTCCAGAAGGCGCGTTGGCAGGTCGGCCGACCCCCGGCTTGCCAAAAAGGCAGCAATGGAAAGGGATCGCGCCATGTCTAATTATCCAAGCGTGGCTTAACTGCCAAGTTCTTCTGTAGATGAAGCTGCGGTTTCTTCATCGCGCAGACGGTGAATATGCGCGATGAAATAGCGCATATGTGCGTTATCTACCGTGCGTTGGGCCGCACCTTTCCAAGCGTTATAAGCGGTTTCATAATTTGGAAACATGCCAACAATGTCGATTGCGTCGACATCTTTGAACGCGTTTTTTGTCGGGTCGATCAGTTCGCCACCGAAAACGAGGTGCAGGCGCTGGGTCATTAGAAAACCTTTGTGAAAATTGCGGTTATCTACAGTCTACGGGTTTGCGTGGCGCGGCTCAAGCAGCTCGACAAGATTGGCGTGTAAACCTGGGCCAGCGGCCAAGACGCCGGGCACCTTGGGAAGCTGGTTATTGAACCCAAGCGCAAGCCCACGTTGGTCGGTGACACAAGCTCCCGCTTCTGATGCGATAAGCGCACCTGCGGCAATGTCCCATTCCCAGCTTGGGCGTAACGTGATCATCCCATCAAACCGTCCTTGCCCCACAAGACACAGGCGGTAAGCAAGCGATGATCGAAACACGCGCTTGATTGGTGGCGTGACGCCACCGCGCCAATTTCGCCCTTCAAAGTTGGGCTTTGCTCCAAGCACGGTCGCGCCGTCAATGTTTGCTTGGGACGCCGCGATTGGGGTGCCATTTAGCATGGCGCCACCACCGCGCGTCGCAGTAAACATCAAATCACGTACCGGCAAATAGACGGCGGCGCTGATGACGTGGCCATTTTCGACAACGGCCAAAGCATGTGACCAGTCTTTGCCACCTTCGATAAATGCGCGTGTGCCGTCGATTGGGTCAACGACGAATTGCCGCTGCGTGGTCATACGGGCTGTATTGTCTTCTGTTTCTTCGGACAACCAGCCGTAGTCGCGCCGTGCGCTGCGCAGTTCTTCGGAAAGCATATTGTCGACCGCAAGGTCAGCTTCGGTCACGGGTCCCGCGCCATCGGGTTTATCGGTGACAGCCGGATTATTCTGGAAAAACCGCATTGCGATCTCGCCCGCTTGGCGAGCGGCGGCGGTTAAAAGCGCAAGATCAGTCTCCGGCAAGGGTAAGCCCTTCGACCAGAAGCGACGGCACAACGCGCGATAGATGCGCACGCCCGTCATTCGCCGGGGTGATCGACATCAACATATCCCGCAGGTTCCCCGCAACGGTGCATTCGTTCACCGCATAAGTGATTTCGCCGTTTTCCACCCAGAACCCAGATGCCCCACGCGAATAGTCCCCGGTATTTGGGTTAATTGTGGATCCGATCATTGACGTGACCAACAGACCGGTGCCCATCTGTTTGATCAGATCGTCGCGGGATTGGTCGCCTTGGGTGAGGCTGACATTCGTCAGGCTTGGATTTGGCGGTGCACCGGTGCCACGGGCGGCGTTTGCCGTGCTTTGCAGCCCCAGTTTGCGCGCAGTGGCAAGATCAAGCGTCCATCCTGTCAACATCCCATCATCGACAATCGCCCGCTGTGCAGTCGGCAGCCCTTCGGCGTCAAATAGTTTCGATCCGGTCACGCGCGCGCGGTGCGGGTCTTCGATCACTGACATCCCTTTGGGTAAAACTTGTTCGCCCAAAGCATCGCGCAGCCAGCTTGACCCGCGCGCAATCATCATGCCGTTAGTCGCTTGCAGCAAATGCCCGATCAAGCCGCTTGCAATGCGTTCGTCGAACAGAACCGGGTATGCGCCGGTTTTGGGCTTGCGCGCGCCGGTACGTTCGACGGCACGTGCCGCGGCGATTGTGCCGATCTCATCGGCGTCGCGTAGATCGGCATGAAACACGCGGCTGTCATAATCATAGTCGCGTTCCATATCAGCACCTGTGCCGCTGATCGCGACGCACGACAGACCGCTGTCGGTCCGTGCATAACCTGCGGAAAACCCGTTGGTTGCGGTCAAGTGAATGCGGCGACGGCTGTAGCCAGCGGAAGCTGATTGCACCTGGCTGATGTCAGCATTGCGTAGCGCTGCGGCTTCGGCACGGGCTGCGGCATCTTGCAGTGCGGCCGGGTCTGGTTCTTCGCTTGGATCGAACAGTTCAAGCCGCGCAGTTTCTAAATCGGTTGCCAATTGCGCGGGGTCGGCTAGCCCTGCATAGGGGTCTTCGGGGGCTTCTTTCGCCATGGCGACCGCGCGCTCGGCGACTTGGATCAACGTGTCCGGTTTGGTGTCGGATGAAGACACGCAAGCTTGGCGTTGGCCGACCAGTACCCGCAGGCCGATATCAACACCCTCGGACCGTTCAGCGTGCTCGAGCGCACCTGCGCGCACATCGATGGAAACGGAAGTGCCATCTACGGCAATCGCATCGGCGCTATCTGCACCTGCGCGACGGGCGGCATCCAAAAGCTGCTGGGTCAGTTCAGAAAGAGGCTGGGTCATGGGCAATCCTTTGTTCCCCATGACCTAATGTGCCGCGCCTTGTGCTGCAAGCCTATCTGACCCGTTCGCCATTAACATGCACGCTGCCCGCGTCATCGATTTCCACAGAAGTGGTTAAGGTGCCGTTACCATCATCGCGCGAGAACATGCCAATCCCCATGCGCATGCCAAAGGCTTCGTCGGCATTCAGCAGTTCCAAGGCGATCAGGTTATCAAGCAACGCATGCACGCCCGTCATTGTTGCACCGGCAGCACCCGTTGGACGCGGCATACCATCAAAGGTGTCGAGATCAGTCATGTCAAAGGTAAATGCGCCCGTCGCCGCAAGCGACGCACCTGCGCCGGAGATGTCAAAGCTGTTAAGCTGTAATTCATGCAGGGCGACAGGGTTTTGCTGAATCATCAACGCATCTTCAATGTTGAGGAAGTCGAGCCATTCAATCGGAGACGAAACACCCGCGGTCAGATCAAGTGCAATGTTCATTGGATCGCGGGGGATGCTTGTTTCCGGATCAAGTCGCGCCCATGTTTCATCGGCAATGGTAATGTTATTTGCGTTCAGGCGAACAGCGGCTGGCTGCGGCGCATCTGACGCCAGAACCGGAGCCTGCACATGCACTGTTGCGCGGTCGAAAGCAAATTTGCCGCCCCAATCGGGGGTGAATGCGTTTGACAACAAAATGTTTGCGTCATCGACAGTGATACCAATGCTGATACCGTCTTGCGACAGATCCAAGCGGGTTTCCGCTGGGCCTCTTTCTACTTCGAATTCTTGGCTGGGCCGCCCGTTAAAGAACGTCGTTTCCTTGGTGGTCATTGACGCGCTTTGATAGATGATTTGGGTCGCAAGCCCCGCGCGCAAAGCCTCCGTCAAATTCAGCACATCAAGCCCGCGCTTGGGGATCGTCATGCTGACTTGAATGTCTTCTGCGCCATAGAAGTCTTCGGATTGTGAACCGACACCGTCAACCCCCTCATCATCGAAAACCAAATGAGAAGGCAGTGAAACGGTGCTATTGTGAATTTCAAACTGCGCGCCGTCAGAAACAGTGGTTGTCGCGGAAAAGCCTTCGCCGGACATATCAAAGGTCATTTCAGAGGATACGTCAGACATGACACCCTGCATCAGGATGGATGCGGATATCTCTGTCGGGCCGCTTGATTGTGTATAGGTTAAGTGCTTTGGCGTTCCGCTGGCTGTCGTTTGAAATCCTTCGGCCTACACGGTCATGTCCAAGGTCATCACCATCCCGAACGATCCGTCAAAATCGGCGACTGCGTCATAATCCATTGTCTTGGGGGTGATGATCGTGACCGTTCCGTCTGTTTCTTCCACCATTGTCATTGGCGGTGCAGTCATGTGGAACGTCCCGAAAGACATGGGAAACGCATAGGAAACCGAGACATTTTCAAAGAAAACAAAGTTGTCTGTGCGTGAAATATTCGCGTTCAGCGAAATGCCCAAAGCATCTAATAGCGCGCTTTGGTTCGCCCAAACCTCATCTGCGGTGATGTCTGCAATTGCGGGGGTGCCAAAGATGGCGAGCATGGCGGGTAGAGCAATACGGTATGTCACGAATAATCCTTAGGTCTACAAACGAAAAAGGGCGCGTCGGTTGCCCGGCGCGCCCTTTCAAATGCAACTATGGCGCTTATTTCACGCGCTGTCCATTGACAAGAACATGACCTTCGCCGTTGACCTCTAGAGAAGTTTCAAGCTGATCTTCGCCGGTGGTTTGCGCGAACATGCCGATCATCATACGTGGACCCATGACCTGCTCTTCAGGAACCAGACCCATTGCGATCAGATTGTCGATCAGTTGGTTCAAGCCGTTGACTTTAATGGCGGCTTCACCTTCGGGACGTGGCATCGGAGCAAATGTCTGCGTGTCGGTTGGGTCAAAGGTAAAATCGCCAGAACCCGTCACTGCGGCACCCGCAACCGAAACATTCAACGTATCAAGCGACAATGTGTTCAGCTCGAACGGTAGTTCGCCATATTCCAGCGAATCTTGTTCTTCGGGGTTCATCATGTTGATCATTGGCTGGGCTGTCCCAGACAAACCGATCTGCAAAGTGGCCGGATCGCGTGGCAAGATATTGCCCGGATCGATCATGCCCCAGATCATTTCATTGATCGCCATATCGATCAGATCGATGCTCATACGGAAGTCTTCCGGGGCGTCAGATTTGCCCAGCGGCATTTCGAAACCAATACCGTATTCCGCGAACGAAAGCTCGATTGGGAACGGTACTTCGGAACCGGTCGCAGAAACAGCGACGTCCTTGGCCGATACGTCATATACAATCGCAGCATTGCTTGCGGAGATCGCAAAGTCAGCAGCACCCATTGTGGCGGAGCCCGCCAATTGGTCGCCTTCTGCGTTCACGTCAAAAATATAGTCGGCGCTTTCGACTGTATACCCGCCATTAACGGCAAACCCATCCGCGAACAGCATCTCAGGGTTTTCAAAATCTGCATCCAATGGCAGCGCAACTGTGGCATCCAAATTCATGCCCGTGATTTTACCGCCGCCGGTAATGTATTCACCGTTCCCGCCGGGCAGCTGGATATCAACAAGCATATCCATCGAAGCAATAGTCATGTCGTAGTCGACTGTCATCAGCGCGTCTTTGACGGTGGTATAGTTGCCAGACAGGTCATTCAAAACGATTTGCGCATCGCCAGTAAAGAGCATGTCGCCGTCAACAATCTCTTTGAGAGCAATCGCAAGGCTATCCGCAGTCATTTCGTAGCTCATCGCATCGACATCGCCGGAAACGATCATTTCAAGGCCGGAATTTGTCGCTTCCAAATTGATCTCAACATTACTTTCAGGGCTGAAAGTGATCGGGTAGGAATCGGACATGGTAATAATGACGTTGCCGCCATCTTCGGTGAAACGAATTTCATCGATGACGTAGCTAGTGCTAATCTCTGGCGCCGTCGTTCTGACAGACAGGTCGGACACAACAAGCGTGTCGCCCGACATTTCTTCTGAGCCAACTGTAATATCTGCGGCTGCATACATGCCCATCTGTTCTTGCCAGCTATCCCAGACATCCTGGGCTGTGACATCAGCGTGAGCGGCGCCACCGGCGACCAATGCAGCGATGCAGACAGCGCTGCGCATTTTCATTGAATAGTTCATTCCAAATTCCCTTCGGTTAAATACATCCCGATTCTTGTGTGGCACGATTGAGTCGTGTCAGTGTTCGGGTATTGGGCTATAACCTAATCATCAAAGTTGCTTACCGAAAGGGATCGGCATGAAAAATCTGGATTTGGTCGGGAAAACCTTACTGATAACAGGCGCAAGTCGCGGTATTGGTGCTGCGACTGCGCGTGAATTCGCCCAGCGGGGTGCGAATGTGGCTCTTGTAGCGCGTAGCACCGATGAAATTGCCGTTATCGCCGGTGAAATTGGTGAAAAGGCGCTTGCGATCCCTTGTGACGTATCGCGCCATGCAGAAGTTGAAGCCGCTGTAAACGCTACTGCGCAGACGTTTGGTGGGTTGGATATTTTGATCAATAACGCCGGTGTCGTTGATCCCATTGGTGATTTGGCCGATGCTGACCCAGAAGCCTGGGGGCGGACGATTGATATTAATCTCAAGGGGGTGATGTACGGGATGCGCGCCGCGCTTCCGGGTATGATCGCCCAAGGGCATGGTACAATTATCAATGTCTCGTCCGGGGCGGCGCATGGGCCGGTCGAAGGTTGGACGGCTTATTGCAGTTCAAAGGCTGCCGCCTATATGCTGACCCGCGGTGCTGATCTTGAAAATCGCGCCAAGGGTATTCGGATTATGGGGCTGTCACCGGGGACCGTCGCCACCCAAATGCAGCGAGAAATCAAGGCTTCGGGCATCAATGCAGTCAGTCAGCTTGACTGGTCTGATCATATTCCGCCTGAATGGCCTGCGAAGACGCTTGCGTGGATGTGTTCACCCGCTGCCGATGCTTACATGGGGCTTGATGTCAGTTTGCGTGAACAAAGCATTCGTGAACAGGTCGGGCTTGTATGATCGAGTGTGAAGTATCGGGCGATCTGTGGCGCGTAACCATTAATCGCCCGGAAAAAGCCGGTGCCCTGACCCGTGATATGCTGGTTGAACTGGCCGAAATCACTGAGCGGGCGACGCTAGCAAAAGTTGTTATTTTTAGCGGAACAGGCACTGTTTTTAGCGCTGGTGCTGATCTTGATCAGGCGCGCGCTGGGCTTGCAGTTGATCCGGTATGGCAGCGGTTGTCACATGCGGTTGCCGCTTTGCCCGGCCTGACGATTGCCGCGTTAAATGGCACTGCGGCTGGCGGGTCGATGGGGCTGGTCTTGGCTTGTGATTTACGTATTGCGGTGCCTCAAGCCAAATTTTTCTATCCGGTGATGAAGCTCGGGTATCTTCCGCAGGCCTCTGATCCTGGCCGATTGGCTGCATTGGTTGGGCCGTCGCGCGCTAAGATGATCCTGATGGCCGGACAAAAGATATTGGCCGAAGAGGCGCTGCAATGGGGGCTTATTGATCGCATTGTGCCTGCTGACGCCTTGTCAGCGCATGTTGATCAATTGGCGCAGGACGTGATGCAGGCAGACCCGCGCCATGTCGCGGCCATCAAATCGATGATCCCCACAACATGACCGATGCGCTGGTAATTGGGGCAGGCCCTGCCGGGCTTATGGCGGCAGAGGTATTGGCGAAATCCGGGCTTTCTGTGACGATTGCGGATGCGATGCCTTCGGTCGGTCGAAAATTCCTGATGGCCGGGAAATCGGGTCTTAATCTGACCAAAATGGAACCAATGGATCAGTTTTTGGCTGCTTACGGTGACATGCCGCCAATGATGCGAGATGCGCTGATGGATTTTGGCCCGGACGCGGTGGCGACATGGGCGCAAGGGTTGGGCCAGCCATTGTTCACCGGATCAACAGGGCGACTATTCCCCGTTGCGATGAAGGCTTCGCCGCTGTTGCGCGCATGGATCAAGCGGCTTGATGGGATGGGTGTGACGCTTGAAACGCGGTGGAGATGGGCGGGTTGGCAGGATGAAACCGCTGTCTTTCATACGCCTGAAGGGGCACAAAACCTGCCTGCAACGGTCACCATCCTTGCGCTGGGCGGCGCAAGTTGGGCGCGGCTTGGGTCTGATGGTGCGTGGGTGCAGTATTTACCTGCAGACGCATTAAGCCCGTTTGCCCCGGCGAACATGGGGATGATGATCAATTGGTCAAACCATATGGAACGCCATTTTGGTACACCCGTCAAAGCCTGCATGTTGACCGCAGGTGACCAACACACACGCGGTGAATTCGTGATCTCTGCGCGCGGGATCGAGGGTGGCGGCGTATATATGTTGTCCAAATCGCTGCGGATGGGCGCGCCGATCTATCTGGATTTAGTGCCCGATTGGCCGCTTGAGCGGGTACGCGCGGCACTTGCGAAACCGCGCGGCAAGGCCAGCTTGTCAAACCATTTACGCAAGGTACTAAAGTTTGATCCGCTGCGGGTCGCGCTACTTATGGAATTTGGGCGACCCATGCCGGATGACATTGCCCCCCTTATCAAAGCATTGCCTATCGCGCACAAAGGCCCGCGCCCGATTGACGAGGCAATCTCGACAGCGGGCGGTGTGCGATTTGATGCGCTGACAGAAGGCTTTGAGCTGCGCGATCGGCCCGGTGTATTTTGTGCCGGTGAAATGCTTGATTGGGAGGGCCCAACAGGTGGCTACTTGATCAACGGTTGCTTAGCTACTGGCGCAAAAGCCGCACATGCTGCGATAGAATACGCAAGCCACAGTAGCAATCTGTAGTGCGGCGCGGTAGACACGCCTAACGACAGTACGGAGTACCGATTATGCGAGCAAAAGCATTTCTTGCGACAACCGCTTTGATGACAGTGATTGGCCAACAGGCTTCAGCGCAAACTACCGACCTGAGCTATGGGCAATTTGGTCTGCCTGGGCTGGTCGATATGCCGATCGCACAAAGCGCCCCAGAAGGTGAAATCGCGAGTACGATTGTTATGCGTGATGGATTATTTCGCCTTAACTTTGCAGGGCAATTGACCGATCGGCTTTCCGGCAGCGCGAGCTACACGGTTACTGATCTTTATGACAGCACAGGCGTTGGGATCGAAGACGGGCAATTTGAACGCTCTTTTAGCCTGCAATATCGGTTGATAAATGAATCCGAATATCTGCCAGCGGTGGCCATCGGGATGCGCGATTTTCTGAACCCCGGTCGATTCCAATCTGAATACGTGGTTGCAACCAAATCCATCGGTGACAATTTGGCGGTGACGGCGGGTCTTGGCTGGGGGGCGATGGGCACGCATGAGGGGTTTGATAACCCAATTGGCGGACGCCCAACACGGCCCACATTTGACGAAACCACCCCCGAAGGCCAACTGGCGACGGACCAATGGTTTGCCGGGGATGCCGCGTTTTTTGGTGGGGCCTCTTATCAAATTAACGACAAATGGGGTGTGACGGCCGAGTATTCTTCAATCGCCTATCCACAAGAAGCCTATGCCCCGGTTTTGGATGTGGAAACCCCATATAATTTTGGCGTAACATACCGCCCTGTTGATGGGGTGCAGGTTGCGCTAGCGTCACTGTACGGCAGTGAAGTTTCACTTTCGGCCTCATTCGTTTTGAATGCCAATAATCGCCCCGGCATGAGCGGGATTGAGGGCGCGCCTGCGCCGATCAAGGTGCGTAGCGCAAACGCGCGTGCGGCGCAAACATGGGATCGCAGCGCGCTCCCCGAAGCGGGGTTGCGCGCGGCATTGCAAGCATTGCTTGAAATCGAAGGGATCCGTTTGACGGGTCTTGAGGTGACCGACACCACAGCGCGTGTGCGTTACGTTAACACCCGGTATCGATCGCAAGCGCAGGCCTTAGGCCGCGTGTCACGGATGATGACGCAGATTATGCCCGGATCGGTTGAGACTTTTATTCTTGAACCTGAACAACGCGGTATCCCGCTTTCGGCGACGACAATCCAGCGTAGCGATCTTGAGGCGTTGGAAAACCGTGGTGGCGCATCTGAGGCGATGTTTGAACGGGCGCAGTTTTCAGACGCAGGTAGCGATGCTGGCCTCACGGCGGTAGATACAGGCGC
The DNA here is from genome assembly GCA_938002605.1 of uncultured Paracoccaceae bacterium. Taxonomy (GTDB): domain Bacteria; phylum Pseudomonadota; class Alphaproteobacteria; order Rhodobacterales; family Rhodobacteraceae; genus Yoonia. The sequence continues at coordinate 314,772 of CALLAF010000004.1, read as the reverse complement.
CCCGGCATTTAGTTGGGGAATTAGCCCCTATTTCACGCTAAATTCGCTGAGCACGGATGGATCGATGTCGGTTGATGGTGGGCTTAAGCTGAGCGCGCGTTACCAAATTACGCCGCAAACAGTGGTTTCTGGCGCGATTATGCAAAGCCTTTTGAACAATGATGGCAAAGACCCGGTTGCTGACAGCACGCCGGATTTACAAAATGTGCGGACTGATGGCGGATACTATGGCGATGACGGCGTGCCAGTGCTGCAAAGCCTTGCGATTACGCACTACGGGCGCCCCGGCACCGACCTTTATAGCCGCGTCAGCGCGGGCTACCTTGAAACCATGTATGGTGGGGTTTCAACCGAATTGCTTTGGAAGCCTGTTGAAAGCAGCTTTGGATTGGGCGCAGAGCTGAACTATGTTGCGCAACGCGACACCGACGTTGGATTTGGGTTTGATGAATACGACTATAATGTCCTGACTGGGCATGTTTCGGCCTATTACGATTTCGGCGATGGCTTTCAATCGCAACTCGATATTGGGCGGTACCTTGCAGGGGATTGGGGTGGCCGGGTCACGTTGGCCCGCGAATATGACAACGGCGTTCAAATTAGTGCTTATGTCAGCCAAACAGAGGTCAACTACGAAGATTTTGGTGACGGATCTTACAATAAAGGCGTGCGCATCACGATTCCGCAGGATTTCTTGACGGGTCAACCAAGCCGCAAAGACTATGGCACGACGCTGCGCACGCGTTCTGGTGATGGTGGCGCAATGCTGAACGTCGATGGGCGTTTGTACAATATTGTGCGTGACGCGCATCACGATGATCTGAACGATACTTGGGGACGGTTCTGGCGATGAAACAGTTGATTAAGATTGGCGCGGTACTTGGCGCGTTTCTGGCGCTAGCATCTTGTGGCGAACAGGGAGCAAGCGGCATTGGCGCGCGCGTTGCAGGCTTGGTCACGGGCCAAGATGCTGCGGCTGCCGCGCCCGCAAATGCGCTCGTTCCAGCGACGGAAATGCAAGCGAACCCCGGCAAATATGTACGTTTGAATATCCGCGACCAAGAGGCGTGGTCGTCGCTTGTGCAGGCCGCGCAAAATGGCAACCGCACCACATGGATTGGTCAAAGCAATGTCAGCGTGACATTCGAAAACGGTCTGGTCGTTGCCACCCGCGGGCTGCCGCGTGATTTGATGGGTGCAGAGGTGGCGCAATCTTGGGCAGCGATCAAAAACGGCGGCGGAACCGCCGAGCGGCGGCAGGATTACATCACCGATCAAGACGGCATATCCGCCGAACTGTTGCAATGTAGCATCGTTTCCGAGGGAAGTGAAACATTCACCCGTGCGGAAATTGCGATCAACGCCACGCGTTTCAAAGAAACCTGCACGGGAGAAAACTTTACTTTTTCCAACATTTATTGGGTAAATCAGCAAGGAAAAGTCGTGCGCAGCTTGCAAGCGGTCTCTCCTGACGCGGGATATCTGCAAATCGACGTATTTTGATCCGCAGTAAACCACTTGGATTTGGCGCTAGGCCCTGATTTAATAGGACGATGTGGATCGCCACGACGTGGCAGACCACCCGTGCATTAATTGGAGTACCGACATGCGCCTTACAACTACTTTCGCCGCCACAGCTGCATTGGCTGTTTCCGCTGTTTCTGCAAACGCTGGCGGCATGTCCGAACCAGTCATGGATGCGCCTGTTGTTATGGTTGAAGAACCAGCACCAGCTGGCTCTTCTATCAGCAGCACTTACATCGTTGTTGGTGTTATTGCTGCTCTGCTGATCGCAGCAGCTGCATCAGAAGACTAAATCCTGATCGTACGATCATGATGAAAGGCAGGCCTTTGGGCCTGCCTTTTTCGTTTAGCGACGCGCCATCATTGCAAGCCGCAAAAGTGTACGTTCCATCAAGGGCCCTTGCGGTGCCGTGCTGGCCGAACGTAGTTGTAGATCCACATCCGTCAGCGCGGTAAGCGCGCGTTCCAACCTAGGCCGCCCCCAATGGCTGGCTTGGCGGACGATTTTATCACGCCTTGGGCCAAACACAGGCGGGCGCAAACGCCCAACACCGGCCGCCGGACCGCCTGGGTCAGAGGCTGCGGCGTGCAAGCGCCTGAAATGCCGCATCGCGCCGATACACAAGGTTACGGGTGTGACCCCTTGGGCGTATAAGTTGCTAAGCACAGGGCCAAGCTTGTCCGCCTGTCCAAGCGCCACGACCTCAAGCACGTCATCAACATCAACCTCTGCGGATTGCGGCGCGTTTAACATCACTTCGGCCACGCTAAGCGGGGTTGAATCGCCTGTTTTATATAGGCTGACCTTTTCCAAAGTTTGTCTGAAATCGCCCGGTTCTAGCGATGAGGCAAGCGCCATAAGCGCGTCCATGACATCGCGTTCGGGCGGGGCAATACCTGCATGCTTAAGCCCAAGTTCAATATCCGCCATCGACGGCGGGTCATCATAAATCCCAATCGCCATCGCGTTGCGGTGGTTTTCGAACAGTTTTCGTAGGGCCGATTTCGCGGTGAGCTGGGCTGCGGTGACGACAATCTGTGCGTCGCCCGGTTTCCAATCCACTAAGGCCGATGTGATCGCCTTGGCCGCCGTATCGGTGGCATCTTCGACAAAAGCCACCCGGTGACCGGGAAAAAAGCCCTGCGCCTTAACAGCGTCATCCAACAGTGCGGGGTCCTTGCGCAAATCAGCGGCGGCCATACGTGTGAGCCGCATTTCTTCTTCACCGGATGGTCCAACGAGGGCTGCGATTGCTTGCTGCCGTTTTTCGGCAACACGCATCGGGTCTGCACCAAAAATCAACAAGCCCGCGTGGGTCGCATCAGGTTTCCGGCAATAGGCCGTTGCCGCCGCCCCCGCTAGTTTCATGGCGTCAAACGTGGAGCTAGGATTAAAAGGCGATCCGCAATCATGTCCGCAAGGATCACCGAAAGCCGCGCGGTTGCATCGGTCGCGGCGGTTTGGGTAGCGGTTGTCGACCCGGTCGCGGAATAGCTGGTAAAAGCGTCTACTTCACCGTTTTCGATCCGTTGACCCGTCGTGCTATCGGTAAGCGACCACCTAGCGGTTCCTGTCACGTTATAGCGCGTCGTATCACCATCGTCAGCGATTGCCGCGCCGCGCCGCCCTTGGGACTGTGTAACGTGCAATACATAGCGCGCCGCAGATGTTTGCCCAAGTCGCTGTTCAAGCTGCACACGCATCCGGTAACCCGCAACGCTGTCATCCGTTTCGAATGCGATCATATCGCGCAAGCCGGACCCGTTCCCATAAACAGGCGCAAACCCGCAACCACCCAAGGCGAGAAGCCCAAGCAGAGCAAGGCGACGTGATGGCAAGTTAGATGACAATGTTCACAATCCGTCCCGGTACAATGATCAGTTTCTTTGGCGTGCCGCCATCAAGTGCTTTTTGCACGGCGTGGTGATCCATGACGATGGTTTCAATCGCATCTTTGCTGGCGTCGGCTGCGACCTGTATTTCACCGCGCCGTTTGCCATTAATCTGGATTGGCATCGTCACGGTATCTTCGACCAACATCGCCTCGTCTGCAACAGGCCAAGGGGCGGTTGCGATCAAACCTGTGCCTCCCAACAAGGCCCAGATTTCTTCGGAAAGATGCGGGGTCATCGGTGACATCAACTGCGCAAGGGTGCGCATGGCTTCTGATTTGGCGGCTTTGCCTGCTTTGGATTTCGACAGTGTCGCGGTAAAGCCGTAAAGCTTCGCGATTGCTGCGTTAAACCCAAAGGTTTCGACGCCCATTGTGACGTCATGGATCGCCCTATGCATGGCGCGCAGCAGGTCATCGTCGCCGGTGCTGGCCCCGTCAGCCATCGCAGCGATGTCACCCGCAATACGGAACACGCGTGACAGGTGTTTATGCGTGGCCTCAGCGCCAGACGCTGTCCATTCCACGTCACGCTCTGGCGGGCTGTCGGATAGTACGAACCAGCGCGCTGTATCGGCTCCGAATTTGGCCAAAATATCATCAGGATCGACGACGTTTTTCTTGGATTTCGACATTTTGGCGGATGGGACGATTTCAACCTCGGTCCCGTCAGCCAGTTTCCCGTCAGTCACATCTTCGGGGAAGTGATAAATCGCACGGCCATCTGAGCCGATGGTTTGGTAAATCTCGTGTGTAACCATGCCTTGGGTGAACAGCGCGTTGAACGGTTCAATCGCGCTATCTGGCAGGTGACCCGTGATGTTCATCGCGCGTGCAAAGAAGCGGCTATAAAGCAGGTGCAAAATCGCGTGTTCAATCCCGCCGATATATTGGTCGACGTTCATCCAATATGCGGCGTCATCGGCATTGGTAGGGGTATCGGCATTGGGCGAGGTAAAGCGCGCGTAGTACCAGCTGGAATCTACGAATGTATCCATTGTATCGGTTTCACGCAGCGCAGGCTTGCCGCAGGCGGGACATGCGCAATTGCGCCATGTCGGGTGGCGGTCAAGTGGGTTGCCGGGGATGTCGAACGTCACATCATATGGCAGCTCAACGGGCAAGTTTTCTTTCTTTTCAGGCACCGCGCCACAATCGTCGCAATGGACGATTGGGATCGGGGTGCCCCAATAGCGTTGGCGCGACAGGCCCCAGTCACGCAGACGGAATTTGGTGACGCCTTCGCCAATGCCATTCGCTTCGCAATGGGCGATCGCAGCGTCGACGGCGGCTTCACCAGTCTGGACCGTTTCACCCGAAAACCCTTTGACATAGGTAACCGTTTCGGATTTCGCAGGGGTGTAGGCTTCGGTCAGCGTGGTGTCTGCATCTGCGTCTGGCAGGAATGTCGCGGTGATCGGCAGCCCGTATTTTGTCGCGAAGTCAAAGTCGCGCTGATCATGCGCTGGGCAGCCAAAGATCGCGCCGGTGCCGTAATCCATCAAGATGAAATTCGCGATATAGACGGGCAATTCGGACCCATCGAGCGGGTGTTTTACTTTCAGCCCGGTATCATAGCCAAGCTTTTCGGCCTTTTCGATGGCTTCGGCGGTTGTGCCGCCTTTGCGGCACTCAGCACAGAAATCGGCGACCTTAGCGTCTTTGGCTTCCAGTTCTTTGGCCAGCGGGTGATCCGGTGAAATGCCAACAAATGATGCGCCCAGCAATGTGTCAGGGCGGGTGGTGTAGACTTCAATCTTGCCGCCATCGGTACGTTCAAACGCGAATTGCAAACCGCGTGATTTGCCGATCCAGTTTGCCTGCATCAATTTGACTTTGGCGGGCCAGTCATCAAGACTTTCAATCGCCGAAAGTAGTTCTTCGGAATGGTCGCTGATCTTAAAGAACCATTGCACCAATTCGCGGCGCTCTACTTCTACGCCGGAACGCCAGCCTTTACCGTCGATAACCTGTTCGTTCGCCAGAACGGTCATATCGGCCGGATCCCAGTTCACCACCGCTTTTTTGCGGTAGATCAGCCCTTTGGATAGAAAATCAATGAACAAAGCCTGTTGCTGGCCGTAATATTCAGGATCACAGGTCGCGAATTCGCGGGTCCAGTCGATGGATAAACCCAGCGGTTTCATCTGCGCTTTCATGTCGGCGATGTTGTTGTAGGTCCAGTCCTTGGGATGACCGCCCGATGCCATTGCCGCGTTTTCGGCGGGCATCCCAAAAGCATCCCAGCCCATTGGGTGCAGCACATTGTGCCCGGTTGCCAGCTTGTAGCGCGCAATCACGTCGCCCATCGTATAGTTGCGCACGTGGCCCATGTGGATGCGGCCTGATGGATAGGGGAACATCTCTAGCACATAGTATTTGGGCTTATCTTCGCTGCGCACAGCCAGAAACGTCTGGGCGTCAGCCCATGCAGATTGCCATTTCGCTTCGATATCGGCGGGCGTGTAGGGTGTCATCGTTCGGGTCTTTCAAGAATGAAAACGCCGGGCAAAAGGGCCCGGCGCATTTGATATTCGGGCGGTATGCCGGGTCCTATAGGGCGCCGTCGGCAATACGAAGCTGTCGGGCGCGTGATAGAATCGCATCCTCGACTGCGGTTTGGGTTTCAATCGACACGGGGCCGCGACTTGTTTGTAGGGCGACCTGCAGCGACCGCGCGTCAAGTGCGGGATCAATCACGCGGATGGTTGCGCGGTAAGCGGTGCCGCCGCCAGGTGGCGTGCCAAATCCGGTCGAAATCACGCCCGTGAATGGGTCTGCGGATTGAACAGGTAGGAAATCCAAAACATCCAACGATGCCGCCCAGATATAGCGATTCACAGCAACATTTTCCGCGCCGCGTGGGGTAGGGGTGGCAACAGAGCCGCCGCAAGACGCCAGCGTTCCGATTAACAGGGCCGTCAGCCCTGCGCGCATTAGTGTAGTCATCGACGTCAAACCATTTCCCCTTTGCCGGGATACTTTGTCATTGACGAAATATGTAGCGAAGGGGGCAGCAGGTCACAAGCAATTATGCGCAGATCCACACCCCACAAACGCAAAGAGCGGCCCCAAAGGGCCGCTCTCGCGTAAGTTAGACGTTAGCTTCGCTTAGAAAGTGAAGTTAATTTCAACTGTTGCGCCTTCTTGGTATTCGTTAGCGCCGATTTCGTCTTCTTGGTCGAAGTCGTCGTCAACACCGTAAGAAACCAACAGGTCTGCACCGCCACCGAGGTCATATGTACCTGCGACGTAGTAGTCAGTGTCGTCGCCTTCGTTCTCGTTCAGAACACCAGCAAGAACTGTGATGCCGTTGCCCAGATCGTAAGAGCCTTCAACGCCCCATTTGTCAACGCCTTGGTCGTAGTCATAGTCTACTGCAACTGCGATTGCGCCAGATGCGTAAGCAACGTTTACACCGTAGTTGTCTTCGTCTGTGCCGTCATCTTCAGCAACGTAGTAAGCTGTTGCTGTGATCGCGTCGCCGAATGGGTAAGAAACTTCGATACCTGTAGAGTTTGTACCAGCAGTTTCGTCAGATGCGTATGCAACTGTGATGTCTGCGCCAGCGAATGTTGCGCCAACAGACAGACCGAACACTTCGTCTGCATTGTAGTCGCCGTTACCTGTACCGCCGAGGTCGCCCTCTTCTTGGTATGCAGCGATAACTGTGAATTGACCGAAGTCAGCAGCAGCACCAAATGACATTTGGTCAAAGCTGTCTGAACCGCCAGATGCTGTGTGAGCTGTCGCACCGTTTGTGTCAGCAACTACGACAGAGAGCGATGCTTCAACCATAGCAACTTCAAAGTCGCCACGCAGAACTGTTTCGCCGTCTGCTTCGGAGAAGCTGTCTGATTCCATGTCGCCAGCACCGGACCAGCGTGTTTCAGCAGCGAAAGCTGTGTCGCCGAAGTACATGCCAGCTGTGTCAGATGTCAAAGACAGAACGTAGCTGCCAGCTTCGAGTGTGTCGCCCAATGTCAGGTCAGCAACGTCAAAATCGAAAGTTGCAGAAGCTGTCAGACCGTTGTCCAGTTCTTCTGAAAGGGTAACTGCAACGTTTGCATCCCAGTAGAAGCCTTGGTTGTCGTCAAGAGCGGAACCAGCAGGCGTAGAACCGGTGTTCGTTGTGGTCCAAGCAGGTGAGCTGGATGTAAGAGCTACAGTAGATGTAACTGTTGTGTCGTTGTAGCCCAGTGTTGCTGAGCCAGAGAAAGTTACTTCAGCAGCTGCCGCGCCAGCAAAGGCGATCAGAGCAGTTGTTGTAAGAAGGGTGCTTTTCATGGATTTATTCCCTCGTGTTTTGCATTCCCAAGAATGCCAGTTTTCCTAGCATTGGTGTGTAACTGCGCCGTTTGGGGCCGACACTCAAGCAAATTAGAGCCTTATTTAGCGGGTTCGCACAAAATGATGCATCAAGGACACACAGTGTTTTGGGCGGTGACATCGCCCAGATTCCCCTTTATTTCGGCCTGAAACGTGACGTGACCCTTATTTTTCGGAGCCTTAACATGCCCCTTGCCGATATTCAGGATAAAATGCGCAAAGCTTGTGATGCTGCAGGCCGCGATTATGACGATGTGACGCTTATTGCTGTTTCTAAGGTGCAACCGGATGAACGTGTCGCGGCGGTTCTTGACGAAGGTCACCGAATCTTTGGTGAAAATAAGGTCCAAGAAGCGGCCGGAAAATGGCCACGGTTTCGTGCGCAATACGAAGGCATCAAACTGCATATGATTGGGCCGCTCCAAACCAACAAAGCGCGGCAAGCGATGGAACTGGCGCAGGCAATCCATACGGTTGACCGCCCTAAACTTGCCACAACGATTGCGCGGTTGGCCCAAGATATAGGGTCCTGTCCCGATCTATTCGTGCAGGTAAACACGGGGGAAGAACCGCAAAAGGCCGGCGTGTTGCCATCAGATGCAGATACTTTCGTGGCCGAGGTGCGCGCGCTTGATCTGCCGCTCAAGGGGTTGATGTGTATTCCTCCTGTTGATGAAGAACCCGCGCTCCACTTTGCGTTGCTGGCCAAGATTGCGGCGCGTAACGGGTTATCGGGTCTTTCTATGGGCATGAGCAGCGATTTTGAACGCGCGATTGCGCTAGGGGCAACCCATATCCGTGTCGGTTCTGCCATTTTCGGTGATCGCGTGCCTGCGCAATGACCGACTATAACCCACCCACCGATCCGCTGGTTATCTTGCATGATGACCATGAGGTTGTATTAGTCGATAAACCAAGCGGGCTGTTGTCCGTACCCGGTAAAGGCGAGCATCTGGCCGATTGTCTGATGGCACGGGTCAAGGCCGTTTTCCCAACCGCGCTTTTGATCCACCGTTTGGACCGGGATACATCGGGGGTTATAGTTTTTGCGTTGACCCCACATGCGCAGCGCCACCTTGGGTTGCAGTTTGAAAAGCGGCAAACCAAGAAAACCTATGTCGCGCGCGTCTGGGGCGAAATGACAGAGAAAACAGGGACCGTGGATTTGCCGCTGATCGTCGATTGGCCAAACCGCCCAAAGCAAATGGTTGACCATGAGAATGGAAAACAAGCGGTGACCGATTGGCGCGTGCAGCGCAAAGGGAATGGCGAGACCCGCGTTCGGCTGATGCCAAAAACCGGGCGATCACACCAGCTTCGTGTGCATATGCTGGCGCTTGGGCATCCGATTTTGGGCGATCCGTTTTATGCCGAAGGTCCGGCCCAAGACTATCCACGCCTGATGTTACATTCCGAGACATTCCAGTTTCGTCACCCCGATGGTGGGCAGGGGATGCGGATCACGGCGAAGTGCCCATTTTAGCTGCCTGCGACAAACAGGCTCAGCCCATAGCGCATTTGAATTTGCGGGCCTATATAAAAGGCAACGCAATTCAAAATAGGAGCGCACACATGGGCCTACGTATTAATGACACCATCCCTGATCTGACAGTCGAAACGGATCACGGTACAATTTCTTTACACGATTGGATCGGCGATAGCTGGGCTGTGCTGTTTTCACACCCCAAAGATTTTACCCCTGTCTGCACCACCGAATTCGGCGCTGTAGCACAACTTGCCGACGAATGGGAAAAGCGCGGCACAAAGGTTCTGGGCATCAGCATCGATAGCGCGGAAGAGCACAAGAAATGGAAGACCGACATCGAGTCCGTTGCAGGCACCAACGCTGGCTTTCCGATCGTTGCCGATGAAAACCTCGAAATGGCCAAGGCGTTCGATATGCTGCCAGCAGAGGCCTATATGCCCGACGGTCGCACACCTGCAGATAGCGCAACAGTGCGGTCGGTCTTTATTGTTGGCCCCGACAAGCAATTGAAACTGTCGATGACCTATCCGATGACGGTTGGCCGTAACTTTGCCGAAGTCCTGCGCGCGCTGGACGGTCTGCAAACCTCAGCGGGTCAAGGTGTGGCAACGCCAGCAAACTGGAATATCGGCGATGACGTGATCATCCCGACATCTGTCAGCGACGAAGACGCCAAAGCAAAATACGGCGATTTTACAACTGTGCTGCCCTACCTGCGCACAACCAAACTGTAATCCGCAATGAATAGCGGGTGCAGGATACTGTCCTGCGCCCGCTTTTTTATGGTCGTTAGAAACGATAACCTAGCGAAACCCCGATATAGGGCAGGACGGTAATGTCATCAGCATCGTCCTTAGCGTCCTGCACGTCGGTATCATCATCCACATCTTGTTGAATGGCCGAATTGTCCGCGATGATATTCAAATCAATGCCGCCGTTGAAGATGACGCCGATTTCCGAATTGAATGACCACCCGCGACCGAACGCCAGATCGTAACCGGTGGTCAACATTGGTGCAATTTTGTTTTCGAACTCTGCCGTGGCAGTTACTGATTGGCTACCAAGCCCATCAATATCTGTCGTGCCAGTTAGGCTAAGCTCTGTATTCGAAAAGAACAATCCGCCGGATACGCGCCAGCCGCTTTGTCCCGGATAATAGTCACCAAGAAATGCTGCCCCACCAAGGTCAAAAGTACCGGAAAAATCGCCGTCATCATTGTTTTCATCGTAGTCCAAGCTGATTCCACCCATCAACGTACCTCTGACGCGCATGGCAGGGTCAATCTGATACGCGGCCTCTAAGTTGGCCCCGAAAGTCGAGATCCCGAGGTTCACTGATGTGTCACCGACATCGCGTGCAAAGATGGGTGTTGCAGTGCTCAGCAAGGCGCAGAATATGGGAAGGGCTTTCATGTATAGAGGCTCCGATATAAACATGTACGTCGGGTTGATACGGGTGGTACCTTTACAAAAGGTGGACGAATGCTTTGCGTGTGTTGCCGTATTTGGAAAAATTTGGGCGAGGGGGCCAACCTAGGATGCAAACATGTGTCTATTCCTTTGATGAACCGATCAGACGGCCTAGGATTTACCGCAGCCTCGGTCTATGAATTGGAAAACAAAAGAGGTGAGCCCATGTTCCGCAGTGCAATTTCAATGACTTTTGCTTTGGTGTTTGTCGCAAGCTGCGGCTTGTCGGGAGGGCGCACATTTGTCGAGGGTACAGGAGATGAACTTCTAAAACTGCGCGCGGGGCCGGGGCTTGGGTTTAACATCATCGTCGGCCTGCCAGACGGGACCCCATTGAACCTGCACGAATGCGTCACCGAAGTCGGACAACGCTGGTGCCGGGTATCGCTATCGGATGCGCCGCAAACCACGGGTTATGTGTCAGCGGATTATCTGTCGCGGAGTTGATAACGATAGGACAACAATCAAGCTGTCCATCGCCATAAAGCCAGTCGATAGGTCTCTGCTATGCGTGACTTGACCGCTATTCATCAAAATCGGACCTGTGCTGTGAAGTTTGCGCTTAATGCTTCGATTCTAGTAATTTTCGAATCTCGTCTTCAGCGCTTTTTCCTACTATGACGTTATCCAGTAGCCATATTACTTTTTCCTGCATTTCGTCGTTAATTTCAGTTTTATTCAATGTATCCCACAAAAGGTGGAGATAAGAATTCCCAAATCCTGCAAAGGTTGATGCCACATTAGCAGGCGCAGGTTTTTCAAGATCTGTATCGGATCTCGTAAACGCAAGATTCCATGAATAAAAAATATCTTCTAGATCAGTTCCAACTGTATTAAATTCACCTTTGGGAACTTCCGTACTGCGTATTTGATGGTTCGGCAGTTGTCTGATTACATTGCGATACGGTTGCCCGTTATATGCGAGCAAACGCTTATCTTCCCAATTTTCGCCGACAATCCACTCTAAACCAACGGTTCGGCGCCGCAATTCGAAGACAAGTTGGTCGAGCTTAAATATATCATCTTCAGAATTGCTATATCCAACAAGGCCGTATCGACTATCGGGGTGTCCCATTCGGTTAACCCCCGCAATGAAGTTCTTCAGAGGCACGTCCTGCCAGAACCTAATATCGAGCTTTTGGGGCTTTTGAAGCGTGCCGACGGCAAGTTTTTCAAAAACATTTAGGTGCTCCTCCCACAACCTTTCTATGTCGTGCCTGTATCCGTTCTTCACAGAAACGCCATTTAAGACCAGCCCAGCTTTTAAAAGCTTTTCGATGGCCTGAAGTGATTGCCACCAAAACTCCTCATGCATTCCGTAAATTTTTGCAAAACGGGCGAGAAAATAGTTCCGATCAGATGGGCCAACAAAGAACTTATGCGCAAATACGAATTGGAAGTGTTTTAGGTTTGTATTGAACATGGAAAAGCCTTTTGTTCATTATTTCACTCTCGAACCCAACCAAACCACAAAAGGCCCCGGTGTTTCTACCGGGGCCTTTGCAACTTGAAAGCATCGAAGATTACTCTTCTGCGGGTGCTTCTTCTTTGCAAGTCTCTTGGTTCACCATTTTCATGGCCAAGCGTACTTTACCACGGTCATCAAAGCCGAGCAGTTTGACCCAGACTTCTTGACCTTCTTTGAGAACGTCTGAAGGGTGGTTCAAGCGGCGGTTTTCGATTTGGGACACGTGGACCAACCCGTCGCGCTTGCCAAAGAAGTTCACGAATGCGCCAAAGTCGACAAGTTTCACAACTTTGCCTTTGTAGATCACGCCTTCTTCTGGCTCTGCCACGATGGAATGGATCATGTCGTAGGCTTTTTTGATCGCTTCGGCATCGTTAGAGGCCAGTTTGATCACACCTTCGTCGTTGATATCGACTTTTGCGCCGGATGTTTCAACGATTTCGCGGATAACCTTACCACCTGATCCGATAACTTCGCGGATTTTGTCGGTTGGGATCTGCATGGTTTCGATCTTGGGTGCGTGCACAGAGAATTCCTGCGCGCCTGTCAGGGCTTTGCCCATCTCACCAAGAATATGCAAACGGCCGGCTTTCGCTTGGTCCAATGCTTTGGACATGATGTCAGACGTGATGCCCGCAATCTTGATGTCCATTTGCAGTGACGTGATCCCGTTTTCGGTACCCGCAACTTTAAAGTCCATGTCGCCAAGGTGATCTTCGTCACCCAAGATGTCAGACAAGATCGCGTAATCGCCATCGTCTTCCATGACCAGACCCATCGCAACGCCTGCAACCGGTGCTTTCAGCGGCACGCCTGCGTCCATCATGGACAGTGACCCACCGCAAACCGACGCCATTGAAGACGACCCATTGGATTCAGTGATCTCAGATACCAAGCGGATCGTGTATGGGAAATCAGTTGCAGCCGGCAGAACCGCCTGAAGCGCACGCCATGCCAGTTTCCCGTGACCGATTTCACGGCGACCGGGCGAACCGACGCGACCAACTTCACCAACAGAATACGGTGGGAAGTTATAGTGCAGCATAAAGTTAGATTTATACATGCCAGTCAGCGAGTCGATCATTTGCTCATCGTCGCCGGTGCCCAATGTGGTCACAACCAGACCTTGGGTTTCGCCGCGTGTGAACAAGGCTGACCCGTGTGTCCGTGGCAAGATACCTGTTTCAGAAACGATTGGACGGATCGTGTCGAGCGCACGCCCGTCGATCCGTTTGCCGTTCTTCACAACGTCGCCGCGCAGAACATTTGATTCCAGTGTCTTAAGCGCTGCGCCCAAGTTACCGTCTTCTTTTTGCTCGTCGGTCAGCGCATCGATGATAGACGCTTTGGCCGCAGCAACTGCGGCTGTGCGCTCTTGCTTATCAGTGATCGCATAGGCGGCACGCATTGCGTCTTCGCCGGCGGCTTTGACGGCTGCGGAAAGATCAGAATAATCGATAGGTTCGAATTCAAACGGCTCTTTCGCGCAGTCTTCGGCCAGATCAATGATCAGGTCGATTACAGGCTGGATTTGCTCGTGAGCAAAGTTTACCGCACCAAGCATTTCAGCCTCGGACAGTTCGTATGCTTCTGATTCAACCATCATCACGGCGTCTTTGGTGCCGGCAACAACAAGATCCAAACGCTGCTCTGGGTTCAGACGCAGGTTGTGCATGTCGTCGATTTCTGGGTTTAGGATATATTCACCATCCACAAAACCAACGCGACAAGCACCGATCGGGCCACGGAATGGGGCGCCAGAAATTGTCAGTGCTGCAGATGCTGCGATCATTGCAACCATATCGGGGTCATTGATCATGTCATGTGACAACACTGTACACATCACCAAAACTTCGTTTTTGAAGCCGGGGACGAATAGCGGGCGAATTGGACGGTCGATCAAACGGGATGTCAGCGTCTCTTTTTCAGTTGGACGTGCTTCGCGTTTGAAAAAGCCGCCTGGCACTTTACCGGCGGCGTAGTATTTCTCTTGGTAATGAACGGTCAGCGGAAAGAAATCCTGACCCGGTTTTTGTGACTTTGCGAATGTCACGTTTGCCATAACAGAGGTTTCGCCCAAGGTGGCGATAACTGTGCCGTCTGCCTGACGGGCAATTTTGCCCGTTTCAAGTGTGAGCGTATCCTGCCCCCACTGCATAGATTTTTTTACTTCGTTAAACATCATGTTTTCCTAGTCGGGCCGCAGCCCATTTTGCGTAGGGGGCGTATTCCCCCTCATTCCGGTATCTTCTTTGGCAGGCGCTGGAATGCGGGCGCCGGTCTCTCAAGATTGTCGGGCCATAACGGAATTTTGGCGATTTGGGAAGGGCGGATCGTTTGCGGGCCCATTGCTTCGGTACGCGTTGGGCGTGTAGCTAATTAAGATCAAAAAAACTATTATTGCTAAGACCAAAATGATCGAAATAGTCGAAGAAGGCACGCTTGCCTTGGAACAGGCCAAAGATGGCCAAAAGCACGCGGCCAAAATTGAATTTGCGTCCGGGATAACCCCTGAAGATGTCGACCTTAAGCGCACAGAAGATTGTCGCTTTTCGCCTAGCGGCAACATGATCGCTGTTGCTGGCTTTGTTGCCGAATCTATTACGTTGTTTAAACTGTCCTATCGGCGCCTTTCGAAACACGCTGAACCATCGGGCCGATTAATGGGGTCTGCCTACCCGCATGGGGTGCGGTTTATACAAGATGGGCGCGGCGTTTTGGTTGCTGATGCCGGTGCGCCTTTGGTGCACTATTGGCATGAAGATACGACCAACTGGCAAGGTGACCACCAGCCGACCAGATCGTTCAAGATTATGGATGACGCAACTTTTTTAGCGGGAAGACACAACGCACAAGAAGGCGGGCCCAAGGGATTGGATATTCACCCGTTAGGTGATTTCCTTGTACTGACAAGCGAACAACAGGGTTTTGCTGCTTTTGATTTATCGTCGATGCTTGCAACGGGCCAAAGCTGAAAGCGCTCTGCACGGCTAAAAGTAGTGCTGGCGCGCTGTTTCCTGCAAACGTCCGAATGAACGCCTCAATTACGTCACTATGGCCAATTGGGCGGCTTAATCAAATCTAAGGAACCTTCAGCTAGAGATTCTGTACAGCGTATAACCCGCGCTCTTGAAAACCAGTTGGAGAGTATGAAATGTCGAATGTCTGGCAAGGTAAGAACCGTCGTAGCCGTTGGCGTCGCATGAAGTTACGGCACAAGTTTCCAATACTTGTTGCCGTGCCCACCTTGGCCTTGATGGTTGCATTTTCGTTGTTGTCGTTTGCGACAGCACGAAGCGAGCTAAACGCCCAACGCGAACTTGGGTTCATGAATTTGCTAGATGAGAAATCAAACCAACTGACAGTCTGGTTTTCAGCGGTAAATGTGGATCTTAGGGTCCTTGCTGATAGCCACGCAACATTCGATGCAATCAAGGGGTTTCATAGCGGTTGGGAAGCCTTTGATGGAACCGCGCAAGAAGCGCTCCAGCAACTCTACGTTTTCGATAGCCCTTACCCAGCGGGTGAAAAAGATCAATTGAGAGATGCGGCGGACGGATCCATATGGTCAGAGACGCATGCAGAGTTTCATGAGACATTCCATAGCTTTCAAAAAGAACGTGAATATTACGGTGTGTTTCTTTTCGATCTAGAAGGGAACCTCGTCTACTCTGTTTTTAAAGAACTCGATTTTGCGACGAACTTCCGGTCCGGTGAATATTCAAACAGTGATCTGGGCGTAGCTTTTCAAAAAGCCACGTCCATGCAGCATGGTGAAGTATATGTCACAGATTTTGCGGCCTATGCCCCGAGCGGCGGGACCCCGGCGAAATTTGTAGCAGCCCCGGTATTTGATACTGATGGTACGCGCTTGGGCGTTGTGGCGTTACAATTACCTGCAGACAAAATTGGACATATTATCTCAGACAGCGACGTATTAGGTGAAACGGGGCAGATTTATGCTGTAGGCGAAGATGGGACCGCGCGTTCAAATTCAACACGACCGGGGGGGCATGGGCTTCTCGACGTTTTGCCTGCGCTGCCTCAGATCGAAGCTGCGCAACACAGCGAAGAAACGATGATGACTGGGGTGACTGGTCTGTCGGGTGAACCGGTTATTGCCTACACCAAGGTGTTCGATGCTTTTGGCAAAGAATGGCACCTAGTCTTAGAACAAGACCTGACCGAAGCGAACGCTGCGACCCGCCATTTGCTGTCACTTGTATTCCTTCAAACGGTGATCGTGTTGGTTATTGTTGCGGCCCTTGCGTTTTGGATCGCTAGCAAGCTGACACGCAGAATTGTCGCTTTGTCTGATAGTGTAACGACCTTGTCCGGTGGGGATTTGGAAAGCATCGTTGCTGAAACGAAAACGGGTGATGAATTGGGTGATATCGCACGTGCCTTGGAACGGTTTAAGACGGAACTCGCCGCGGGTCAGGATGCAATTTCAGAACGGCAAAAGAGCGTCGAAGCGCAAGCAGACGTTATGCGGCAACTGGGCAATGCGCTCGCTGCCCTCGCTGAAGGAAAGCTTGATTGCGATCTACGACAGAGTTTCCCGGCGGAGTATGAGGAGCTGCGGAACAACTTCAACAATACCGTCAAATCTCTTGGTGGAATTGTTGGCAATTTACAAGCAAACGCTGAGCAAATTGATAGTGACGCGGAACGCCTTAACGACAACACGGTAAGTTTGTCGCAACGCACCGAAAACCAAGCAGCAACGCTCGAGGAAACTGCTGCTGCGATGCATGAAATTAGTACCAGCGTGAAAGCAACAGCTACGGGTGCCCGTGATATTGCGAGTGCGATTGAGGGTACGCGCTCACAAGCAGAACGTGGTGAGAAGGTGCGGCGTGAGGCTGTCAGTGCGATGAAAACGATCGAAGATTCATCGGAACAAATCGGCCATATCGTGCAGTTGATGGATGATATCGCATTCCAGACCAACTTATTGGCACTGAACGCAGGCGTAGAAGCCGCGCGCGCAGGGGACGCAGGGCTTGGGTTTGCAGTTGTTGCATCCGAGGTGCGCGCATTGGCGCAGCGTTCGTCCGACGGGGCGTCAGAAATTCGAAGACTGATCGTTGGGTCAAACGACAATATCGCTATTGGCGTAGGTTTGGTATCTGATATGGGCGCGGCCATTGAAGAGGTTCTCTCAGGCGTCAACGAGGTTTCGGCGCAGATCAAAGAAATCGCGAGCGGTGCAGAAGAGCAATCCACAGGCCTGTCTGAGATCAACTCTGGCATCGTTGTGTTGGATCGCGTGACGCAGCAAAACGCAGCAATGGTTGATGAAAGCGCAACGTCATCGCTTGAATTGCGACAAAAAGCCGGAGAGATGAAGGAACTTGCAGGCCACTTTAGTGGCGGAGGGTCCAAAGATAGCGGGTCAGATGGGTCATCGATCCCACCGTTTGCACAAGCGAGCTAGTTTGATAGCCAGCGTGATAACAGCAACAAAAAACGCCCGTCATCAGACGGGCGTTTTTAATTGATTTATCAATCAGATTGGGAGTGGGCTCAGCCCATTGTCCTAAACCTTAGCGGCGTAGGCCCAGGCGTTCGATCAAAGATTGGTAGCGCGCAACATCTTTGGCTTTGGTGTAATCCAAAAGCTTACGACGTAGTGCAACCATCTTGAGCAGGCCGCGACGACCATGATTGTCTTTTTTGTGGGTCTTGAAATGCTCTGTCAGTGTCGCGATGCGCGAAGACAAGATAGCAATCTGTACTTCGGGCGAACCAGTGTCGCCTTCTTTGATTGCGAACTCTTTCATGATCCGAGCTTTTTCTTCAGCAGTAATCGACATCGGGGTCTCCTTATATAAAAGGTGAATGGCGCGATCCGGGATGTCGTCCAGAAAGGCCCTTGGAGGTATCCGGCAAGCGATTCCTTACACGGATGGCTGCGTTTAAGAGAATTCCACAAAAAAGTAAAAGAGTTTTATTCAGCAACCAATACGACGTCCGATAAATCAAGCTCGGAGACGTTTGCCAAAGTCGCCACAGCCGCCCCATCAGCCAAGAGAACTAAATCGCCGTCTGACATAATTGTGCTCAGGATCGGTGGTGTACCTGTAAAGTTGATTTCAAGACTGTCTTCGTCGGGATTAAAATCTTCGATGATAGCGTTACTCGTTAAATGAAGCAGGAACCTATCTGCCCCTGTGCCACCGTTGAGAACGTCACCATTCCCGCCTGATAAAACGTCGTCACCCGCGCCGCCATTCAGGAAATCGCGGGTTTGATCGGCACTGTCGTCAATGATGTCATCACCGGATCCCCCATGCAACGTGTCCGCACCATTCCCGCCAATCAAGGTGTCATCACCCAAAGAACCCAGCAGCATATCGTTGCCGTCCCCTCCGATAAGCTGATCATCGCCGCCACCGCCGTTCAGATTATCATCTCCGGCCTGTCCCATCAGCACATCGTCCCCGACATGTCCAAAGAGGCTGTCGTGACCTTCACCGCCGTCCAAATGGTCATCACCTGTGCCGCCATGCAGTTCATCATCGCCAGCATTGCCAAAGATATTGTCAGCGCCACCTTCACCGTCGATGTAGTCATCCCCGCTACCGCCAAACACGCTGTCATCAGCGTCGCCTGAAAATAGAACCATGTCTTCGTCCATTGTGTCGACCAAATCGCCAATGGCGAGTACTTCTTCCTCGTTGTCGGGGTTATCTTCGGGTGCTGTGTTAGCGGGCTCTGCGTCTGTTTCGTCATCGTCGTCGATCAGCATGATCGCGGACATAGTGACGCCCAGAATTCCTAGCATAGCTAACATAATGCACCTGCGGTTACTTGAGTCGACTGACCCATTTTGCGAGTGTAACATTAGCACGAACAAAGGCGGAACGTGTCAGAAATCGATCCGAATGGTTAATGCAGCCAGCGTTCAGGTTGCTGTGTGTAGCGAATATAAAGCGGGTGTTTGGGGTGGCCCTGCTTGGTCAGGCCCAGATTGGATATCGGTTTGCCCGTTTGCAAAAGCAGTTCGGCAACAGCGGGGCCGCGATCCAAATGCGCGCCATGGGTACCCCACGCGGCGATGATTTGATCCGCCCAATCGGCGGCATCCAGTAGGGCTTGGTCGTTATCGGGGCCAATCGGATCAGTGGCTTTGCGCATCAGCTGTGGATGGGTTTCACGCCAAGCAAAGATATTTACCACCCGAAACGCGCCAAACCCCAACGCGCGGGCACGACGTTCGCAGCGTTCGACTGTCGGGTCATTCTGAATTTCCGTCGCTTTCGAGGGGTTCAGCATCACAAATAGAACGCGCGGACTTTCGGAATCCCAGCTACGGGTCAGCGCATAGCGATAGCGTTCGCAGCCAGAATAGACTGCGGATGACTGCATTTCGCCTTGAGTGTGTTTACGTATGATCATCATGCAACGACGTAGGGTGGATCTTGATCCACCTTACATGACAAAAACACGGGTTGGCTGAATTTCACCACCGCGATATGTGCCGACAGCAATGGCTTTGCCTTCAAAAGAGGCCCAGACTTCTTCGCCAAATTCAACACCTGACGCGATGACAGAAGCTGGGTTGCCGTTGCGCAGTTTTGCGACGCTTTCAGCAAGGCAGCGGACCTCTGGCAAATCTTCAAGCCCAATTTCAAGCGGCTGAAGAAACGCGTCTAGCGCGGGCGTCTTCGCCAGCGTATCGACCTGATCCAAGGTGACACCATCTGTGGCTTGAAAGGGGCCGGACCAGATACGATGCAGCGATTTGACATGGGCTTTGCAGCCCAAGGCCTCGCCTAAATCGCGGGCAATGGATCGCACATAGCCGCCTTTGCCGCAGGTCATTTCAAGCACGACATGATCTGCGTCGGGGCGGTCGATCAGCAAAAGCTCCTCGACCCAAAGAGGCCGCGCCGCGAGCGTCATTTCTTCGCCCTCACGTGCCTTTTTATAGGCCCGCTCACCGTCAACTTTCACGGCTGAAAACTGTGGCGGCACCTGCATAATATCGCCAATAAACGCACCAAGCGCCGCTTTGATCGTCTCGTCATCGGGGCGGGCGTCACTGGTGGCTATGATCTCGCCTTCGGCGTCGTCAGTATTCGTCGCCTGACCAAGGCGCACGACAAATGTATAGGCTTTAAGAGCATCTGTGATGTAGGGCACGGTTTTTGTTGCCTCGCCCAATGCAACGGCCAAAACGCCTGTCGCTTCGGGGTCAAGCGTGCCTGCGTGCCCAGCCTTCTTGGCATCAAGCGCCCAGCGCACCTTGTTTACCACAGCGGTAGAAGTCAGCCCGGCAGGCTTATCCACTACGAGCCAGCCAGAAATATCGCGTCCCTTACGTCTGCGCGCCATTTTTAATTCCTTTGTCAGATTGCGCGCTAGCTAGTGCGCGTGCGTGCGGGGGTCAAGCGCTGCGCCCTCAGGGTCCTAACGATTTGCAATCACTTCGAGAAACGCATCGCCAAATCGTTCGGCGTGCCGTTCCCCGATGATCTGCTCTAAATGCCGTGCGTCAGCGCTGCGCATTTGCGCCACTTTGGCAAGTATCGCTGCGGTGCAGCTCATTGGTTTATCGACGCCATGCGGGCCGCGCGTAAGATCGGCCTGCACTTCAAGCAGACGATCATAAACCTCACCCTCGTCGCGTCCAGCAAGCTTACGGCGGGCAGGGTGGATTGGTTCGACCTCGCCTGCGATCACCTCGACGAAATCACGCCCGTAGCTTTCCAATTTCTTTGCACCGACTCCGCCGATGTGTGCCATCTCGTCCAAATTCATGGGCCGCTTTTCAGCCATTTCAATCAGGGATCGGTCGTTAAAGATAATATAGGCGGGCACGCCGGCTTGTTCTGCGAGAAACCGACGTTTCGCTTTGAGTGCGGACAAAAGTGGTGCGTCTTCTTCGCTGACCAGCGTCTTGACTTTCGGGCCGCTGCCACGTGCCGCACGGATTGAATCCCGGCGCAGTTCAATGCTCGCTTCACCGCGCAGGATCGGGCGGGCAGACTCTGTCATTCGCAAAGCGCCGTGGCGTTCGCGATCAGGGCGTAACAGATCATGCCCCATCATTTGCCTGAAAATCGCCTGCCATTGGCGTTTGTCATATTCGTTCCCAACTCCGAATGTGGGCAGGCTATCGTGGCCCCGTTGCTTTACCTTGTCGGTAAGGTCGCCACGTAAAATGTCGATCAAATGCCCGGCGCCAAACCATTCTTCGGTTCGCAAAGCCGCCGAAAGCGCCATGCGGACGGCCGTGGTTCCATCAAAAATATCGGCAGGCTTGTCGCAAAGATCGCAATTGCCACAAGGTTCAGGATTTTCGCCGAAGTATTCGAGCAAGTTTTGTCGCCGACAGCGCAGCGCTTCTGCCAATCCCAGCAGCGCGTTGAGCCGCCCATGATCCGCCGCCCGCCGTTCCGGTGGTGCCAAACCTTCGTCGATTTGTTGCCTGCGATAGCGAATATCATCAGGCCCAAACAGCGTCAGCGTTTCGGCAGGCGCACCGTCACGCCCCGCGCGCCCGATTTCTTGATAGTAGCCTTCGATAGACTTTGGCAGATCGGCATGGGCGACCCAGCGAATATCGGGTTTGTCTATCCCCATGCCAAATGCGACGGTTGCACAAACAATCAGCCCGTCTTCTTGTTGGAACCGGCGTTCGACGCTCCGGCGATCCTCGGCATCCATTCCGCCGTGATAATGGCAGGCGGCGTGCCCGGCTTCGGTTAATGCACGCCCAAGCGTTTCTGTCTTGGCGCGCGTGCCACAGTAAACGATGCCTGATTGCCCTTTGCGGGCGGCGGCAAAGTTCAAGATTTGCGTGCGCGGTCCGTCTTTGGCGGCAAAGGCAAGATGGATGTTTGGCCGGTCAAACCCGCGTAGGAATGTGGCAGGCTGCACGCCATCGAATAGTTTTTGGACAATTTCGACTTGAGTTTCAGCATCAGCCGTTGCGGTGAAAGCGGCCAGCGACACATCAAGCGCGCGGCGCAAATCCCCGATCCGTAAGTAGTCAGGGCGAAAATCATGCCCCCATTGGCTGACGCAATGTGCCTCGTCTACCGCGATCAAGTTTACGCCGACACGGCGCAGCATGTTGATCGTCCCGCCCGAAGCGAGCCTTTCCGGCGCCATATACAGCAGCTTCAGCGTGCCTGCATCAAGTGCAGCAAAGACTTCGTCAGTTTCTTCTTGGCTATTGCCAGAGGTGAGCGCACCCGCGCTGACGCCTACTTCGCGCAGACCACGCACTTGATCGCGCATTAGGGCAATCAAGGGGGAAATGACGACGGTAACGCCGTCGCGAACCAATGCGGGCAGCTGGAAACATAGGGATTTACCACCGCCCGTTGGCATAATCGCCAAAGTGTTTTGTCCAGCGGTGACAGCCTCAACGATGTCTTTTTGGCCGGGGCGAAACGCATCAAAACCAAAAACATCGGCAAGCAGCTTGTCAGCGGGCATAGAGAGGGACCTGTCCGGTTGGGGTATTCGCGTTTCGGGCACAGTCCCACGTTCAGAATCGCGCAGCAAGTCTGCGACGCGAAAAAAGGCCGCCTTCCGTTGGGAAGACGACCTTTTGAGAGAGGAGGGAGATCGCGTTCAGCGTTTAGCGAACGATGTCGTAGTCACGCTCAGCAACGGATTGACCGTTCACTTTGAGAACTGCGATGACGTCTTGTTGTGGCGCAGTGCCGACATTGACGCGGACGTTGCTGTTTGCGCCAGCGTGGACAGTTTCGGTGCCGATCAATGCGCCGGGCTCACCCGCAACGCTTTTGTAGATTTCGACAACGCCGTCTGCGTCTGCGCGGACCAAACCGAGCTCCAATACAGAGCTTGCGTCCAGGTTTTCGCCGAATTCAAAGTAGTTGTTTGCAGAAGCAGTTGTACCCAGAGCTGCGATTGTTGCGGCGGCAAGTGCGATTGTTTTGATAGACATGATATATTCCTTTAGTTCGTTTTCGCTGCGACATCTGTGTCGCGATTTAATTTGAAACTTGGCGGCTTAGCGGACGATGTCGTAGTCACGCTCAGCAACGGATTGACCGTTCACTTTCAGCACTGCGATGACGTCTTGTTGTGGGGCTGACCCAACGTTCACGCGGACGTTGCTGTTTGCACCAGCGTGGACAGTTTCGGTGCCGATCAATGCGCCGGGCTCACCCGCAACGCTTTTGTAGATTTCGACAACGCCGTCAGCGTCTGCGCGGACCAAACCGAGTTCAAGAACGGAGCTTGCGTCCAGGTTTTCGCCGAATTCAAAGTAGTTGTTTGCAGAAGCAGTTGTACCCAGAGCTGCGATTGTTGCGGCGGCAATTGCGATTGTTTTGATAGACATAGTGTGTTCCTTTTTCTCTTTTGTTTAGCGATGTTAGATCGCCTTTATTTGTCGCGGCGGCTTCGTTTGCCGTGTTGATGAAATGGATATCGGGTAGATTGGGCCGTTCGAAAAGGGCTCGGGCGATCACGAAAATGGTGACCGATGTGATCAGGATTTTTCCTTGAATTCTATAGATGCATCCCCATGCGCTGGTTCTGTGCGGGGATGAACACAAGTGAAATGAACTCTGTGCGTTGAAGCAATTTTCGGCTGACATGCCGCTCACGAAACAGCGCTGAACGCAAAAAAGTGTAGGCAAATATTTCGTTCAAATCGCGCCTGCGTGACCTGATGTTGCGGCCAATGAGCGTTGCCAAGCCGGATATGACCTCGTAGGTCTTAGAAAAATCAAGGAGTCGCGCATGGGCGAGATCATATTTGTACGCCACGGGCAGGCAAATTCGGGTGCGACCGACGAAGAAAGCTATGACAAGCTGTCCGAAATGGGTCACCTGCAGGCGCGTTGGTTGGGCGATTATTTGCGTGACCGCGAAGCACCCTTTGACAAGGTGATCGCGGGCAGCCTGCGCCGCCACCGAGAAACGGCTGCGGGCATGGGGTTCGCTGATCCGGTTATCGATCCGCGCCTAAATGAGATGGACTACTTTAATCTCGGGCAGGCTCTTGATGATGTGCATGGCGTGCCGATGCCCGGACCGGAGGAATTTGCCGCCCATATTCCACAGGTGATGGAAGCATGGCACCGCGCAGAAATTCAAGGCGTTGAGACCTTTGCCTCGTTTGAGGAGCGTGTGACCGGTGTTTTGCAAGAGGCTGCGCAACCGGGTGTGCGCGTGCTTTGCGTCACATCGGGTGGGGTAATCGGGATGATTATCCGCCATTTGCTGCGGCTGGACCCGACTCGGATGGCACATGTTTTATTGCCCATCATGAATACATCGGTGCACCGGGTACATGTGATCCCGCAAGGACCGATATTGGCCAGCTTTAACGCCGCTCCGCATTTAGACCAACCAGATCGCGCCCATGCGATCACACATTTTTAGGGGAAATCTATGGTACATCTTTGGGTTCGCTCAGAAAGCCGCGCAAACGAAGACCGGGTTGGGCTGACGCCAGAGGGTGCAGCGCAACTATTAGCAAACGGTTTTCAGGTCACCGTTGAGGAAAGCGCGCAGAGGATCATTCCAATCGCGCAATACGCCGAAGTTGGGTGCAGCATTGCGCCAGAGTTTTCTTGGATAAATGCCCCGGGTGACGCGTTGATCTTTGGGCTGAAAGAACTGCCCGCAGACGGGACACCACTGCGGCACCGCCACATCATGTTTGGGCACGCATATAAGGGGCAACCGGACGGGCGTATCTTGTTGGATCGGTTTCAGGCCGGGGGCGGTACACTTTACGATCTGGAATATCTGACCCACGCGGATGGGCGCCGGGTTGCGGCGTTTGGCTATTGGGCGGGTTATGCCGGGGCGGCGGTATCCTTGATGTGTTGGGCGGCCCAGCAAAAGGGTGAACTGGCGGCGGCGGTTCACAGCTATCCTGATGCGGCGGCACTGCGGGGTGATTTGAAAACGCGTCTTGGCGCGACACGCCCAAACGCGCTGATCATCGGGGCTTTGGGCCGTGTGGGCACTGGCGGCGCAGACCTGTGCGAAGCTATGGGGGTGCACGTCACAAAATGGGATATGGCAGAGACCGCATCGGGCGGGCCATTTCCCGAAGTCTTGGATCACGATATTTTCTTGAATTGCATCCTCGCGCGGCCGGGAACGCCTGTGTTTGTCCCCGCTAGCGCGAAATCGGCTGATCGCAAGCTGACCGTCATTGGGGACATCGCTTGTGACCCCGATAGTGATTTTTCACCGATCAAAGTTTACAACCGTACGACAACTTGGGATGCACCCGCGCTGCGGGTCCATGATGACCCGGTGTTGGATGTCACTGCGATTGATAACCTGCCGTCGATGTTACCTGCGGAAAGCAGTGCGGATTTTGCGGCGCAATTATTGCCGCATCTGATGACGCTGGGCGCGTTGGACGGCGATGTGTGGGGCCGTGCGCGTCGCTGCTTTGAAAAGGCGGTGGGTTAAAACCCACCCTACATTATAACAGATCTTCTTCGGCGTCCGTTGGGTTGAGGCCCAATGCCTCCATCCCGGATTCAAGATGGTCGGCCAGATGTGGCGATCCTTTGAGATAGCTGGCGGTCGGCGTTGTCGCCTCGCGCGCCGCTGTTTGCTGCGCCTCGGCCAGTTCGCTGGCGTCAAAGCTGCCGCGCCCGATCCAAAACACTGCGACCAAGGCGATTTTCTCTTCACCGGTTAACTGCTCCACGAACCCGTCAAATTCATTCTCGGCCCGGTCAAGTTCACGTGCGAGGATAATCACCTCGGCGATTTTATCTGATGTAATGGCAAGCATGATACGTTCTCCTTGCGTTAGGTGTGGTCTAGATCGGGATGCGCCGCTTTGATCTGGCGCAATTACTCGTTCAAAGGTGCGATCTTGGCGGACATGTCTGCGGACAATTCCTCAAAATCGAAATTGTCCAACCGATCCGCGCGTTTTCCTGCGCGTGTCGCGGCGGTCAGCACGCCGGACACGTCTTCGCCTGCTTGGCGCAGGTGCGTATCCAGTTTAACCGCTTTTTCAGCGATGATCCCAACGTCGCGGTGCAGCAGCCGCAGGGCTTTGCGGATTTCACCCGCTTGTTCACGCATCCGCGCGTCTTTGAGGATTGCGCGCATTGTGTTGAGCGTGGCCATACAGGTTGTTGGCGAGACGATCCAAACGCGGGCGTCGAACCCGGCGCGCACGATTTCGGGAAGCCGCGCGTGCAGTTCGGCATAGACGGCCTCGGAAGGCAGGAACATCAGCGCGCCGTCGGCGGTTTCCCCTTCGATCAGGTATTTTTCGGCAATTGCTTTGATATGTACCCGCACCGCCGCCCCGAGCGCGCGAAGGGCGTAGGCTTGGTCGTCTTTGGTTTCGGCGGCGGAATAGGCTTCGTAAGCTTCAAACGGAAACTTTGCATCGATTACGATGGGTCCCGGCGGATTGGGCAGATGGATCAGGCAATCGGCGCGCTTCCCGTTCGAAAGGGTTGCTTGCAACGTATAGCTATCGGAGGGCAAAGCCTTGGACACGATGTCGGTCAGTTGGATTTCGCCAAACATGCCGCGCCGTTGTTTGTTTGATAGAATGTCTTGCAGTGACAATACATCGCCGGACAGTTTTTCAATATTCGCCTGCGCCTTGTCGATGGTCGCAAGCCGTTCTTGCAATTGCGTCAGGCTTTTGGTGGTTTTTTCCGATGATCCGGTTAGCGTATCTTTCATCTTTTCTTGCACTTCGGCCAGTCGGGTTTCCATGGTATGGATCACATGGACCTGTGCGATGGCTTGGGCATCGCTGACGGTTTGGATGTTGCCAGCAAGCTGGCTTTGACCCTGGCCAAGCGCCACGACATTTTGCGACAGCTGCCCGACCTGCTGTGCAATTTGTGTGACCGCATCGGCCGAGCGCCCGGCCCGCCGCGCGGTTGTGATCAGCAAGATCAGAATTAAAAACGTCGCAGCGATTGCCGCGAGCACAGCAATGACCACTGGGTCGCTGAACGAGTAAACATGTTCACCAATCTGGATCATGTGCGCCCGAATAGCCGTTCAATATCGGATAGTTTCAGTTCCACATATGTGGGGCGTCCGTGGTTGCACTGGCCGGCCAATGGTGTGGCCTCCATTTCACGCAGCAGCGCGTTCATTTCAGGGCCTTGCATCCGGCGACCTGATCGGATTGATCCGTGGCAGGCGACGCGGCTGAGAATGGCATCGATCTTGGCTTTGACGCTGGCGCTATCGCCTTGGTCGGTTAATTCGTCAACGATGTCTTTGATCATGGCGCTTGCGTTGATTTCGCCCAAAATGGCGGGGGTTTCGCGTACAGCAATTGCACCGCCGCCAAAGGCTTCGATGGTGAGACCCAATTTTGATAGGTCATCAGCGATGGATAGGATCATTGCGGCGTTGCTGTCAGACAGTTCAACAATTTCGGGGATCAGCAGCGCTTGCGCCGCGACCCCGTTTTCAGCCATTTGCGTTTTTAGTTTTTCGTAAACAAGCCGTTCATGTGCGGCATGTTGATCCACAATCACGATCCCATTTTCGGTCTGCGCGATAATATAGTTTTCATGTACCTGCGCACGCGCCGCCCCAAGCGGTAAATGCGCGGGTTCTTCTTCAATCACAGGTTCAATCCGGGCTGATGGGGCCTCTTGGAAACCCGGGGCTTGGGCCTGAAATGTCATGGAACGTGCGCTAAAACTGGGGCGATCCATTTGATAGACACGTGGTTCGGTCGGTTGCGGTTGCATCGCGCCGAGCGTTGCGGTGGCCACAGTCGTTGACGCCCTGTGCCCTGCATCCGCCAGCGCATGACGCAGCCCCGATACGATCAATCCGCGCACAATGCCGGGTTCGCGAAAACGGACCTCGGATTTGGCCGGGTGCACGTTGACGTCGACAAGCGTCGGGTCGCAGTCAACAAAAAGTGCGGCAACCGGATGTCTGTCGCGCGACAACACATCCATATAAGCCGCCCGCAATGCGCCAAGCAGCATTTTATCACGTACCGGACGTCCGTTCACAAACAAGAATTGCGCAATTGCGGCGCCGCGCGAATAGGTCGGCAAGGCGGCGTAACCGGTCAGGTGAAACCCTTCGCGTTCGGTATCAATCGCCAAGGCATTTTCCGCAAATTCGCGTCCCAAGACCGTTTGTAACCGGCCGTGAAGCGCGTCGAACATATCGCCGCTTTGCGCATCGGCGCGGAATGTGGTGCGCGTGTCGCCTTTGGACGCATCGCGCAGGATAAAGGTGATGAACGGCTCTGCCATTGCCAGTCGTTTGACGACATCGCTGACGGCTTGGGCTTCGGCACGGTCGGTGCGAAGGAATTTCAGCCGCGCAGGGGTGGCAAAGAACATATCGCGCAGTTCAACCACAGTGCCACCTGATAAAGCGGCGGGGCGCACATCATCCATTTTGCCGCCTGCAACACTGATGGTCGCGGCATCGCCGCCGTCAATGCGCGAGGTAATTGAGAGACGCCCAACTGCGCCAAGCGACGGTAGTGCCTCACCACGAAACCCGAACGAATGAATGTTTAGCAGATCAGAGCCGTCAATTTTTGATGTCGCGTGACGTGATAGGGCAAGCGGCAAATCATCTGCCGCTATCCCGCAGCCATTATCCGTCACGCGGATCAGTGTTTTGCCGCCATCCGCGATGACCACCTCGATGCGGGTTGCCCCGGCATCAACAGCGTTTTCGACCAGCTCTTTGACAGCAGAGGCGGGGCGTTCCAACACCTCACCCGCGGCAATCCGGTTGATCGCGGCGTCATCAAGCTGCCGGATCACCGGACGGGGCTTTATCTGGGGGTCTGCAATGGCCATGCTACAAACTATAGCATTTCCGCGCGATTCTACGAGAGCAGATTTACGATCAGTTTGACGTGGTTAACAGACCTTCGGGTTGCCCGACGACAACGAAATGCAGATCCTCGGGGGCTAGCAGCTCTGCCGCGACCCTGTTCACATCTTCCAATGTGACGGCTTCGATGAAATCGTTGCGATTGGTGACATAGTCTGGCGAAAGATCGATCATTTGCATGCCGACCATGATGTTCGCGATATCGCTGTTGCCATCAAAGCGCAGCGGATATTCCCCTGTTAGATAGGTTTTCGCCGCCGTCAGTTCCGCATCTGTTATTCCGTTTGCAGCGGTGTCAGCCCAGACATCGCGGGTGACGCTGATCGCTTCGGCGATGGTTGCATTCGATGACGCAACAGTACCGATCATCATTTCCGCGTGAAATTTGGGGACCAAATAGGTGCCGATCCCATAAGTCAGCCCACGTGTTTCACGCACCTCATGCATGAGGCGCGATTCAAAGCCACCCGCGCCCAAGACGTGGTTCAGGATGTAAGCTGCAAAGAAATCTGGGTCGTAGCGTTTCATGCCAGCGTGTCCGAAATATGCGACGGCTTGCGGGGTCGCATAATCGATCACGGTCGTGCCGCCAGCAAGGCCAAAGGCGATATCATCTGGCGATTCAGGCCCTTGCTCAGGCAAGTTACCCAGTAAAGTATCAAGCATTTGTCCGACCTGCGCGGCGGTAGCATTGCCCACAACAGAAACATAAATCCTGTCGCGTGTCAGCGCGTTTTTATGCGCGTCTATTATGTCCGATTGGGTCAGCGCATTGACGCTATCCACGGTACCGTCGCTATTGGTGCCATAAGGGTGGTCACCAAATGCAGCGGCGTTAAACGCGGTGCTCGCAATGCTATTTGGATCTTTTTCTTCGGACGCGATATTTGCAAGTACCTGTCCACGGACCCGGTCGATCGCGTCTTGGTCAAATGTGGGTTCGATTAGTGCCTGACGCAAAAGTTCCAGCGCCGCATCTTGGTTTTCGGTCAGAAATTGGGCCGAAAGGCCGACGGAATCATCCGATGCAGAAAACCCGTAACTTGCGGCCAAGGCTTCGCGCGCTGTTTGGAATTCTTGGGCAGTCATATCTGCCGCCCCTTCTTCAAGCAGCCCCATCATTAGATTGGTTGCACCGCGTTTGCCGGGCAGGTCTAGCGAGGTGCCGCCACGAAACCGGATCTCAAGCGCGACAAATGGAATGCTGGGTTCTTCGACGACCCAAGCATTGATCCCGCCGGGGGATGTGACTTCTTTGATGTCAAGTTCGGCATGGGCCGTGGTGGCGAACACACACAGCGTGATTGCAATCAGTTTACGCAGCATTAGCGGGCGTCCTCTTGGCTTGCGACAACCCAACCTGTGACGGCCTGATCGCGGTTGAATACTTTGGCGGCGGCGGCTTTGATATCTGCTTCGGTAACGGATTGCAGGATATCGGGCCACGCCTGTACGTCGGCAACTGTCAGACTTTGACTAAGTGCCGCGCCATAGCGGCGCGCCAACCCTTGGGTATTATCCATGGCGTATACTTCGGCGGCATGTAACTGCGTGCGGATACTTTCGATCCGCGCCGGGTCAATATCGTTTTCCATGAAATCAGCGATGACTTGATCCATCGCAGCTTCGGCCTCGGACAATGTGACGCCGGTGGCGGGGACAACAGCGACCCGGAAAACACCCGTATCCAATGAATTTCCGCTATAGGACGCATTGGTATAAAGCGCGGTTTGTGTGTCGAATTGTAGCGCCGTACCAAGATCAGAGGTAAACGACGATCCACCTAGTAGCTCGGCCAGATAGGTCAGCGCTGCAGCTTCTTCTTGTGCGCCGGGATCGCGTTCCGGTGCAAGATACGTACGGCTGAGATAAGGTTGGCTGACGCGTGGGTCAGTATAGGTAATCCGGCGTTCGGCGCGTTGTGGGGGCTCTTGCGGGCGCAGGCGTTCTGGCAGGTCTGGCTCTGCTGGGATCACGCCGTAATAGGTTTCAGCAAGGGTGCGCACATCATCGGGGTTAACATCGCCCGCGACAACTAAAATCGCGTTATTGGGCGCATAGTAGCGGTCGTAAAACGCATTGGCGTCTTCTAGGTCAAGCTGCTCCATCTCGTGTTTCCAGCCGATGATCGGCACGCCGTAACGGTGGTTTTGGAACAGCGCGGCGTTGAACTGCTCGCGGGCCAAGGCGCTGGGATTATTTTCGGTGCGCTGGTTGCGTTCTTCAAGGATCACATTGCGTTCGGTTTCGATATTATCAGTGGTGAGCGCCAGATTTGTCATCCGGTTGCTTTCCATCTGCATCATCAATTCTAGCCGATCCGCCGCGATGCGCTGGAAATAGGCCGTATAATCGTAGCTGGTAAACGCATTGTCGCTGCCGCCGTTTGCGGCAACGGTTGCTGAAAACTCGCCCGAGGCCAGCACATCCGTTTGCTTGAACATCAAATGTTCAAAGAAATGCGCAATACCTGATGTGCCTTCGGGTTCGTCGGCTGATCCGATTTTGTACCACACCATATGCACGGCAACAGGCGCGCGGTGGTCTTCGATCACGACGACTTCCATGCCGTTATCAAGATCGAAGGTCGTCACCTCTTGTGCCTGCGCGGCAGTTGTTGCGGTGAATATCGCCATGGCGGTAAGCAAATGTTTCATCGGCACCCTTTTTGGTTAGCTCAGGCGTAAACTGACGCTAGGGGCCGCGATATTCAAGCCGCCATACGCGGTTGTGAAGGATTGTTTTATTCCGCCGCTGGCGCGTTTGGAACAAGAACGCCAAGCGCTGCAAGCCGCGCCAGTTCTGCATCCGCATCCAATGCTTGCCCTGCGTAAAGCGGGAAGTACCGGTCACGGTTCAATGGGTTGAATATATTTGACGCTTGCTTGCGTCGGCGCGCGTTCGCATCGCGCTCGGCCAATTCGGTACGAATGTCGGCGTCCACACCATAGCGCGTCACTTGGGCGATCAAGCCTGAATCGCTCGCTGGGATACCGCCAGCCTGTTGCGCAGCACGATTGCCACCTAATGCAGCAATAGCATCGGCTTTGGGTGTCGGGTCAGCAAGGTTGGTACCGCCGGGTGTCGGTGTCACAAGCGCCAAGGTTTCAGGCAATGCGAGCGGCTGCGCGGGAATGACCGAAAACTCATCTGGGCCACCATCCGTTGTCCGCATATCACGCAAAGGCCGGTCAGTATTGCCGCAAGCCGCGAGCGTGACCAAGGCTAGAACTGATAAAATCATTGCACGCATGAAAGCACCCATTGGTAATGTCGGGGTCTTGTACCCCAAGCCCGCGACAAGGTCACGTGCTCTTCTTCTTGGGGTTAGATTTGGCATCTTCGCCAAAAAACGCAAGCCCAATTGCCCCAACAAAAATCGCAACATCCGCGATATTAAAGGAATAAGGATTGTTGATCCCGCAGCATGACATATTCAAAAAATCGGCGACAGCGCCGTAAAAAATACGGTCGATCACATTCCCGATGGCGCCACCGACCAGCAATCCCGTTGAAAGGTAAACCCAACGTGATCCGCCGTTTTTGCGCAGCCACCAAAGCACGGCAATTGAGATGACAATCGCCAACCCGATCAGAACCCAGCGCATATCAAACCCGGAAAACAGTCCAAAGTTCACGCCGCGATTCCATGCCATCTGAAATTCAAGATAGGGCGGGAACACTTCGATTTTACCCCGGCCCGGGTTCCCCAGACCGAGCCAATGCACGACATAGTATTTGCTGGCTTGATCCAGTAATACCACAATAAGCCCGGTCCAGAACGTCAGACGCATGAGCGGCCCCTTAGTGTTTAAAGTGGCGCATGCCGGTGAAGACCATCGCGATACCGGCCTCATCGGCGGCGGCGATAACTTCGTCGTCACGCATAGAACCACCCGGCTGGATCACACAGGTCGCGCCGGCAGCGGCCGCTTCGAGCAGACCATCCGCAAAGGGAAAGAACGCGTCAGACGCCACGGCTGAACCAATGGTCAACGGTTGTGGCAGGCCCATTGCTTCGGCCATGCGTTCTGATTTCTTCGCGGCAATCAACGCCGAGTCTAGGCGCGACATTTGTCCGGCCCCCACGCCGACCGTTGCCTTGTCTTTGACATAGACAATCGCATTTGATTTGACGTGTTTCGCGACCTTCCATGCAAACAGCAGGTCGGCCATTTGATCATCTGTTGGGGCAACTTTGGTCACCACGTTTAGATCATCCATACCGACATAGCCGGTGTCTTTGTCCTGCACGAGCATCCCACCGGCAACCTGACGGTAGGTTGTGATTGGCGTGGTCACATCGGGCAGCGCATCTGTGGTTAAGAGGCGCAGGTTTTTCTTGGCCGCGAACACAGCTTTTGCCGCCTCGGATGCACCCGGCGCGATCACGACTTCGGTAAAGATTTCAACGATCGCTTTGGCTGTTTCTTCGTCAAGCGGTTGGTTCAACGCCACGATCCCGCCAAAGGCAGATGTGCGGTCACAGTTGAACGCGTTTTGATAGGCTTCAAGCAATGTTGCGCCCCGCGCCACGCCACATGGGTTGGCGTGTTTGATGATGGCGACTGCGGGGCTTTCGGCTGGATCAAATTCGGCGACCAACTCAAACGCGGCGTCGGTGTCATTGATGTTGTTGTACGACAGCGCCTTGCCTTGGTGGACCGTTGCAGTCGCCACGCCGGGGCGGTTGGTGCCGTCGGTGTAGAACGCGGCTGACTGGTGGCTGTTTTCACCATAGCGCATTGTCTGTTTGAACGTGCCGGTAAAAGACCGGCGGCGTGGTTCGTTCTGACCAATCGCACCAGCCATCCATGTGCTGACAGCAGTGTCATATGCGGCGGTGCGGGCATAGGCGGTTTGGGCCAATTTTTGGCGCAGCGCCATCGTGGTTTGGCCGTCGTTTGCTTCAAGTTCGGCCAAGACAGCGGCGTAATCTTCGACATCGGTGACAACCGTGACAAAAGCGTGGTTTTTCGCGGCAGAGCGGATCATCGCAGGACCACCGATATCGATGTTTTCGATGCAGGCGGCATAGTCACCGCCTTTGGCAACGGTTTCTTCAAACGGGTAGAGATTAACAACAAGCAGATCAATCGGTCCGATATTATGTTCGACCATCGCGTCACGGTGCCCGTCCAAATCGCGGCGCGCCAGCAAGCCCCCATGCACAACCGGGTGCAGCGTTTTTACGCGCCCGTCCA
The DNA here is from genome assembly GCA_938002605.1 of uncultured Paracoccaceae bacterium. Taxonomy (GTDB): domain Bacteria; phylum Pseudomonadota; class Alphaproteobacteria; order Rhodobacterales; family Rhodobacteraceae; genus Yoonia. The sequence continues at coordinate 280,566 of CALLAF010000004.1, read as the reverse complement.
TCATTTCGGGAAACCCGGTGACATCTGCGACATCGCGGACCTCAAGCCCGGCGTCGCGCAGGGCAGCGGCAGATCCGCCTGTTGACAGCAATTCGACACCGCGATCTGCGAGGGAACGCGCCAAATCCACAAGTCCAGTTTTGTCAGATACAGAAAGCAGCGCGCGGCGCAGTGGTGCAAGGTCGGTCATTCAAAGTCCCCAGGTGTATATTCCACATCGTCCGCTTTGTCAGTTTGGACAAGGTCACGCACCGCCGTGGGCGTGTCTTGTGCTTTGGCCAGTGACCAACGGACGCGTGTCGCATAGGACATTGCGCGCCCAGATAAAACCACTTGATGCGTACCTATTGGCCTTAAACGGCCATTTTGCAGGTAAACCGAGGGCGCAATCGACAATTCCGCGATCCCATCGTGGCTAAATACCCATGTTTCGCCGGATTTCAGCGAAAGGTGGACAGATTCTCCGTCCTGCGTGGCTGCGACATCAGGATGCAGGTGGAACCGAATATTATAGGGAACGCCATCGTCCCCGCGGGCACTGTCAAACAGCGCGTTGTCTTGTTCATCAAGCGTGGCAAGCAGGTCTTCGCAAGTGAGTTGCCGCCCATCGATTGCAAGTTTTAGGATGCGGGCATGGGTTAGGCCATGGCTGGGCTGGTACCCGTTGTGAGATACTTCGATCTGGCGGATGCCATTGGTTGTGGGGGCGTTAAACCGCACGGTGCTGGGGGTCTTAATCAACCATTTTCCCTGCGGGTTCAGTTGTGAAGACGACAGGCCTTCAATGCCAAGGGTGGAATGGCTGGCGGTTGCACGGCTGGCCCGCCGCCATTCGCGGCCAAACCGGGCGCCGGAGCCGCTGTTGACGATGATCGGGCGGCGACCCGAGGTTAATTCAAATCCTAGCGTGCTTGCATGCCCTTTTGCCGATGCGGCCCCGGTGGGTGGGGTTGCCGCATCGACGATCAGCGAGGTGCGACCGCCAGTTTGTTTAGCAAATCCCATGTGGAGCCCAGCATCGGGCGTCGCTCTGACCGCCGCATTTGCAAAGGCTTGGTCCAACCGCCCTTCAAGCCCGGAACCGTCCCCGTGAAACCGGGTGAGGCTGCCATCAGCATGGCGCAAGGCTCGCAAGGTTGGCACGATGCGTTCAATAGCCAAAGGAATTTCACGCGGTAGTTTTTGCTGTGTTTCGGTCAGCGATTGCACCGCCAAATTCAGCAGTACGAGGATTTCCAGCAGTTCTTCTGGGTTGCGGGTGTCGATTGCACCGCCGGGGTTAATTTCATCCGAGCAAGTTTTCGCGAGTGCGGTGGCTGCGGGGCCGACATGATCCTGCATCTGCGATAGCATTGATCCGGCATAGATCAGCCCGCTGAGCGCCTCGAACCGTGCCAATTCATGGGACATTGTATGCCAACGGTTAGCCAAAAACAGGGTTTGTTGCGCCAGAGTTAGCATAAATTGGTCAGCGACAGAGGTGTCTTGGCCACGCAGAATAAACGGCCCGTGATTGATCCAACGTGTCAGGCGACGACCCGCAACATCTGGCGTCCAGCCGCTGCCGCGCCCGTCGCCGTAGCGCTTGATCCAGTCGTAAACCCAATCTTGTGTTCGGCTGCGCGCCTTATCATCGCCGACCGCTACCAGATCATCCACCCAGGCAGCGCCGTGAATTTCATCCGCGATTTCTGGGTATTTATCTGCGACGTCCCAGATCGAAAGCCGCGGCCCTTCGACAAACTGACCTGAAAAAAGAAAATTGCCAGTGATCAATTGCCGCCCGCGTCCGATAACGCCAATTGAGCGCGGATCGGGTGTCGTTACAAAGCCAAAAGGCAGATCGCGCCGCGCCGCCTTGCGCGCATGCACCCGGTGCATAAATCTGGTCCGGCGATCTCGCCATGTGGTCGCGTTTGCCAATGCTACGCCGCCTTGGTTACTCGTACTTGGGGGCACGATAAGAAATCATTGTAACCAAGTCACGAAAACTTCTGCGCTTGGGCGTGGTTTCGCCAAAGCGGTGGTCAATCGTGGCTGTGCGCGCAAGGCCTCGTTTCTACCCTTGAGGGAATCAGAAAGGAAAATGCACTGTTGCACTGTTGCATGGCTGACAGTTGGATTTTCAAATAATGTGATATTTTGACTAGTTTTGACGGGTGGTTGGTCGATAGTTCGCTTGTTGAATAGTTAACGATTGGAGAAATTATGAAGGTTTTCAACAAGACTTTGTGCACTGCGAGCGCGCATGGCATTCAAACTAGCAAGATTAGCCAAAAAGTGGGAATATTTGCAGCACCATTGTTGTTGGTCGCAACGGCTCTGTAAGCACGACGCTCACTGGTTTGCCGACTGAAATCAATGGGGATGCCACGCTTGACCTGAGCCTTTTTGGCGATTTTGATTATGTTGGCGGCGGCGGAATTGTTGCAGAAACGTTGACCGTGTTTTTGGATGGTGTGAACGTCGGTGTGGTTGGCCCTACAGGAGATCAGTGTAATAATGCGGTAAACCAAAGCCTGATTGTTGATCAGGCCACGCTTGCGCCGCTTATTGCGGATGGCCAGCTCGACATCACTTTCCAAGGATCAAGCGAAGTAACTAGTGGATTGTGTGGGTCGTACAACGGTAGCCCTAGCGGTGTGAGCTTCGTTGTCAGCGGTACCATCACTTATGATGGCGTAGCTGGCACCGCGGCAGAGGAACAGATCGCAAGTTTCATGGAAAATCGCGCGCGTGCGCTGGTGCAAAACCAGCCTGACGTGGCGCATTTTGTTAATGGCCGCGCTGGTGGACGGTTTAATGTTGACGTAACCCAAGGTGCAGGCAGCATTGATTTTGCCTCTGCCGCGCGTGGGCCTGTCTGGGCGACCCTGACCGGCAGTGCCACAGAATTTGAAGAAGGCAACGACCAAAGCTATTTTCTTGGGGCTGCTGGTGCGCATTTGTCGTTTGGAGAAAACACCGTTGTTGGTGCCATGGTGCAGCTAGATCGGGCAGAACAAGATTTTGCTAACGGCGATAAAGCCGAGGGCAAGGGGTGGCTGGTCGGGCCGTATTTCGCTTCGCAAATTTCGGAACACCCGCTGTTTTTGGATGGGCGTCTGCTCTACGGTCAAACCGATAACGAATTCACACCCGACGGCGATGCAACCGACAGTTTCGACGGTGAACGCCTGCTGGCCACGCTGAATTTGCAAGGCCGTGTTGAAATGGAACATTTCACAATGTTCCCGAGCATCTCAGCCAGCCATGTGCGCGATACGCAGGATGCCTATACGGACAGCAACAGTGTTGATATCGATTCTCAGTCTATTGAACAAACCGAGGTTGCGCTTGGTGTGGACTTTGATAAACCGATGCTTTCGCATGATTTGGTGCTCGTTGGGGGGCTATCAGGCATCTGGTCGGAAACCGCTGGCGATGCTGCTTCGTCAGCCGTCATTGGAAATCACAATGGCTGGCGTGGCCGGGTCGATGCAGGCGTGAATTATTCCAATGGCGCTGGGTTGAATGCTGGAATGAGTGCCTTTGTTGATGGTCTGGGCGAAGATGATTTGAAAACCGTCGGCCTAAGCGTGACGATTGACTACCAGTTCTGATTCAGCGGATTGTGAACCGCTCGCCATACGTCACGTCTGTGCAAGGTTAATGACGACAAAAGCCGCCCCATTTTCAGGGGCGGCTTTTTTTGGTTTATTCCATTCGCGCTTAATGCGTGAATTTCTTGATCTCACCCGATTTCAAACGCTCTGAGTAGGAAGCCAACTCTTTGCGGACGATTTTCATCAGGAAGTAGAGAGCGAAAATGTTCACCACAGCCATCGCAAAGATCGCTGCGTCAGAGAAGTCGATCACAGGACCAAGGCTGGCAGCTGCACCGATGACAATGAAGATGCAGAAGATGATTTTGAACGTCAGCTCAGTGCCTTTGCCTTCTCCAAACAGATAGGTCCAGGCCTTCAAGCCATAGTAGGACCACGAAATCATTGTGGAAAAAGCGAACAGAATGACTGCAATCGCCATCACAAACGGGAACCAGCTGATCGCTGATCCGAATGCAGCAGCCGTTAGTTCTACACCAGAATTACCATCGACCGTTGCAATGGCTGTGCCAGCCTCGTTCAGCATGTAGTTGCCTGTGGCCTCATCAATGATCAACTGCTGGGAAATGACGATGACAAGCGCGGTCATTGTACAAATCACAACCGTATCGATCAGTGGCTCAAGCAAGGACACAAAGCCTTCGGTGATTGGTTCTTTGGTTTTCACCGCAGAATGCGCAATCGCAGCAGAACCTACCCCTGCTTCGTTCGAGAAAGCCGCACGCTTGAAACCTTGAATCAATGCACCAACCATGCCGCCAGCAACACCAAGCCCGGTAAAGGCGCCTGCGAAGATTTGCCCAAACGCCCAGCCGATCATGTTGAAATTCACCAGCAAGACGATCAACGCCGCAGTTACATACAAGATACCCATAAACGGTACGATTTTTTCGGTCACTTTCGCGATGGATTTTACACCACCGACGATAACCGCAAAAACAACGGCAGCAAAAATGATGCCGGTGATCCACCCCGGATATTCACCGGTGATCCCCGAAATCGCTGCGTGTGCTTGGTTCGCTTGGAACATGTTCCCGCCGCCAAAGGCACCAAGGATACAAAACACAGAAAACAGGACGGCAAGAATTTTGCCTCCCGGCAGTCCAAGTTCGTCAAACCCTTTGGAAATGTAGTACATCGGGCCACCAGAAACCGTGCCATCAGGGTATTCATTGCGATATTTGACGCCCAAGGTGCATTCCGTGAACTTGGAGGCCATGCCTAACAAGCCCGCCAAGATCATCCAAAAAGTTGCACCAGGGCCACCGATGCCGACAGCAACAGCAACACCTGCGATGTTTCCAAGGCCAACGGTGCCGGAAAGCGCCGTCGCCAACGCTTGAAAGTGGCTGACTTCGCCAGCGTCATTTGGATCGGAGTAGTCGCCTTTGACGAGCCCAATTGCGTGTCCAAAAAAACGAAACTGCACGGCTGCAAAATAAATGGTGAAAACGGTTGCGCCGATCACCAACCACATGACGATCCACGGAAAACTGGTTCCTGGAATCGACATGAAAATAAAGTTCACGAACCAACCGGTCGCTGCAGAAAAGCCCGCGTTTACTTTTTCGTCCAATGTCATTGCGGCTTCTTGCGCCGATGCGGGGACTGCTGCGAAAAAAAACGCCACAGCCATGAGAAAGAAGTGATAAATCTTAGTCATTGTATGATCCTTATGCCACGACGGTGACCGGGACGCGGGCGTCCATCACCAAATTCGCTGTTGAGCTGCCAAAGATTCGCTTGGAGAAACCCCCAGCACTTGAGCGTGCAACGATGATCTGGCTCGCGCCCTCTTCATGCGCGATGTCATCAATCGTATCGGCAACATCACCATGACGTACGACCGCGTGCGCTGTCAGACCTGCTTCCGTAAGTGTCTTGATGGCGGGGTCCACCACGCGCTCCATCGCGATCGCAATTTCTTCTTCGCGGCGTTTGTGGCGCTGCGCATTTTCTTCGGCGGTTTGGAATGAAAACGGGGACCATTCGATCACGTAAACCACGATTAATTCACAGCTTTCCATTCGGTTCGCTAAATCTTTTGCAAACTCGAGGGCTTTTTCCCCCGAACTTTGCCCGTCAAGGCCAATTACTAATTTCATTTTTTTTGTCCCTCACTGTTTTTAGGTGTCCAGTAAGGCGAGTCTGCACAACCATGTAAAGAGCTTTGGGTGCTTGCGAGGGGACATGCACAAAAACCGCTTATGGAATAGGCACAAGCGACCGCTAAGCTCGCAGTCTAAATCAGACTTAATCCAATGTGATTGTATTGGGTTGTGGGGTTCATATTTCCGGTACGGCGATCCCGTTAGGTCTTCCAAACTTATGTGTTTGGATTTGCCAAGGCGACGAAACTTCTAAGAAATGCGCGCAGTTGTACCGCGTTTTCAGGTGCGGCCAGTAGTTCGGCGACGTGTTCGGGTGATTTTCCGATGAGTGCAAACCTGACAAAAGGTGTCGCACTGAATGCGCTACTGACCGTCGAAAGCACAACTCTCAGCGCGTCCAGCATGTCATCGCCTCGGTGAGAGCCGTGTAAAATCGCCATTGGCTTTGCGATAACCGCGTCGCCAGAAACTAGCCAATCAATCGCGTTTTTGAGCCCGCCGGGAATACTGCGCACATATTCAGGGCTTGCAAAGACGATCCCGTCTGCATCTGCGACCATGTGTTTGAATGTGTGAACGGCAGGTGGGGGCGCCGCGTCTTGGTCCGCTGAGAAAATGGGCAGGCTTGCCAGTTGATGGTAAACTGTGACCGTCACCCCAGCTGGTGCGATCTTGGCAAGCGTGTGCAGCAGCGCAGTATTGGTAGATGCCGCGCGCGTGCTTCCGGAAATCGCGAGTATTTTCATGCTGATTTGCGCAGCACAGCCATATAGAACCCGTCCATTCCGCCTAGATCGGCCCAATAGTCGGGGCGCAGGCGAAGCCCGCCCTCTTCGCTGATCCATGCTGGATCAATGCCGGGGATTGCGGGGTGCTCAATGCTGAGGTTCGGGTGCCGGGTCAGCGCGTCTTCGATTTGCACTTCGCCTTCGTCGGGCAGCAGTGAGCAGGTGCAAAACACCAATCGCCCGCCAGGTTTAAGCAGGGTTAGCGCGTGATCAATCATGGTTTCTTGTTGGTCGATCAATGCGCCAAATTCTGAGCCGTCTTTTGCATAGGGTAGATCAGGGTGCCGCCGGATTGTCCCTGTCGCAGAACATGGTGCATCCAAAATGATCGCGTCAAACCCATCTTCAGTGAACGCAAAGGCGTCGCTGGTCACGGTCCGCGCCTTAAGCCCCACGCGTGTCAAGTTTTCGGCAACCCGTTCCATGCGTCGCGATGATAGATCAACCGCCGTCACATCAGCGCCCGCAGCCGCCAGTTGCATGGCTTTGCCACCCGGTGCGGCGCATAGGTCCAACACCTTTAGGCCCGCAACATCGCCCAAAAGCTTGACCGGAACCGCGGCCGCTGCGTCTTGTACCCACCAATCGCCGGTGTCGTAGCCGGGCAGGGTGGATACTTGGCCCGCGTTCATAATCCGCACCGATCCGGTGGCCAGCACTTGCCCGCCTGTCGCATCGGCTACGGCCTGCGCATCGGTTTTGGGGCTTAGGTCCAGCGGCGCACCGCCGAAATGCACGGCCTCCATCGCAATAACCGCGTCGCGGCCCCATGCGGCAACCAATGGCTGACGCAGCCAACCCGGTGTCAGCGGCATGGCGCGTTTATGCCAGCCATCGGGGCCTTCGGCGGCAATTTTGCGCAGTACCGCGTTGGTAAGACCTTTCATCGATTGGGTGCGCTTATTGCGACTAACGATTTCGACATAGGTATTCACAACGCCATGTGCTGCCTCACCACCGCATAGTTCAATCACGCCAAGCCGTAACGCATTCAGCACGTGATCCGGCGGTGTTTTCTTTAAATATGGTTTCAGCATGCGATCAGCGCGATCTAACCCGCGCAACGCATCTGTTGCCAGCCGCTGTGCCCGCGCCCGGTCGCCATTGGCAAGCTGCGCCAGCGCGCCACCTGCGATCAATTCGGCCATCAGGCGACCTTCGGTCGTGATTTGCATCATCAAATGATGCGCGGTACGGCGGGCAGGCAGACCTGTTTGGTTCATGTTGTATCTCTTGATGCTGGGTGCAAGCGGGGTATATCAAAGCCATGCCGCCGACAAGGAGAGTTCAAATGCCCGACCAGCCTTCTGATCAAACGACCCCCGCCCAGCGCGCCCTTGCTGAGGCCGAAGCACGACGCAAAGCTGCCGGTAAGGACGGGTTGTCGACTGAACTTGGCGGGCGCGATGGGCCAGAGCCCGTGCGTTTTGGCGATTGGGAACGCAAAGGGATTGCCGTGGATTTTTGATCTTAGCAATTATGGGTTGTGTTGTGGTCCATAAATCGCCCCATGCGCGTTTGCATCACTCCGCGATACTTTGCATTTTTTGCTCTGCATTTATGATGTTTTGGGATACCCATTGATAAAACCGAAGCTGCCAACGTGAATGTGCAGCCGACATGAGGGAAAAAGCATGCAGTTATCGATGCAGCGAATTGCCGTGCTAGGGCTATGTTTTTTGACCGCTGGCTGTAGCCTGCCGCGCGGTGCAGGGTTTCAATCCGAAGTGTTGGCCGCGTCCAACGCGGGCAACCGTGAAGAAGGCGAAGAAGCCGTCTATGATTTCGAAGTTGTTGCGGTCACCCGTGAAACATTGCCGATGATCAACGCATGGCCTAACCGTGATGTGCAGTCTTTTCCATGGATCGCGAGCCAAGAACAGCCTGCATCGCTGATCATTGCGCCGGGCGATACCGTTCAGCTGACAATTTGGGACGCTGAAGAAAACTCGCTTTTGGCTGGGGCTGGGCAGCGTGTCACACCGTTGCAAGATACCAAAGTGGGCATTAACGGTCGCATTTTTGTACCTTACATCGGTGATGTGCAGGTTTCCGGCATGTCGGAAATGACAGCGCGGGCGCGCATCGAAGAAGAGCTGAGCCGCACGATCCCATCGGCGCAGGTGCAACTGATCGTCCTGCCCGGTCGCGCAAATATGGCGAACCTGATGACAGGTTTTGGGGCGCCGGGGCTTTATGAACTGCCGGACCGGAATTTTAAATTGCTGGAGCTCTTGTCGCTTGCCGGTGGCGCTGATCCATCTTTGCTGAACCCACAAGTCCGTCTTATCCGCGCTGGGCGCACCTATGGCGTTGCGCTGAAACGGTTGATGGAAGAACCCGCGCTGAACACGACAATGCGTGGCGGGGACCGCGTGATGATTATTGGTGACGACCGCAATTTTCTATCGCTTGGGGCAACCGGGTCCCAAGCCGTGCATCAAATTGCAGGCCAAGACATGACAGCGCTTGAGGCGATGGCGACGATCGGTGGGGTTAGTGCAGGTACGGCGAACCCTAAGGGCATTTTGATCATGCGCGAATATGACGCTGATGCCGTACGCGATGACATGACTGGGCCAGCGCAAGAACGTGTGGTATTTACGATGGATCTGACGTCAGCGGATGGGCTGTTTTCGGCAGGCAAATTTATCATCCAAGATGATGATCTGATCTATGGTACCGAAAGCGCGCTTGGGCCCGCTTTGACGGTATTTAGTCTGGGGCAAAATATCGCCTCACTGGTGAATTGACCCCTTAGAAAAGACTGATGTCATCCGCGAGCGTGGTGGCGTCAGTCACGTTTTCAATGGTCAATACATCGCCATCCCCAAAGTCGATGATCATTTGCGTTCCTGTAAGCGTTCCATAGATCAGCAAAAGATCGGCCGCAGATGTGAGCCCGGTCCAAAGGCCCGCATCAAGCGTAATATGGTCTTCGCCTTGGGTGAAATCTGCGATTACATCGTTGCCGCCTTCAAAGATAAATTCATCCGCGCCAGCATCGCCATAAAGAATATCGTCACCTGCCCCGCCGCTCATTGTATCATTCCCGTCACCGCCGCGCAGAAGATCTTGTCCACTTCCACCTGAGATGTCGTCATCGCCTGCGCCGCCTAGCAGCATATCGGCCCCGGCGTCGCCTTCCAAAACATCATCACCTCCACGCCCCATAAGCGTGTCATCACCAGCGCCGCCAATGACGATGTCGTTCCCGCCACCCGCCATAATCACATCGCGCCCATCACCGCCGTTGATCGTGTCATCCCCTACGGTCCCCATGATAAGATCATCGGTTGCGGTGCCATCAGTGGGGCCGGGGATAGGTGCCCCATCAAATGCGCCACGCAGGTCGTCACTGTTTCCATCTGCAATCAGCGCTGTACCGGCCAATGGGTCCATGACGCCGGTATCTATAACAGGCGGAGACGGGGGTGACGGATCAGGCGGCGGGGTTGCCGGGCCGGGATAGCCCGGTGTCGCACTATTTGGAATGCGGGTCACCCCGATCAGATCAGCATTGCTGAAGTCGCGATAGTCGATTGGGTTCCCATCAGCGCTATAGATCGTCAGCAGCTCGTCGCCGTATCTGATTTCGACACCGTTTGGGATGATAGTCATGCTTAGCTGGCTGATGTCACGCAGCATCGCCCAATTTGACAGATCAATAGTGTCTTCGCCCAATGTGAAATCGGTAATTGTGTCGTCCATGCCATCAGCAGAAAGAATAAACACATCCGCACCCGCCCCGCCGGACATCGTATCGCTGCCATCGCCATCACGCAAAATATCATTGCCTGCGCCTGCTTGCAGATCATCCGCGCCGTCGTGTCCTTGCAAAATATCAGCACCCGCTGTTCCGGCGAGGATTCCGACCGCTAGCGTGGCAGTGGTCGTGATCCCGGCAGTGCCAATGTCATATCGCAATTTGGTGATGCCAATTTCGCTGCTGCTGGCGACGTAAATGTCCAGCCCTTCGCCGGTTCCGGCCACCGCAATTGCGCTGATATTATCAAGCCCCATTGCGGTGGTGTCCGCGATATGCGCACGCTTTACCAACTGACCGCCTTCAAGCAATGTGAACACGGTGATCCCGTCATCCGCCCCCCCTGCGATAACATATGTCTGCCCGTTGTGGGTGACGGTCTCTAGGGCTGTGATCCCGTCAAATCTGGTGTCTAATGTATCCAGCACATGATCACGGATGATCATCTGCCCGCTGGCGTCGATTTCCATCACGCTGATACTGCCGCTTCCGGCCGCGCCGAGTAATACATAATTTATGCCTCCAACAAGCGCGGTCGCCATAACCGTAGGTGCAGATACCCAAAGGTTTTCGGTGGTGCCAAGGTCTTGTGCCAAGGTCAACGCACTTGTCGCATCGACCAACCAACTGCTGATGCCGTTGTCCACGCCACTCGCCGTCAGAAGCAGGTTTTGACCGCCAATATTGACCACTGCCGTCGCCGAAATCTGATCGACATAACTGCCTGAAGGCCCAGCCAATTGGGTATGTGCCGTCATAACCCCGGTCGCGTCAAACGTGATTTGCCCGATTCCAGCGGCACCCGCAATGCCGCCATAAGCGATCTGTTCTCCGGAGCTGAGGGTGACCATCGTATAGTCTTGAAATCCGGAAAAACTCACCCCGCCTAGCGCGGTGGCCCCGTCAAATGTCCCGTCAGTATCAAGGGTCACGGTTTGCAGGATGCCGCCGGTACCGCCCCCGCTGAGGATCGTGATGCCGCCACCCGTTTGTACGGCTGCTATCGTCGCAGTGCTGCCCGCGATATCCCCACCGTCGAGCACGAGGCTGTCGATCAGCGACGGGATCGCCCCGGAAATATCCCAACCATTCAAAAGCCCGTCGTATTGGGTTGTGCTGTAAAGCACCTGCACCCCGTCTACTGTCATAAGCGACAGATCCGTGATGCGTGAATACGCGAACTCAGCCCCATTGCTGAGGTAAGTAACCATAGTGATGTCTGACATGTGTGGTCCCCCCCAGGACCAAAAAACAGTCGTCGATCTTTAGGGTCGCGGCGGGTCGCGGCAGTCACATGGTCGAAATGCGGCAGGATCATGGACCTTGCGTTGAAATTGCTTCAATAAATCAAAGAATTTTAGAAGGATGCTACGGCTGTACCTATGGCGCAGGGGGCGGTAAAATGACCCGACGCAGAAAGTGAAAATCATGAGCACACCCAAATTTGGCACCAGCGGATTGCGTGGCCTTGTCACGGCACTGACACCGGATTGCGTTGGGCAGCATGTCACGGCTTTCATCGCGTCTTGTCCGATCGGCACAGGGATTTACATTGGCCACGATTTACGCCCGTCTTCGCCTGAAATTGCTGAAATGGTTGCCTCTGCGGCGATGGCGGCCGGGGTGCGTGTGACCATGTGTGGCGCGGTGCCGACCCCGGCGCTGGCCTTAGGGGCGATGTCCGCGGGCGCTGCGGCGGTGATGATCACGGGGAGCCATATTCCAGCGGATCGCAACGGGCTTAAGTTCTACACGCCTGCTGGAGAAATCACAAAGGCGCATGAGCAAGCGATCCTTGCCGCGCTGGGCAAGGCGGTAACGGTCAATCCCGGCACCCTGTCCCAGAACGACCAAATTTGCGCCCAATATAACGCGCGCTATATCGCCGCCTACGGGCAGGCGTTAGAGGGGATGCGGATCGGGCTTTATGCACATAGCGCGGTGGGGCGTGATCAGCTTGCCGATTTGTTAACCGCGCTGGGCGCGGAAGTGGTGATACTGGGTTGGTCCGATACATTCATTCCTGTTGATACCGAAGCTGTTTCACCTGCCTTACGCGTGCAATTGCGCAAATGGGCGGCAATGCAGGACTTGGCGGCGATCGTTTCAACTGATGGCGACGGGGACCGCCCGTTGGTGACAGATACCAATGGTATTGTCGTTCCGGGTGACATTCTTGGCCAGATCACAGCGCAGGCCTTGGGCGCAGAAACCGCAGTGACTCCGGGGTCGTCGAATACAGGTGTCGATCAAATCCTATCAGTGCGGCGCACCAAGATTGGGTCGCCATATGTGATTGCTGGAATGGAAGCGTGCGAAGGCAAAATCGTCGGCTATGAGGCAAACGGCGGGTTCCTTTTGGGGTTTTCTGCGCAAGGACCGAACGGGCCATTGCCACCCTTGATGACCCGCGATGCCGTTTTGCCCATGCTTGCGGTGCTTTCCGCAGCGAGCCAACGCAGTGTTGCAGAATTGGTCGCCGATCAACCGGCTCGGTTCACGGCTGCAGATCGCTTACAGAATGTCGCGACCGATAAGGCGCTGGCGCTGGTGCATACGCTTTCTGAAACACAGGAAATGCGCGCCGCGTTTTTACGGTGTTTCGAAGGACAAGAAGCCGAAATTGATCAAACTGATGGGCTACGGATAACGCTGCAAGATAGTCGGATCGTTCACCTGCGGCCGTCAGGCAACGCCCCAGAATTGCGGCTTTATGTCGAGACAGATAACGCCGAAGCCGCGCAAGATATGCTGCGGATTGGGCTTGCTGACATATCGCGCCGCATTGAAGTGTAATATGCAACCAAATTCACAAAACTCTTGGTGTATTGTGACAAAATGCACAGACTTTAGGGCTTAAAAGCTTAGAAACCGGTCTCAGGGCAAGGTTCATGTGATTTGGTTAATGATTTGTCTAAGGGCTTCTCGTGTGATTTTCACCGGGAAGCCTTTGTCATTTTTGGGGATCGTACCCGTTTGGGTTCGCGGATTGCCACGCCCATGTGCTTGCCGCCATGTCATTTAGATCATGTTCGGCCCGCCAACCAAGTTCCGCTGCCGCACGTGACGCGTCCGCCTGCATCGCTGCGATATCTCCGGCGCGGCGCGGGGCTTGGACTGTTGCGATTTTCTGGCCGCAGGCACTCTCAAAAGCCGCAACCATGTCGCGCACACTATAGCTTTGACCGGTGCCGATGTTGAACGGGCGTGCGCCGGGTGTTTTCGTGGCATAGTCGAGCGCTGCGACATGTGCGCGGGCGAGATCAACCACGTGGATATAGTCACGTAGCCCCGTGCCATCAGGCGTGTCGTAATCATCGCCAAATACGGTTAACGCCGCACGTTTTCCGACGGCGACCTGCGCAATATAAGGCATCAAATTGTTGGGAATATCTTTGGGGTCTTCGCCGATCTTTGACGAATGATGTGCGCCAACCGGGTTGAAATACCGCAATAGCACGGCGGCGGCACCCTGTGTCGCGTGTGCCCAGCCTGTCAGGATGTTCTCGGCCATCAATTTTGACTGGCCGTAAACGGACATTGGCGCGGTTGGGTGGGCCTCGTCGTACGGAAGATAGACAGGTTCACCGTAAACGGTGGCCGACGAGGAAAAGATGATCGTGCGGCAACCCACGCGGTCCATCGCGTGGAGGAGGGCCAACGTACCGCCCACGTTCACATCATAGTACAGCAGCGGTTTTTCTTGGCTTTCGCCAACCGCCTTAAGTCCAGCAAAATGGATCACCGCATCGGGGCGGAAATCTTGCATCACTTTGTCAAGTATTGCGGGGTCGCGAACATCGCCCGTGTAATCTGTCACTGTGCCGTTCGACAGCCCGCGCACCCGGTTCAAAACCTCGGGTGTGGCATTCGAGTAATCATCAAGAACGCAAACCTCATGGCCTTGGGCCATGAGCTCAAGCAATGTATGGCTACCGATATAGCCTGCGCCACCGGTAACCAGAACGCGCATTATAAGATAAAGTCTTTTGTCACGTCTAATGACGTAGTGCCCGTCAGCAAAATGGCCATATCGTCATTACCGTCATTGTTGCTATCGATGAGAACAAGTGTATCGACACCCGAACTCACATCAAGATCAATATTTGCTTCGGTTACACCAAGCGCGCTTAGATCAATTTGGTCAATCCCATCTTCAAAATCAACGATGGTGTCTCCGTTTCCGAAAAAACTGTCGGACATGGCGTTGAAGACAAATGTGTCAATATCTCCGTCAGGATCACCGACGTCACTACCGATTAGGGTATCTGCACCCATACCTCCAATGATGGTATCTGCGCCAGTGCCTTCCTCAATTGTGTCATCACCACGCCCGCCGTACAGAGTATCAGCATTACCACGACCAAAAATGTTATCATTGCCGCTGCCACCAAAGATCGTGTCAACGCCAGTCCCGCCATCCAAGTCGTCAAACCCGCTGCCACCATAAATGGTGTTGGTGCCGCTGGACACAGTGGCATCATCGCTGCCCGAATCCCCTTGCAATGTGTCGTTACCGCTACTGCCGTCCAGATCGTCGTCGCCAGTGCCGCCTACCAATTCATCGTTGCCGCCATTACCTGTTAGCTCGTTATCAGCGCCATTACCGATCAATGTGTCATCGCCTGATCCACCAATCGCATTTTCGATGACTGCGCCGTTCGCGATTGTATAGCCGCCTGCGACCCCGTCAGCCCCAGAAATGTACCCGCCACCGCCTTCGGCGTAGATCAAAGTTGCTTCGCGCAGATCGATTGTGACGTCTTTTGTGCCCGAGTAGCTGATCGTGTCGTCGCCGCCCGTATCCCAAATTGAGATCCAAGCATCATCATTGTCTGGGATTTCATAGACATTATCGCCGCTGTTGTAGGTCGTGTTGGCGCCGTAAATCTCTTGCAAAATCGCAATGTCGAGCGCCATGGGCGTGGCAGAGTTCCCCTCGTTTAGCCCTGCGGGGGTAGTATACAGCCCATCATTGTAGGACATCATCGTATAGATGCCCTGATTGAGGTCGTAGTCGCCATAATAACTAAAGGGATAGTCGGAGTTTCCAGTAAAGCCTTCAAGCCCATTTAGAATGCTATCGCCGTCGTGTGGGTGCGCAAGGCCAAGCCCGTGCAGCGTTTCGTGAATGATTGTTGAAAACCCCAACCCGCCTGCTTCAAGCCCGCCGTCTTCATTCCAGCCAAGACCATTACTATTGAATGCTCCCATGACTGAAGAGTTATCGCCTGCGTAGCTAGGGAGGTAGAAATAACCAAGAGCGCTGCTGCTTGAGAATTCGTTGTCATCAAGGACGACTTGGAAGTCAGCGTTAGGGTCGTCGTTTGTTACTTCAAAAGTAATAGCGATATAGTTTGAGATCGTTACCAAAGCTTTTGTGAACTGCTCTATTTCATATTCAGTCCATCCTTCGGATTCTATCTCATCCGATCCGCTTGGGTCATAGATTTCGTCAGCCGCGTTCGCACTAAACCCATCTCGTACAAAGTAAACTGTGACGACGTCATCAGTGCGGTAGGTGCCAGTATCAAGCGTTGATGATGGACAATTTTCGGCGATACCCGAAACGGGTTCAGTCGTCGCTGCGAGTGCTTGGCAAACTTCGCACAAGGGACAATTTCTCCTGAGAAATAAACGTCAAAATCGTTGCGGTACTGTTAAACAGCAGAATTACGGCGAAAATTAGCACGGTTGGCAACTTTCATTCAACGGGTAATCGCAGCGCGCTGCCGCGCGCGCATTAGTCACGCGCGTAAATGTCTTCATAACGAATGATGTCATCTTCCCCGAGATAGCCGCCCGTTTGTACTTCGATCAAAATCATCGGCAGTTTCCCGGGGTTTTCGAGCCGATGGATCGCGCCAAGCGGGATATAGACGGATTGGTTCTCGCAAAGAAGTTGCACTTCTTCGCCAACGGTAACTTTTGCGGTCCCTTGTACGACGATCCAATGCTCAGCGCGGTGGTGATGTGATTGCAGAGACAGGGCGCCGCCTGCCTTAACCACGATCCGTTTGACCTGAAACCGATCACCCGTTGCGAGGCTTTCGAACCAGCCCCATGGGCGGTGATCTTTTGGAAAACATGTCGCCTGCGGTGCAGATTTTTCTTTGAGGATCGCAACGGCCTTTTTGACGTCCTGCGCCCGGTTTTTGTGTGTGACCAGCACCGCATCTGGCATGGCGACAGCGACAATATCTTCGAGCCCAATGCCGACGATCGCTTGCGCGTCTACCTCTGATCGTAGCAGGGTATTCGTGCAATCTATCGCTGTCGCAGCGCCGGACAGGGCTATGCCATCCGTTTGTGTTTCACGCCAAACAGACGCCCAATCACCAAGATCTGACCATCCGCTGGCAAAGGGGACGACAGATAAGTTGTCTGCCTTTTCCATCACGGCATAATCGATTGATATTGCGGGTGCTTTCGCCCATGGTTCAGGCGCTAAGCGCAAGAAACCAAGATCAGTTTTTGCACCGTCGATTGCTTCTTGCACTGCCAAAAACATATCGGGGCTTTTGGCCTGGTACGCGTTGAGGATAGTTTGGACCGAGAACAGGAAAATCCCCGCATTCCAAAGATAGCGACCATCATCCACCATTTGTGCGGCACGGCTTGCATCAGGTTTTTCGACAAAGCCCTTGAGAGGTAAAGGGCGCGTTTCGCCGGTTGGTAAGGCATCAAGCGCGAGGTAGCCATAGCCTGTTTCTGCCCGATCAGGTTGTATCCCAAAGGTGACCAATTGGCCGCTTTGGGCCGCTGGGGTTGCGGCCGCGACTGCCGCGTCAAAAGCGGCCTTATCGGGGATCACGTGGTCTGAAGGGGCGACCAACATCAGCCCTTCTGGATCAGACTGCGCCAGATGCAACGCTGCCGCCAAAATCGCAGGGCCAGTGTCACGCCCTGCGGGCTCGATCAAAATGGCACCCGGATCGATTCCAATCTCTTGCAATTGTTGTGTGACCGTGAACCGAAATTGGTCAGCGGTGACAACGACTGGACTGTTGTACGTGTCGCCCTGCAGCCGGAGCGCGCTGGTCTGGAACAGGCTCAGGTCACCGATTATGGGCGCAAATTGTTTCGGGTAGCTTTTGCGTGAAAGCGGCCACAGCCGTGTACCGGATCCACCGCATAGTATAACCGGCGTAATCATGTCACCTTCCTCAACCTGCGTTGCGCGCGTGTTCGTCTTTTCGCTGCGCGTTCAACCACTGATAGGTGTCGGTGATCCCGGTATGCAGGTTGATTTTCGCGCTCCAGCCAAGGTTGGCTATTGTTTGGACATCCAGCAATTTACGTGGTGTGCCGTCGGGTTTGCTGCGGTCAAAGGTGATGGCGCCAGTGAACCCGGTAATCTTTGCGATCATCGCCGCAAGTTCTGCAATTGTGATGTCGGTGCCTGTGCCGATGTTGATGTGGCTTTGCATCGGCGATGTCGCGGCTGTGTAACGCGCTTTATCCAATCCTAGAATGTACAGTGCGGCCTTTGCCAGATCATCGACGTGTAAGAATTCGCGCCGGGGCGTGCCGCTGCCCCAAACGGTTACTGTGTCATCGCCCGCCTGCGTGGCTGCATGAAACCGATTGATCAGCGCTGGCAGCACATGGGCATTTTCGGGATGAAAATTGTCGCCCGGTCCGTAAAGGTTGGTCGGCATGATTGATCGGTAATCGGTGCCATATTGTCGATTATAACTTTCGCACAGTTTAATCCCGGCGATTTTTGCGATTGCATAAGGTTCGTTCGTTGGTTCGAGCAGACCCGTCAGAAGGGAAGATTCGCGTAAGGGTTGCGCCGCGTCTCGCGGGTAAATGCATGATGACCCAAGAAACAAAAGTCGATCAATCCCGGCATCATGGGATTGGTGAATGACATTCGCTGCGATCATCAGATTTTCGTAGATGAATGGCGCAGGGTAGGTCACATTGGCCATGATCCCACCAACGCGCGCCGCAGCAAGGATAACCGCGTCGGGGAGTTCTTTGCGCAAAAAATCACGGACGACGCTTTGGTCGGTCAGGTCCACTTGCGCGCGCGGTGCGATAATGATGTCGTGATCAGTCTGCGCTAACTGACGCAGAATTGCGCTACCGACCATGCCGTCGTGTCCGGCCACGTATATACGCATGTTCAGGCCTCGATCGTAATTGGGAGACTTAACCCATGTTCCCGCAAAAGTGCATGACGCCGTGCCTCTTGCAGATCTTCGGCGACCATTTCAGCGCACATCTGCTGCGCGGTGATCTGCGGGAACCAGCGCAGCTGTGCTTGGGCCTTTGTCGGGTCACCCAGCAAGGTGTCGACTTCGGCAGGGCGGAAATAGCGCGGATCGATCCGCATAATCACGTCCCCGGGTTTGACCGAAGCGGCTCGGTCACTGGTGACGGCTTCCACCACGGCCATTTCATGAATGCCTTTACCCTTAAAGGTCAATTGCAACCCCAGTTCAGCCGCCGACCAACGGATAAAGTTGCGCACAGAATGCTGAACACCCGTGGCGATTACATAATCTTCGGGCGTGTCTTGTTGGAGCATCATCCACTGCGCGCGCACATAATCACGGGCATGGCCCCAATCGCGTAGCGCATCAATATTGCCCATATAAAGACAATCTTGCAGACCCATTGCGACATTGGCCAAACCCCGTGTAATTTTGCGGGTGACAAAGGTTTCGCCGCGTCGCGGGCTTTCGTGGTTAAACAAAATACCATTGCAGGCATACATGCCATATGCCTCGCGGTAGTTCACACAAGTCCAATAGGCGAAAAGCTTGGCCACGCCATATGGGCTGCGCGGATGAAACGGGGTTTGTTCCGTTTGCGGGCTTTCAGTGACCTGCCCATATAGTTCAGAGGTCGATGCCTGATAGAAACGGGTTTTCTTTTCCAGCCCCAAAAAACGGATCGCTTCGAGCAGGCGCAACGTGCCCATCGCATCCACATCAGCGGTGTATTCGGGGGCTTCAAAGCTAACGGCGACATGGGATTGCGCGCCGAGGTTATAGACTTCGTCAGGCTGCACTTGTGCGATGATACGCGTCAGGTTCGAGCTGTCGGTCAGGTCGCCATAGTGCAGGATGAACCGTGCGTCGTCAGTTTGCGGATCTTGGTAGATGTGATCAATGCGGTTTGTATTCAGTTGGGAGGCGCGGCGCTTAATTCCGTGCACCTCGTAACCTTTTTCGAGCAGAAACTCGGCCAGATAGGATCCGTCTTGTCCGGTGACACCGGTAATCAATGCGCGTTTCACGTGAAATCCCTCAAGCAGTAATTACGATTCGTTAACTACTTTGGTGCCTGAGAGGTCTTAACGACGCGTTAACTGCCGTACGCAGCGTGTAGCAATCATTTACATGGATGGGCCGATACTCCCGGGGATTTCACATTTCCCAAAAGGCGCGATGACCCCATGTCTGATTTTACCCCGAACCTGTCCATGCCGTTTATTTTACCTGCGCAAGCACAAAAGCACGTCACCCATAACGAAGCGATCGAGCTGCTTGACCTGCTTGTGCAGCTGACACTGGAAGAAAGTGGCGCAACAGTGCCCCCCGGTAGTCCAGCGGAAGGCGAATCTTGGGGGATCGGAACAGGTGCGACGGGCGATTGGGCCGGGCAAGACGGGCAAATCGCAACCTGGCGCGGCGGGGGGTGGCTATTTGTCGCGCCCGTAGATGGTTGGACTGCATGGGTGCGCGATATTGGCGAACTGCAAGTGCTAAATAGTGGGGTTTGGGTCACGAAAGGGGCGGCTTTTGAGCCGCAGAATGTGCCAATGGTCGGGGTGAACACGGCCGCCGATGCGACCAACCGTTTGGCTGTTTCCAGCGAGGCAACGCTATTGAATAATGTCGGCGGTGGGCACCAGCTAAAAATCAACAAAGCCGGGGTCAGCGACACCGCCTCTTTACTCTATCAAAGTGGGTGGTCCGGGCGCGCGGAAATGGGTCTTTCTGGTAACGATGACTTTAGTATCAAAGTCAGCGCAGACGGAACGTCGTGGTTCACAGCGATCGGAATTGACGGCACCGATGGGCGGGTGCGCATTAACCAAGTGTTGCATGTAGAGCCGAGCGTGACACCCGGAGCCGCGGCGGCTGGAGATGTCTATTTTGATTCGACGACCAACAAGCTGCGCTGCCACGATGGGACAGTCTGGCAGGATCTTTTTTAGAGGTTTCTTCTGCGAAAATAGATTCGGTCTTCAAAAGCGCGGTCAGAATTGACCGCGCCTTTTTTGCTTTTTGACCCAACGTTCGTGGTTTGGCCTCAAAAATGATACACCAAATCCCTATCCAACCAGATATGGTGTGGATTAACTGCGCTGGGAACTTGCGACAGCATAGTTGCTCTGCTACATCGCTCAGGATTTTGACGCTTTCGTGATCCACGGGGGCCAAACAAGTTGCTTGGTTGTCGCCCTGAATGGGGTGGTGATTAGGCCTAAGACATCGGAAGGGTGGACGTGTCCGAAACTGCTGGTATCTCCACAAGCATTGCGTCGCGTTATGCGATCGCCGTGTTTGACCTTGCCAAAGAAGGCAAGGCCATCAAAGCGCTCGAAACTGACGTAGCTGCTTTGGAAACTGCAATCACTGAAAGCGATGACATGCGCACGCTGTTGTTTTCACCGCTGTATAGCCGTGAACAACAAGGTTCCGCGATCACCGCGATTGCAACAAAAATGAAATTGTCTGCATCAACAAGCAATGTACTGGCGCTGCTGGCAAGCAAGCGCCGTTTGTTTGTGTTGCCGCAGCTTTTGGCTGTGCTGCAAGGCATGTTGGCCGAAGAACGTGGTGAAGTGACTGCCGAAGTCACTGCAGCCAAGAAGCTGACAAAAGCGCAAGCCGAAAAGCTAGCCAAAACACTTACTGCCCAAGTGGGCAAATCTGTCACCATCAAAGAAACCGTCGATGCCTCTATCATCGGCGGTCTTATTGTCAAAGTGGGCTCTAAGATGATCGACACGTCGATTGCCTCAAAGCTCAACGCACTCCAGAACACTATGAAAGAGGTCGGATAAATGGCGATCCAAGCGTCTGAAATCTCTGCGATCCTTAAGGACCAGATCAAAAACTTTGGCCAAGAAGCCGAAGTGGCCGAAGTCGGCCGGGTACTAAGCGTTGGTGATGGTATCGCCCGCGTTTATGGCCTTGATAACGTACAAGCCGGTGAAATGGTTGAATTCCCCGGTGGTATCCGCGGGATGGCGTTGAACCTTGAAGCCGACAACGTTGGTGTTGTTATCTTCGGTTCTGACCGTGACATTAAAGAAGGCGACACTGTTAAGCGCACGAACTCTATTGTGGACGTTCCTGTAGGTGACGAACTTTTGGGTCGTGTTGTTGATGGCCTTGGTAACCCGCTTGACGGCAAAGGCCCGATCAAAACGAAAAAACGTGCGGTTGCTGACTCAAAGGCGCCTGGCATTATCCCACGTAAATCGGTTCACGAACCAATGGCGACAGGTCTGAAATCTGTTGACTCAATGATCCCAGTTGGCCGTGGCCAGCGCGAATTGATCATTGGTGACCGTCAAACTGGTAAAACAGCGATCGCACTTGATACGATCCTGAACCAAAAATCATACAACGACGCTGCTGCAAGCGATTCTGATAAACTGTTCTGCGTATACGTAGCGGTTGGTCAAAAGCGTTCAACTGTTGCGCAACTGGTGAAAAAGCTCGAAGAATCCGGCGCGATTGAATATTCAATCGTTGTTGCTGCGACTGCTTCTGATCCTGCGCCAATGCAATTCCTTGCACCATATGCTGCGACAGCAATGGCAGAGCACTTCCGCGATGCGGGCCGCCACGCGCTGATCATCTATGATGATCTGTCCAAGCAAGCTGTGTCTTACCGTCAAATGTCCTTGCTTCTGCGTCGTCCACCAGGGCGTGAAGCTTACCCAGGTGACGTTTTCTACCTTCACTCCCGTCTGCTCGAGCGTTCATGTAAACTGAACGAAGACAACGGTTCCGGGTCTTTGACGGCGCTGCCGATCATTGAAACCCAAGGTGGTGACGTTTCTGCGTTTATTCCAACCAACGTGATTTCGATCACCGACGGTCAGATCTTCCTTGAAACTGAATTGTTCTACCAAGGGATCCGCCCAGCGGTGAACACTGGTCTGTCAGTTTCACGTGTTGGGTCTGCTGCGCAAACAAACGCAATGAAATCTGTTGCTGGTCCTGTTAAGCTTGAGCTTGCGCAGTACCGTGAAATGGCCGCCTTTGCGCAGTTTGGTTCTGACCTTGATGCCGCGACACAGCAATTGCTGAACCGTGGTGCGCGTCTGACCGAATTGATGAAGCAGCCACAGTATGCACCACTGACAAACGCGGAAATCGTTTGCGTGATCTACGCGGGTACACACGGCTATTTGGATGCAGTTGACGTCAAAGACGTTGGCCGTTTTGAAGCTGGTTTGCTTAAGCACCTGCGTACAAACGCATCTGACGTGCTTGAAATGATCACCAAAGATGATCCAAAGATCAAAGGCGACGCTGAAGCCAAGATCAAAGCTGCTTTGGACGCATTCGCTGCTGATTTCGCTTAAACCCTAAGATCAAGGAGACGAACACGTGCCTAGTCTTAAGGACCTGAAAAATCGGATCGAGTCGGTCAAATCGACCCGCAAGATCACGAAAGCCATGCAAATGGTCGCGGCTGCAAAATTGCGCCGCGCCCAGGAAGCAGCCGAAGCATCACGCCCCTACACAGAGCGTTTTAACGCTGTGATGGGTCAGCTTGCTGCATCGGTTGGCGGTTCAGAAACTGCACCAAAATTGCTGTCCGGTACGGGCAGCGATCAGGTGCAATTGCTGATCGTCATGACGGCTGAACGTGGTTTGTGTGGTGGCTTTAACGGCAACATTGCGAAGCTTGCAAAAACGCACGCGCAAAAACTGATCGCAGACGGCAAGACGGTGAAAATCATCACTGTCGGCAAAAAAGGCCGCGACGCGATCAAGCGCGAGTTGGGCGACTACTTTGTCGATCATGTCGACATGAGTGGCGTCAAACGGCTTGGCTATCTGAACGCACAAGACATCGCCAAAGGTGTGTTGGCCCGCTTTGACGAAAACGAATTTGATGTCGCGACGATCTTTTACGCGCGTTTCGAAAACGTTGTGACACAGCACCCAACCGCCCAGCAAATCATCCCATCTAGCTTTGATGTGGCCGAGGAAGCTGACACAACCCTGTACGACTACGAGCCCAGCGAAGAAGAAATTCTAGCTGACTTGTTGCCGCGCGGCGTTGCGACAGCCATCTTCAGCGCACTGCTGGAAAACGCGGCCTCTGAACAGGGTGCGCGGATGTCTGCGATGGACAATGCGACACGCAACGCTGGTGACATGATCGACCAACTGACAATCGAATTTAACCGTTCCCGTCAGGCCGTCATCACCAACGAGCTGATTGAAATTATTTCGGGCGCGGAAGCGCTCTAGACCCCGGAGAAAACCATTATGGCAAACGCTAAAGGTAAGATCACGCAGATCATCGGCGCCGTCGTTGACGTGCAGTTCGGTGACCACCTGCCTGAAATTCTAAACGCCCTCACCACGGACAACAACGGCAAGTCACTGACACTTGAAGTTGCACAGCACCTTGGTGAAAACACAGTTCGCACAATTGCGATGGACGCGACCGAAGGTCTGGTCCGCGGTCAAGAAGTGACCGACGAAGGCACAACCATCACAGTTCCAGTTGGCGACGCCACACTGGGCCGGATCATGAACGTGATTGGTGAACCAATCGACGAACGTGGCCCAATCGGTGAAAAAGATCGCCGTTCCATCCACGCCGAAGCACCAGAATTCGAAGCACAGTCAACTGCGTCTGAAGTTCTGGTAACAGGTATCAAAGTTATCGACCTTCTCGCGCCTTACGCGAAAGGTGGTAAAATTGGTCTGTTCGGTGGTGCGGGTGTTGGTAAAACAGTTCTTATTCAAGAATTGATCAACAACATCGCGAAAGTACACTCTGGCTACTCCGTATTTGCGGGTGTTGGGGAACGTACACGTGAAGGTAACGATCTTTACTACGAATTCATCGATTCCAAAGTTATCGACATGGATGACCTGACCAAGTCCAAAGTGGCCTTGGTTTACGGTCAAATGAACGAGCCTCCCGGTGCGCGTATGCGTGTTGCGCTGTCAGGTCTGACAATGGCCGAAGCGTTCCGCGACCAATCTGGTACAGACGTTCTGTTCTTCGTCGACAACATCTTCCGCTTTACACAAGCCGGTTCCGAGGTGTCAGCGCTTTTGGGTCGTATTCCTTCAGCGGTGGGTTACCAGCCAACACTGGCCACCGACATGGGCGCGATGCAAGAGCGTATTACATCAACAAAGAACGGGTCGATTACATCGGTTCAGGCGATTTACGTGCCTGCGGATGACCTTACCGACCCTGCGCCAGCGACATCGTTTGCGCACCTTGATGCGACAACCGT
The DNA here is from genome assembly GCA_938002605.1 of uncultured Paracoccaceae bacterium. Classification (GTDB taxonomy): domain Bacteria; phylum Pseudomonadota; class Alphaproteobacteria; order Rhodobacterales; family Rhodobacteraceae; genus Yoonia. The sequence continues at coordinate 255,826 of CALLAF010000004.1, read as the reverse complement.
TCTGAACCGTGCGATCTCTGAAAAGGGTATCTACCCTGCGGTTGATCCGCTCGATTCAACATCACGTCTGCTGGATCCAGCAATCGTTGGTGAAGAGCACTACGCAGTGGCTGCTGACGTTCAGCAAATGCTGCAGCGCTACAAGTCGCTTCAAGACATCATCGCGATTTTGGGCATGGACGAATTGTCAGAAGAAGACAAACTGACCGTTTCCCGCGCGCGTAAAATCGAACGCTTCTTGTCACAGCCGTTTGACGTTGCTGAAATCTTCACGGGCTCTCCTGGTGTGCAGGTGCCATTGGAAGACACAATTGCATCGTTTAAGGCGGTTGTTGCCGGCGAATATGATCACTTCCCAGAAGGTGCTTTCTACATGGTAGGTGGCATCGACGAAGTGAAAGCAAAAGCCGAAAAAATGGCTGCTGACGCAGCTTAATGAACCTGTAAGGAGCCAACATGGCAAACCTACAATTCGATCTTGTTTCGCCTGAACGCCGTTTGGCGTCCGTCGAAACCTCCGAGGTAGTTATCCCCGGTGCTGACGGTGACATGACTGTTATGGCGGGCCACGCGCCCACCATAACAACATTGCGCCCCGGCATTATGCGTTTGACGCATGATGGGACAACCGAGGAATATGTTGTTCTGGGCGGTTTCGCTGAAATCAGTGCAACTGGTGTTTCAGTCTTGGCTGAACAGGCTTTGCACCGCGATGAGATGACGCAAGAAGTCTATGAAAAGCTGATTTCTGACGCCAAAGAACTGTACAAAAAGCACGAAGAAGAATTTGAGAATGAACCGGGACCCGTCGACGATGCAGCAAAGCTGATCGCGGATATGGTTGCGATGGGCACCCATATAGGGTTGGATTCAGAACAATCTAACTTCGGTTAAAAAGACGCTAATATTTTCAGGGGCCTCGCATTGCGGGGCCCTTTGCTATTGTAGGGTCGCGTTTGTTTGTGAGATGTGACATACAACCCTAAAGTTTTGAAGGGGTCGCAAAAGGCGATGCATAGATTAAACAGTGGCACAGTTGGTATAGATCACGGCGATGTGGTCCTGTTTTCCGATTTTGAAGATGACGGTGCGATGTGGCGTGGCAACGGCCCGCGCCAAAGCCGCGAACTCGTGAAATTTGAAACCCAATATCGGACGCCTCCGCACGTGCAAGTATCGATGTCGATGTGGGATATTTCAAATTCGACGAATACACGTGCCGATGTTCAAGCCGAAAACATCACTGAAACAGGGTTTGAAATCGTATTTCGCACCTGGGCGGACACCCAAGTCGCGCGGGTCCGCGTTGCGTGGACGTCTTTCGGTGAGCTCCCGAATGACGATGGTTGGGATTTGTATTAGGCGGGGCAATGCCCCACCAATCAATCCGCCGCGTATAGGCCCTCGTAAATTGGTCCGAGCGTCTTGTGGTCGAATAGGGACGATACGGATGTGCCGTTCCAAGTGTTCAAGATAGCCTGCGCAAACATCGGTGCGGTTGGTACGACCCGGATATTTGGGGCGGCCAAAACTGGTTTTGTGGCGGCGATCGTGTCTGTAATCACAAGGCTTTTCATTGCTGAATTCGTGATCCGGTCAACTGCTGGGCCTGAAAGAACACCGTGGGTAATGTAAGAATGCACTTCGCGGGCGCCGTTATCCATTAAGACTTCAGCAGCCTTGCACAGGGTGCCAGCGGTGTCAACGATGTCATCAACAATGATACAAACGCGGTCTTTGACGTCCCCAATCACGGTCATTTCGGCGACTTCGCCGGGCTTGCCGCGACGTTTATCCACGATAGACAGCGGTGCGCCAAGGCGCTGCGCCAGATCACGGGCACGGGCAACGCCGCCGACATCGGGTGAAACGACCATGACGTCTTCCATCCGGTCGCGGAAATTGTGCATCGCGTCCAATGCGTAGATAGGGGATGCATAAAGGTTATCAACCGGAATATCGAAAAAACCCTGAATTTGCGTCGCATGCAAATCCAGGGTCAGGATACGTTCCACACCGGCTTCTACCAGCATATTCGCAACGAGTTTGGCCGTGATCGGCGTGCGCGCCTTTGACCGGCGATCTTGGCGGGCGTAGCCAAAATAAGGGATCACAGCGGTAATGCGGTCTGCGGATGAACGGCGCAACGCATCCGCGATAATCAGCAATTCCATAAGGTTATCGTTTGCAGGGTTTGACGTTGGCTGAATGATGAACATGTCTTCGCCGCGGACGTTTTCGAAAACTTCGACGAAAATTTCGCCATCGTTAAAACGTTCGACGCGCGCGTCGACCAACCCAACATCCATGCCACGATGCATCGCCATACGGCGTGAAATCGCGGCGGCGAGAGGTTGATTTGAGTTTCCAGAAATGAGCTTGGGTGCAGTCATAGTCGGCATTGGAGAGGTCCCTTGGCAGAAGGCTAGTAACAAGTACATGACAGATTCGAAGCGTTGACACCGACTAACACAGGGTTACCGTCACGCAAACAATTCGCACACATCAGGAGACGAAAATGGCCCATATTGACTACTTCTTTGCAACGATTTCACCGTTTAGCTACCTATGCGGGACACGGCCAGCCGAGATTGCCGCGAAACATGGTGCGACGATCACCTATCGTCCTTTGGATATCATGAGCCTGTTCGCGCGCACTGGTGGCACGGCCCCCAAAGATCGTCATCCCAGCCGCATGGAATACCGGGCCCAAGAGCTACGCCGCCAAACCGCGCAGGCTGGTATGCCCTTGAACCCAAAACCTGCGTTTTGGCCTACAAACCCGGCACCGTCATCTTATGCGATTATTGCGGCCCAGAACGAAGGTGGTGATGTGGCTGGGTTGGTCCATGCGATTGGTGCGGCCTGTTGGGCAGAAGAAAAGGACATCTCTCAAGATGATGTGATCCGCGAATGCCTGACCAAAGCTGGGTTTGCGCCGGACCTTGCGGATAAGCATATGTTGACCAGTGCAGAAACCTATGCCGCCAACCTTGAAGATGCGGTTTCGAATGGCGCCTTTGGCGCACCATTCTTTATCACAGACACGGATGAACGATTCTGGGGGCAAGATCGGTTGGATGATCTAGATGCCTATTTGGCGGGCTAGAACCTTAGCCGTGCAGCAGATCAACGAATTGCTGCACGGCATCTTCTGTTACTGACCAGTCAGCAACTAATCGCCCGGTCAGCATCTCATCTGGGTCGCCCTTTTGCGGGTCACCGCCCATCACATAGTAAAATGCGCCGCCATCCAGCATCCGTTTGTGTTCACGGCGCGGCATGTCAAAAAAGATGATATTGGCTTGGGGTTCACATTGAAACGTAAGCCAATCGTGGTCGCGTAGCCCCGCAGCCAGCTGGGCGCAGCGCGCATTCGCCGCGCGGGCCAATTCGAGCCAAAGACCATCGGCTAAATACCCTTGCATCTGCGCGGATAGAAAACGGTGCTTTGACAACAGATGGCCACCACGTTTGCGGCGCAATTCAAATTCCCACGCAAGATCCGGGTCAAATATGATGCAGGCTTCGACACCTAATGCACCATTTTTTGTGCCGCCAAAGCTGACTGTGTCGATGCCAGCCTTCCATGACATTTCAGCGGCGGTGCAATCTAGCGCAACCAGCGCATTGGCAAACCGCGCACCGTCCAAATGTGTTTTCATGCCAAATTCCCGGGCAACATCTGTCAACGCGCGAATTTCGTCTAATGTGTAAACCGTGCCTTTTTCAGTCACTTGCGTGATTGATAATGGCCCACGCTGCGGCCCGTGTACGCCGCGGTTTTGCTCGGCTATGATCTTAGCACGCAGTGCGTCGGGCGACATTTTGCCGTCGATTGTGGGTACTAAGGTTAGCTTCGCTTGTGAATAGAATTCTGGCGCGTTGCATTCGTCTTCTTGGATATGGGCGACATCAGCACAAAATATCGTTTCCCAAGGTTGCGACATGGTCGCCAGCAGCAACGCATTGGCGCTGGTGCCGTTAATTACAAATTCAACTGCTGCCTTGGGGGCTTCAAATGTGTCGCAGACTTTTTTGCGCGCATCCTGGGTGAATGTATCGCTGCCATAGCCGGGCGCGTAGCCTGTGTTGGCTGCTGTAATCGCGGCGATCACCTGTGGATGTACGGGTCCTGCGTTATCGGATGAGAAAAACATCTATGTAGGCTCCTCGATGATGTGGTCTTCCCAGTCGTCTTCGTCGATTTCAAACTCTGGGACAGTCATACCGCGCACGGATACGCCGGCGTGGTGGACCGATTCTGGATCGCCTGTGATCAACGGGTGCCAATCAAACAGCGGGCGCCCCTCATAGATCAGACGGTAAGCACAGGTTTGCGGCAACCAATACATCGTATTCGCGATGGTCTTAGGGCTCAGCACGATGCACTCTGGAACGAAACTATGTCGAATTGGATAATTTCCGCATAGGCAGCTCTGGTCGTCCAGCAGGCGGCAGGCAACGCGGGTCATCACAACAACGCCGGTGTCTTCGTCCTCTAGCTTGTTCAGGCAGCATTTTCCGCAACCGTCGCACAGCGCTTCCCACTCGGGTTGTGAAAGCTTGTCCATCGGCTTGGTTTCCCAAAACCGGTCAGCCAACCCCGCGCGGGTGATTTCATTCGACATCTTGCAAGATCTTTCGCGCGGTGTCGCAATCAGCGTTCATTTGCGCGATCAGCGCGTCCAACCCGTCAAACTTCAGTTCTGGCCTCAGATAGTCGACCAAGGCAACCGAAAGCGTCGCACCATAAAGGTCGCCTTTAAAGTCAAACAAGTAGCTTTCGCAATTTGGTATATCGCCATCAAACATCGGACGCACACCAATAGAGGCCGCACCATCATAGCTACCTGCATGCGGGCCATCTAATACATCTACCTTAACTGCATAAACGCCAAACTTCGCTGGGTGCAGGCCCGCAATTGACATATTCGCTGTCGGAAACCCAAGCTCGCGGCCACGTTGATCACCGCGAATAACTTCGCCTTCAATTCGGTGCCAATGGTCCAGCATCGCGGCAGCATCGCGAGGTTTGCCATCACTTAACGCCTGCCGAATCGCGGTGGATGACACATTTGCAGCCCCAATCTTTAGAATCGGGGCTACCGTAACGCCAAAACCCATCTCTGCCCCAAATGCCTGCAGATCATCAATCGTACCAGAGCGGCCGCGTCCGAAACAAAAATCAGCGCCGACAACCACATGTTTTAGCCCTAGCCGATCAGCGATAACGTCTTGTGCAAACGCGCGCGGCGTGAGGCTGGCCAGGGCGTCGTTAAATGGAACCTCGTAGAGTTTTTCGACGCCAAGTTTTCCCAAGCGGTTCGCGCGGGCCTCGGCATTCATCAAACGAAAAGGTTTCGAATCGCGTGAAAAATAGCTTCGTGGATGCGGTTCAAACGTCATCACACCCAAGGGTGCGTGCGCGGCTTTCGCGATGTCGCGTGTGAGGTCAATCACCGATTGGTGGCCGATATGAACCCCGTCAAAATTCCCGATCGCCGCAGCTGCGCCGCGGTCGTTAGGGTCGATAAAAAGTGTGTCACGAATGATGCGCATGGCCTTGCGTAGCGCGGCCTGCAAAGGGCTGCAACCCTAGTCGAACTTGCGCGATGGTGCGAGAACCGTGGCGTCGCCGACAAGCACCTTTTTGCCGTTCACAAGGCAGCGCGTATTCATCGTCACGCGACGTTTTGGATTATCGATTTCTGTCACTTCGACTTCGGTGAGAACCATGTCACCGGGGCGCACTGGGGCCAAAAATTTCAGGCTTTGCCCCAGATACACTGTGCCATGCCCGGGCAATTGTTCACCGATCACCGCGCTGATCAACCCGGCTGTGAGCATGCCGTGCGCGATTCGTCCGCCAAAGATTGTATCTTGGGCATAGTCATCGTCGAGATGGACCGGGTTATGATCTGTCGACACAGCGGCGAACATTTCGATATCTTCATCCGTCACAACCTTGCGAAGGGTGCGGATCATCCCGATTTCGATGTCTTCAATGCAGATGGTTCCACGTGGGGCATTATCAAGCATGCTGTGTTCCATAGGGTAACAAAAATCCGGTACGCCTTTCGGACTTGAAACTTTATTACTTTGCAACTGCAGAAAAATCAAGTGCCCTTAACGTAATTGTCCGATTGCAAAGGTCGCATGCGTTTGCTGCGCGTTCAGATAATCGCGTAGCGCATCTGGATCAGGTTGGATCGTTGTTTTGGTCTCAGCGGCGGCAAGCCCGCCAGAAATAAACAGCACGTCCAAATCTTCTTGTACCGCGCCCAAAACATCAGTGTGAGGCCCATCGCCGATGGCGATAATTGGGGCGTCAGCGGGCAGCCTGTTCAAAGCAGCCAGGCGACGGCGCGCAAGGTCGTAAATGGGGGGATGTGGTTTGCCAAAATAGAGGCTTTCGCCGCCCATATCGGTATAAAGCTGGGCCAATGCGCCCGCACACCATTCACGGACCTCGCCGCGATCCACAACAATATCGGGGTTCGCGCATAGCAACTTGAGCCCCTTTTGTTTCGCGAACAGAAAATCCGCGCGGTTCACATCAATATCGGCCATCGGATCAAACGGGCCGCAGCATACGATTCCTTCGGCCTGATCTAGCGGCACGCGCTGAATATCGACTGGGTTTTTGATCACTGACAATGGCTTAAAAAAATCATCGTCACGCGGGCTTTCACCCATGAAATATACTTTCTCACCAACAATCCCGCGGTACATGGCGGCGCGGGCGCTATCGCCTGAGGTGGCAATCGCGTCCCACGCATCTTCGGGAATGCCAAAGCCAAGTATTTGTCGCGCGACGGATTCCCACGGGCGCGGCGAATTGGTGACAAGCACTACAATGCCACCGTTGGCACGGTAAGCCTGCATCGCGGCGACGGCATCAGGCAGCGCCTTAATCCCATCGTGCATACAGCCCCAAAGGTCGACAAAGGCCGCGTCGTATTGGCCCGAGATGTCTGCGAAAGTTTCGATAATCCGGGTCATGGCGCGGCCTTTGTATAGGGAGATTAAGCTTTGAGGTTCGGGATGATCTGCTTTTTCCGGCTCATGATGCCGGGCAGAACGACGCTGTCACCTTCGACGATGGCGTCGAATGATTTTTCAGCTACGGATTTCACAACGTCGTTCGGAATGAACATTGTTGCTTCTTCGTTCAGGATGTCGACGACGAACAACAGAACCTCGTCTACGCCGTCTTCTTTGGCGACTTTTGGCATTGTTTCCATGATGGATTTCTGACGATCCAAGATGATTTTTGGCGCAGTTGTTTCCAGAACTGAGACGCGGAATTTCTTGCCGTCGACGCCGTATTCTTTGCTGTCCATGCGCAGTAGTTCCGCGTCTGAGAATGCAGAGACGTCTGATTTCGCTTCAAACATTTCGGATGCATAAGCTTCGAGATCGATTTTCAAATCTGCGGCCAGTGTTTCGGCGAGCTCTTTATCCATCGATGTTGTGGTTGGCGAACGGAACGCCAATGTGTCGGACAGGATACAAGATAGCATCAGACCTTTGACGCCTTCGGGCATGTCAGCGGCTTTGTCGCCCATCATCTCGTGCATGATTGTCGCCGTACAGGCGAGCGGCCGGATGGTGATGTTGATCGGGTTCTTTGTTTCTAGGCCGCCAGCCAGTTTATGGTGGTCGATGATCGCCAGAACATCGGCGTTATTGATGTTCGCGGGCAGTTCGGCAGGGTTGTTGGTGTCGACGATCACACATTTTTGGTCATCTTCGACATCATCAATCACGTCGGGCAAATCAAAACCCCAGCGCTTTGCAACAAATGCAGCCTCGGTGTTGGGGGCGCCCAACAATGCAGCTTTGGCTTCGATGCCTGTGTGGTTCAGGAACCATTCCCAAATCAAAGGGGATCCGGTGCTGTCAGTGTCGGGGGCTTTATGGCCAAAAACAAGAGTCGTCATGTGTGATGCTTTCTAAGGGAGACTTTGACCGCCTTATAAAACCACACCAAGCGACTGTCACCCCATGGTCTTAATGGTGTAAGGTGGATCAAGATCCACCCTACGCGAAAGATGCAATTGCGCGAAGCTGACCTATACCCGCCGATCAAGGCCCATTTGCAGCGCCAAGGCTATGACGTCAAAGGAGAAGTCGGTGCCGCCGATGTTGTCGGACGGCGTGGCGATGATCTGATCGTGGTCGAACTGAAGCTGGGGTTTTCGTTGGCGTTGTTTCATCAAGGGATTGAAAGGCTTGCGCTAACCGATGATGTTTATATTGCGGTACCTGCAGGGGGGCGCGCCAAGGCATTGAAAGCAAACGTAAACCTCGCGCGTCGCGCGGGTCTGGGCGTAATGACAGTGCGGGCACGCGATGGGTTTGTTGAAGTTCTGGCTGATCCGGGTCCCTATGCGGCCCGCAAATCTAACAAAAAGAAAACCCGGCTGTTGCGCGCGTTTGATCGGTTGCAGGGAGACCCCAATGCGGGCGGCGCCACGCGACATGGGATCGTGACAGGATACCGCCAAGATGCTGTGCGCTGCGCCCGATTTCTTGCGATCCACGGGCCATCAAAAGGTGCCAAAGTCAAAGACTGGGCCGAAGTGCCGCAGGCCACGCGCATCATGGCCGACGATCACTACGGCTGGTTCGAACGTGTTGATCGCGGCATCTATGCGTTGACCGATGCCGGCAAGCAGGGGTTGGCTGATTTCGGCGACGACTAATCGGCGCGCGTCAGCGTCCAGCCGTCATTTTGGAGCAGATTCAAAATTCCGTTTTCACCAATCAAATGCGCGGCCCCGGCTGCGACGATGACGTTATCGTGGGCCTGGGTTGCTTCGGTGATGACAGGAATCCAGTTGCGGTTCCGTTCATCAAGGATTGCATCTTGGGTTTCGTCAAAAAGCTCGGTTGCGGTTTCTAAATCGATCTCCGGCACGTCGGCGAGCGTGAGCCGCGACATTTCCCATAGGGTGCCAACGTCTTTGGCGAAATATCTGTCAAGCATGGCGACAAATACCTGCTGCTGGGTATCGGGCATCATCAGCCCCATGCGTAAAAATTCGATCTGCTCGTCCAAGCTATCTTCTTGGAATATTGCGAATAGCGTGGTGAAGGCTTCGAGCGATTGCAAGGGAACGCCTGCCTGTGCCGCCGCGTCCATGATCATATGGTCTAGTCCCAAACGGCCTGCAATCACATCATCCATCGCGCAAGGTGGCATGGCCAAAAGCAACGATGCGTACCAAGGTTGCATTTTCGCGATCATGAAGCTTGGTATGTTCCGGTCTGCAGCGGCCTGCGAAAGCAGTTCCCAAGTTTGGCTATCGAGAAGTTCAGGCAGCGTAGGACCGTCGACAAGAAACAGCTGACTGGGATCACGGGCCATCAGTTGTTGCAGGTCCGCCTGATCGTCAGGTGTGGCCTCGACCAAAATCAAATCAGCAGATACGACGCTTGCAGAAACCTGCGCGAACAGCGCGTCAAGGCGCGGGTCATAGATATGCATCGTTCCGATAATGCGCAGGTTTTGCGCATCTTTTTGCGCGTCCCAAACCAGCCCTTGCGCAAAAGGGATATCTGCAACCGCTGCTGACAATTTTTGATGCTCTTCGGCGCTAAGCTGATTAAGATAGCTTTCGCCAGCGCATAGCGCGAAGGCGGGTTGGCTGAAAACAGTGAAGAGGGCAGTGGCGGCGGCGCGCAAGAACATTGGCATTCCTTTGGGTTATGATCCTGTCAAGGTAAGCCGTCTTTTGCGCGGGTCAATTGTGTGGGGGGATTAAGTTAACAGGCGCTGCAACAAAAATACGCTTGCGCCGATGACCCCAACAACACCTTCGGGTCCCAAAATACTAAATAACCTCACGATGGTGCCGCCTTTCATATACTTATAACATGCTTAACGCACCGCATTGATACGGTTTGTGTGTTAAGACACGGTTAAGATAAATCCTCGGAAAGGGCAGCCGGATCAAGGATTTCGATACGTTGCCGCGCAGCTTTGATGACGCCGCGTTTTGACAGCTTGCTGATTGACCGGCTGACCATTTCACGGTTTGCGCCGATGGTTCCAGCAATTTCTGCATGTGTCGGAGCGTTTTCGATGATGGCACCTACACATAATTTTCCGTGTTCGGCCGCAAGGCGCAGCAAATACGTGCTAACCCGTTGCTCAACGGATAGCGTCGTCATTTCCATGTTGCGCTCAGTGAGCGTGCGAATGCGCGCGACCATCTGTTGGGTAATCCGATCGCGGATCAACGGTACCTCGTTGAACAAGCGCAAAAAACTGTCGCGTTTGAGAATGAGGACTTTGGTTTCGGTTTTCGCGACAGTTGCCAGTGATCTGCTCGTGCCGTCTAACGCGGCCAACTCGCCAAAATGTGCCCCGATCGCAAATCGTGAAAACACGATTTCACGTCCGTCGCTTGTCCAAAATACGGCGAGCAAAGACCCGTACAGCAAGAAATAGACATCGTGCGAATTGTCATCTTGATCAAAGATCGTTTGCCACGCACTAAATGTCTTTTCGGTTACAGCAAGTGGAATATCGGCCAAATCTTCGATGGTTACACCGGAAAAAAGCGGCAAATTGTAGTGCAGCAATTCTTGAGGCGTCATTGTATGAACCACACGTGTTTACGGCGCGTAACGCGCTGGTATCGTGAGTATGTCATGCTACATCCCTTTGTCCGTAGTGGGACTATAGGCACGCAAACGATCGCTCCAAATATAGAAAATGATATGCCCAGCAAATTTGGATCGCAGCCGTCACGGTGCGGATCATTGGCGCGCAAGCATGGCTTGCATTTTGGCCAATTATTGCGGGCTTTGGGGTGTGTTTACCACGTGATGCCCAATTACGTGATGTGACCTATAAACAACAAGTTAGTACGGCTGGTCTGTCCCTATCCAAGGCGCGGCGATGTCAATCGACAACGCTGTCTGACCATCTGCTTGCTCTGACACCCAAATATCCCCGCGAAATGCGGCTTCTGGAACCGTTGTTTGTAGATGGTCAATCAGGCAGGCGTGTCTTTGACGCACGCGCTGTTTCAAGCTGGTTAGCTGTCCCAAAATTTCTGTATCGGCAGAGGAGATGTCATTTTGGGGCACCTTATACGCGGTGTCTTCGGTGCCCAGTTTTCTGCGTGTCGCAACGGGCTGTTTGCGGGCGCAGACGCCCGGCAATTGGGTCAGGGCTTCAGAATCGGGGATGCTAAACAAAGTGATATGTTTGGTTTGAACATCATAGGCTAGCATCGTCGCATTTTGATCGGCGGCGTGGTCGGCCCCGGCCCGGGAGTGCGATAGTAATCCGGACATATCCGCCGCGCCTTCAGGCAATTCGACATACAGCGTAAGGTGCAGCGCGTTGTTATCATGACGCAAACCAAGGCGAGCGCCGAACGCTAAGGAAGATGATCCCTGCGCGGCGCTGATCACTTCGCGGAATGCCGTTTCGGGGGCGTCGCAGCCCAATGCGGTGATTGCTTTGCAGGCGGTTGCAAATCGCGTCTTCGGGTCCTGCGCGGGGTTTTCGACCTCTGTGATGATCGACAATGCTTGATCATGCGTTGAGAACTGCACAGCAACAGGGGCACCGGTTTCGGTCAACGCACTTTGTTGCCATCGCGCCCAGCCCGTATGATCCATCACGCCAATTTTGTACAAGGCGCGTTCGATTGCATCACCTGCCTTGCCAAAGCCGCGCAAAAACCAGCACCATTCCAGATCGCTGCGGGCGGGGTTTGCGGGGGCGAGAGTGAACATGATTTGAGCCTTTAGTCTGTTTTCCGAACACACGAACGTATGCTTAAGAAAAACTACGCCCCAATCGCCTGCCCGTTTGTGACTTTGGACACAGAGTTGACGAAAATTCAGAATGGTACGTTCGCATTAGCCGCATAGACACAGATTTTTGGCAATTCACCGTTTTCACCCCCTCACGAATCGCCGCTTGATTAAGAGCGTGCACATGGATAAGTTGAATGTATTGTGTCACTTAGCGCCTGAGGTGAATCCGACTGTTGCAAAACTACAGCAGCATTTCGGCGGCATCTTTGAAAGTGATTTATCTAGTTTCTTGTATTTGTAATGGTTTTCTCAGGCCCAGCAGGGCTCTCAGTTTTTTTGATGAAGGCGACGAAGTAAAATAGTTTTTAGGTCAGATTGTTAATACGTAAACGTTTGCGCAAGCATATCGTGGATAACTCTTGGTTGACGCACGTGCGCAAGCAAGAAAGGCATTTTGTAGGATCAAGCATATGGCTGACGACAGAAAAATGGATGTGGATTTGGATCTTTTGCGCGAAGACGCAACAGATTTCCGGTCATCCGCGGCGCATTTCCCTGCTGAAGATCGTGCGGGTAACGATCGGTTTCCGGATGTTGACGACATCCTTGATCGGCTGACCACAAACACTAAAGCCGTCGAAAAGAAGTAATGCTCGCGCCTGTGCAGCTGTGCCGCTAAGTTGCCATCAAATTCTATACCCGAGGCAATGCAATGCGGCGACTGACGTTTTTGGTCCTTTTCCTATCTGTTTTATATAGCGGCTATTGGTTCGTCGGTGCACGCGCGGTTGCCTATGGCGCGCAAACCGCTGTCACGCAGGCGCGCGCTGACGGTTGGGGTTTGACTTATGCTGAGATGAACACAATCGGTTTTCCGTCCCGTTTCGACACCACAGTCACCGATTTTTCTCTTTCCCCGCAGGACGAAGATTGGCACTGGACTGCGCCCTTTGTACAGGTGTTCGCGCTTAGCTACCAACCCAACCGCGTGATCGCGGCTTTCGCCAATGACCAGACCCTGCGCGTTGGTGGCCAGACCTTACAGATTACGACCGAGAGTTTGCGCGCAAGCGCTGGCGTTGCAGCAAATACTGCGCTTTCGTTTGATGACGCGACCGTCGACGTAAGTAAGGCCCAAGTGGCATCCAGTTTTGGCTGGCAAATCAGTGCGGAACGCGCGCTGCTTGCGTTTCGCGCGGAACCGGCTGCCGAAAATCGGTATGACGCCTATTTTGATGCCGATCAGGTCATGCTTCCTACGGTGATTGCGCAGCGAATTGATCCCGCCGGCGCGCTGGGTGCCGCCCTGACCCGCGCTGTGTTTGATAGCGCTGTAACATTCGATCAACCGCTGGACCGACATGCATTTGACGGGCGCGGAGCAGACCCAAAGGCTACCCGCTTCACACTGCGCAATCTGACGCTGCTTTGGGGTCCGGTTGAGCTCCGCGCGCAGGGGGCGTTTGATATTGATGCTCAAGGCAACCCAGATGGTCGGATCACGTTTCGATCTAACCAATGGCACGAGATTATCGATCTGATGGTTGCGGCTGGGGCTATTGATGCAGGCATCGCACCGACCGTCGTGAACTTTGCGTCGCTTCTTGCCACCGAGGGTGGCGTGCCCGAATTCCCGCTTGTTTTCAGTGGAGGGCGCATGTCGCTTGGGGCTTTGCCGCTTGGGGCGGCCCCGCAGTTCTGGTAGGGTTAGCTCGCGCCAAATAATCCGCTAAGCGCACGACGCACCAACGCTGTAACCGAGGGCCGTTTCGCGCTGTGAAACGGTAGCGGACGGCAGACTTCCATCGCGGCTACGCCAACGCGGGCTGTTAATGCCCCGTTGATCACGCCTTCGCCAAAGCGCCGCGAAACCTTGGACAACACCCCGCCGCCCGCGATCGACCCAATCAAATCGTCGCCCACAGCGACAGCGCCAGTGGCAACCAAATGCGTCAATACCGAGCGCGTCAAACGCCAACTGCCCAATGCGCCAGCGCGACCCCCGTAAATCTCTGCGATGCGCAGGATCATACGCATGTTGGCGGTCAGTGCGGTGAATAGATCGGCGAGCGCAAGCGGCACAATTGCGGTGACGGTTGCGACTTGACGGGCCGCGGCTTCGACTTCGCGCTGGGCGCGGGCGTCGAGCGGGCCTAGCAGCGTGTTTTCAGCCAATCCAATGAGCCCGTCGGCGTCCAGCACATCGCCGCTGCGCGCCTGCAATTCGGATCGGCCCCAGGCCGTATCTTCACGCGCCATATATAGCTTATCTAATGCGGTCACCACCGCGCGTGCCGCTTTCAAATCGCCCGAATTTAGCGCGTCATTGGCTTGGCGTTGGATGATATCCAGCCTTTTTAAGCGCGTGAACGCTGCTAGTTCACGCAGCGTAACCAACCCGAGGACAAGCACCATCGCCCCGACCAGCGCGGTTGCGATGCCGCCAAGAAGGGGAGAGCGTGCAAGCAACCCGATCACATAATCCCATGCCGCCAAAGACAGCATAAACCCCAGCAATGCCACCGTGATCGACCAAAACAAGCGGGCCAGCCGCGACGGTTTGCGCACCGCGATTGTCGCCACCTGTTGCATCGCTGCCCCATGGGCATTGGTCGTAAGATCAGGCACCGGTGGGGCCGCATCTGGCTGTGCCTTCTCAGTTTCGTCGAGGTCAATCAGAATAGGGCCATTGGTCATCTTTGTGCAGTCCAAACATAGCGAATATCAGGCAGCTTTTCTTGGTTGTTGGCGCCACCCGTCATACGGGACACGTCAAAGCCATGGCGCTCATAGAACCGCCGCGCGCCCGTGTTCGCTTGAAAGCACCAAAGGTTAAGCTGTTCACGGCGGGTTTTCATTTCATTCAGCAATGCGCTGCCAATACCACGACCACGCGCGGCGGCGGCAAGGTAAAGCTGCTCTATCTCGCTGTCTGCGCGCGCGATAAACCCCTGCACTCCATCATCATCTGCGACCAGCACGTCTTGGCTAGAGACCACATGAGCGATGAATTTTCGGTCCTGCTCACGGGTATGAAGCGCGGGAATATAGGGCGTGTCCGCGCACCAGTCGCCCATGATTTTTGCGATCACATTGATATCCATTTCAGTGGCCGCACGCAATTTCATAGCTTGTCTCCGAACAAAAACTGCGCAGCCTTATCGAGCCGAATATGTGGTGGCCCGTCACCGGGGCGCAGCGTCAGCGGTGCAGGCGCGAACCGCATCACCGCGTAGTCCGCATCCAACCATTTGTCGGCCCCGGCGCGGGCCGGCGACAGCAAATGCGCTGGGTCGTCGGGTAAATCACCTGGGTAAAACGCGGCTTGCTTTCCGGTTTCAAGTAACTGCCCTCGCACGACGTCAATTGGCTTGCCTGCATGATCAACCGTGTCTTCAACCGTTGTACGTAGCGCGGCGATGGACATGGCGGCGGTCTTGGCCCCTGCGAAATCGGCACGGTCGCTGGCCTCGCGTAGCAATGCTTGGGTAATGGCTGTCAGTTGCGGGTGCTGGCTGTGGTGCAAATGGTCGGCCTTGGTCGCGGCGAATAGAATTTTCTCGACCCGCTTACCTTGAAAGATACGGGTCAAGAATGCATTGCGACCGGGGCGAAACGCGCCCAAAATTCCGGCCATCGTATTGCGCAAATCGTCAAGCGCGGCAGGCCCCGCATGGATCGCACCAAGCACGTCAACCAGCACAATCTGGCGATCAATCTTGGCGAAGTGATCACGAAAGAACGGGCGCACGATATTGCGTTTATAGCTTTCAAAGCGACGCTCAAATTCACGGCCCAGTGATTTGCGCGCGAATTTTTCACCCGGTAGCGGGGCGAATGTCAGCACGGGCGATCCCGCCAATTCACCGGGCAGCATGAACCGACCGGGTGTACAGTCTGAAAACCCTGCCGCACGGCTTGCGTTCAAATGGGTGGTGAAGCCCGTCGCCAACCTCTGCGCTGTCGGCTCATCCAGCGGGGCATTTGCGTCGATGTCTTGCACTTGCTGAATATAGGCATCCCCTTCGGGGCGGCCCTTGGCGCGGGTTAATGCGGCAGCAGACCACTGCGTGTAGGATTGGTCAATCAAAGCCAGATCAAGCAACCATTCACCGGGATAGTCAACGATATCAATATGCACCGTGCGCGGGCCAGATAGCCCGGCCAACAGCCCCGAAGGTTGCACCCGTAAAGACAGCCGTAATTCGCTAACCCGATCAGTGCTATCTGGCCATTTTGGATCAGGCGCGGTCAGGCATCCTAGATTGGACTCATATGCAAAGCGGGGGATCGTATCATCGGGCTGTGGTTGCAGGTAGGCGGCTGTGATTGCCCCATTTGCGGCGGCGGCTAATTGGGGCATTCGTCCGCGGTCCATCAAATTTGCAACGAGTGAGGTGATGAACACTGTCTTGCCTGCGCGCGACAGCCCGGTCACACCCAGACGGATCACAGGTTCCGCGAACGGGTGGGTCAACGTGTCAGTGATTTCGGCCGCGGCCCATGACACTTGATTTGTGATCGTTCTGAAAACCAACCTCGGGCCCCTTACACTACGTGGTTTCAAGATAGGGGTGGAGCGCGCAGATGTGTAGGGATTGATTTTACCGGCCCGCGCGCCTAATCGGGGGCATGCCACGTTTTGCCCTTCTTATTGAATATCACGGCGCGCCCTTTGCAGGGTGGCAACGCCAGAACGACCAGCCGTCCGTACAGGGCGCAATCGAAGCTGCGCTTGCCAAGATTGAGCCTGGAGAACATACAATTGGGGCTGCCGGACGCACAGATGCAGGTGTCCATGCAACAGGGCAGGTCGCGCATTGCGACTTACAACGCGATTGGGACCCGTTTCGCCTGTCCGAAGCGCTCAATTATCACCTAAAACCCAATCCTGTTGCGATTTTGGACTGCGCGCGCGTTGATGATGACTGGCATGCGCGGTTTGGCGCGCTTGAACGGCAATATCTGTTCCGTCTGATTGCCCGGCGCGCGCCGTTAACATCCGAGGCCGGGCAAATGTGGCGGGTGAACCATGCTTTGGATGCCGGTGCGATGCAAGCGGGCGCGGATCGGCTGATTGGTTTGCATGATTTCACGACCTTCCGGTCGTCGATCTGCCAGTCAAAAAGCCCAGTGAAAACCTTGGATTCGCTTAAGGTCGTTGAAATACCGCGTGCGGTCGGTACCGAATATCAGTTTCATATCCGCGCGCGATCCTTTTTGCACAATCAAGTGCGCAGCTTTGTCGGAACACTTGAACGCGTCGGGTCCGGGCGCTGGACCCCAGATGATGTGACAAAGGCGCTTGAAGCCAAAGACCGCGCGGCATGCGGCCCTGTCTGCCCGCCACAAGGGTTATATTTGGCGGCAGTGACCTATCCTAGCGATCCGTTTGCCGCTTAAGTGAATGGTCAATACCGTGCAGTTTGGGTACTGTTGCACGCAACAAATGTGATGTTGGGGACGGGGACGGCGAGTGACCAGTTTTAGACGGCTAATTGTGGGTTTTCTTTGTGCTGCGACGGCAGCAGGTGCCCAAGATGTGCGGCTCATCAGCGACGAGGCGCGCGGGGTTCTTGACGATGCGTCATTGCTGCGCGCACTTGATGATACGGCTGTTCCCCAAGACTATATTGCCGCTGCCCGCGCTGACTATCGCAGGCTTTTAACCGCGCTTTATGCCCAAGGGTTTTATGGTGGCCAAATTTCGATCACCGTTGATGGGGTCGAAGCGTCAAACATCGCACCGCTGTCCGCGCCTTCTGCTATCACAGAAGTGGTGATTAACGTCATTCCTGGCCCGCGATTTACATTTGGCGATGTGGCGATCGCGCCGCTGCCAACAGGTACCGAATTGCCCCAAGATTTGGGGCCGCGACAGCCAGCACGATCTGGCGAAATTTCCGGGGCCGTATCCGGCAGTATCAATAGCTGGCGTGATCAGGGTCATGCCACAGCGCGGGTCACATCCCAACAGATCACAGCGCGCCATGCCGATGATAAACTGGATATCAGCGTTGCGTTGGACCCCGGCCCATTGGTGTATTTTGGTGACTTGGCTGTCTCCGGAAACGAAGATGTTAGTCGCGCCCGCATCCTGCAGATTGCGGGGCTGCCGACGGGCGATGTTTACGCCCCGTCCGAGATCGCAGCGGCCGAAACGCGTTTGCGGCGCGCGGGCGCGTTTGACAGCGTTGCAATGACCCAAGCGGATGATTTGATTGATGGAAACATCTTGCCGATGACCGTGCAATTGGATGAAGCCAAGCCACGCCGCTTTGGTTTCGGGCTTGAGTTGTCCTCGATTGAAGGGCTGACGGTTTCGTCGTTCTGGTTACATCGCAATCTACTGGGCGGGGCAGAACGATTTCGGGTGGATACTGAAATTGCTGGCATAAATGGCGAAACCGGTGGCACCGATTACAGCATAAACACGAGCTTCACTCGGCCAGCGACGTTTGGCGCGGACACAGATTTTTTTATCACGTCAGAATTGTCGCGCGAAGATGAACCAGATTACCTGATCGATAAGTTCGAGGTCGATGTCGGGTTTTCGCGTATTCTAAGCGATGAACTGACGGTGCGGGCAGGTGTCGGGCTGTTAACAGCGCATGAAGAAACCGATTTGGGCACGCGTGACTACACGCTATTTACGCTGCCGTTAGACGCGACCTACGACCGTCGCGACAGTGAAACAAACGCAAAATCAGGCTATTATCTGGATCTATCTGTTACGCCTTTCATTAGCATTGATGATGATTTGGCCGGCGCGCGGACCTATGGTGATCTGCGCGGTTATATCAGCTTTGGCGAGGAACAGCAGCTTACATTGGCAGGGCGTTTACAGATTGGCAGTGTCGCAGGTGCGGATACGTCAGAAGCGCCTGCTGACTATTTGTTTTATTCTGGCGGTGGCGGGACCGTGCGTGGTCAGTCTTATAAAAATTTAGGCGTTGAAACATGGAACGGCAGCGAATTCGTGACCACGGGCGGCACATCGTTTGCCGGTGCACAGCTAGAGGCGCGCTATGTGGTCCGTGAAAAAATATCGCTTGTGGGGTTTTATGACATTGGCCAAGTCGGCGATACGGCTGTGCCGCTTGAAAATGGCGATTGGCACGCTGGCGCTGGAATTGGGTTGCGGTATGATACGGGGATTGGGCCGATCCGGCTTGATATCGCGACCCAAGCGAGCGGCGACGACGCGGGCGAAGATGTGCAGGTCTATATCGGGATTGGGCAAGCGTTTTGAAACATATCTTTGTTCTTCTTTGTTTGCTTTTTCCACTCTCCGCTTTGGCGCAAACCCAAGAGGAAGAAGACAAAGGCTATCTGACTAACCTGATTGAAGAAAACCTATCTGGGGTTAGCCGGGATGTTAGCATCATTGGTTTTGAGGGCGCGCTCAGCTCAAACGCGACGATTGATGTGCTGACGGTGGCCGATGCCGAAGGTGTTTGGCTGACGCTTGAAGATATCGTGCTGATCTGGAACCGAGGTGCGTTGCTGCGCGGCGCCATTGATGTGCAAGAACTGAGTGCAGCGCGCATCATCGTGGCCCGCCCACCAGTGTCTGAAGAAATTGACACCCCAAGCGCAGAGGCCAGCTCATTTGCGCTGCCTGAATTGCCCGTTTCGATCACACTTGATCAGCTTGATATTGCTGAAATCCTGCTTGGCGAAGCGTTTCTGGGAGAAGAAATCACTGTTAGCCTGACAGGTGACGCATCACTGGGTGGTGGAGAGGGAACAGCAAAAATTCTGGCGACCCGCCTTGGCAGCAAACCGGGCGTCTTTGAAATCAACGGCGGGTATTCAAATGAAACCCGCGTGCTTGATCTGCTTTTGAATCTGGAAGAAAGCGAAGATGGGATCGTTGGGCGTATCCTTGATTTGCCGGGTCGCCCCGCAATCAAGATGGGGATCGCAGGCAATGCGCCAATTGACGATTATGCCGCAACGATTGCAATCGCTACGGATGGTCAGGACCGGTTAAGCGGTGATTTTGAATTACTGAACGCAGATGGCGAACAACGGATTACTCTTGATGTTGGGGGTGATATTTCGCCGCTGTTCAACCCCGAATACCAAGATTTTTTTGGCACGGACGCCCAATTGTCGGCCGAGGCGGTTATGTCAGATACGGGTCGCATTGATATCCCCGCCCTGACAATTGATGCAGGCCGCGTTACCCTGAACGGTGCGTTGTATATCGGCACCCAAGGTTGGCCAGAATTGATCGACCTAACCGGAGCGATTACCCCGCTTGCAGACGAGCCGGTGCTGCTACCGCTGTCGGGCCCAAAGACCTATGTAAACGGGGCGCAAATCGCGATTAGCTATGATGCGGATTTGGCCGATGACTGGCGCGCGGATATTTCTGCAACAGGATTTGATCGTCCCGGTCTAAAGATCGAAACGCTTAGCCTGCGTGGTGGAGGTATTTTGCAGCCGGGCGAGGGCGATCTGATCGGCCAAGTCACCGCGAACCTTGCCTATGGCGCAAGCGGTGTTGGGCTTGACGATGCCGGGGCCGCGCGCGCTTTTGGTGACAGTGTCGAAGGCCTGTTTACGGCTACTCGGACGGAACATGAACCGATGCGTATCAGTCAGCTTTCGTTGCGTGGGGCGGGGATTGATATTGATGCCAATGCAATCATTGATGGCCCGGATTCGGGGTTCAAAACGACGGGCTCTGCGCGTGTTGAAGTCACGGGGTTGGACCGGTTTTCGACCCTGATCGGGCAGGAATTGGGCGGCAGCGCTGCATTTGATCTTGATGCCGAAATCACGCCGCTTGAGGGGTTATTTGACCTATCTTTGGCGGGGCAAACGAACGACCTTTCTGTGGGCGTGCCAGAAGCAGACGCCGTTTTGGCTGGCGCCGGAACGCTTGCGGCAAGCGCTGTCCGCGACGAGGCGGGCACCCGGCTTGAGAGTTTACGTATTCAAACACCAGCGGCAACCGTGACGGCGTCGGCTGATCTGACCAGCGGTGGATCAGTTGCGCAATTCACGGCGCGCGTCGCCGAAATTGCTGTGGTTTTGCCTGACTTAACGGGGCCAGTATCCGTTGCGGGTGATGTCACACGCTCAGCAGATGGTGTGACAGGCATTACGATAAACGGCTCCGGCCCAGCGGCAACATTTACAGGAGAGGCGACGCTAAACCCCGCAGAAACGGGGAATACCGTTAACGCAGCGCTGACAGCAGGCGTGACTGACTTGTCTCGCTATGCTGCGCTGGCCGGGCAGCCCATTTCGGGGCGCGCAAATGTCACAGCAAGCGGCGTTCTGCTAAGCGATCAAATGCGCTTTGATGTCGATATAGCGGGGCAGACCCAAGACGTGACCTCGGGTATTGCGCAAGTTGATCCGCTGTTAACGGGCGCAGGGCGGTTTACAGCCGCTGTGGCGCGCCCTGCGACGGGCAAGATTTCACTATCGGATATCGTGGTGACGACGCCCGCCTTTGCATTACGCGGCGCGGCTGATCTAGATGTGAACGGCCCCGCGCAGGCTGATGTTGATCTGCGTTTGTATGATGCTGCCTTGCTTGATCCGAGCCTCTCTGGGCCAATGAATTTAACGGTGACAGCCGAACCTAGTACGGACGATACAACGCAGGCGGTGATGCAACTGTCGGGTTCGGGTACGACAATAGGGCTGGATGCCCTTATCGGCACAGCCGCCAGCGGCTTTGCCGTTTCAGGCGCGCTCAATGCAGAAGTCACTGAGCTTGGCGCCTTTGCTACGCTGATTGGACAGCCTATTTCAGGGGGCGCCACGGTCACGGCATCAGGTGATTTACTGCCTGACCTAAGTCAGTTTGATCTGAATATCGCAGCCCGCAGTCAAGACCTGAGCATCGCAAACCCAACGGTTGACCCGTTGATCACAGGGGTTGGCCGTGTGAATGCAACAATTGGCTTGGCTGATGGGGTCTTGGCGGTCCGCACGTTGGAATTATCGACGCCGCAGCTGTCGATCGTTGGGGCGCTTAATGGCGCGTCTGGTTACGGCCAAGGGCGGTTTAACGCCAGTTTGCGTGACGTGGGTGTGTTAACGGATCAGATCAGCGGCCCTGTGCGCGCGACCGGATCGGCGTCACTGGATGCGGACGGGAATTGGGGTATTGATGCGACGGGAACAGGTCCCGGCGGGCTGCAGGCAGATATCAGCGGCCAGACGACCCAATCTTTGGATATGGCCCTGAACATTTCGGGCGCCGCGCCGCTTGCCCTCGCAAATGCTGCGATTGATCCGCGCCGTTTAAGTGGCACCGCGAATTTTGACATCGCGGTGAACGGGCCGCCCGCGCTGACTTCGGTCAGTGGTAACGTGACTTTTGCCGATGGGCGGTTGACCGCGCCAACGCTGCAACAAGCCTTATCGGATATTGGCGGGCAGATTAACCTCTCAGGTAGTGCCGCGCAGTTCGATCTGCGTGCGGGGGTTGAAGGCGGCGGTGATCTGACGATCCGCGGCCTGGTGGGGCTGACAGGTGCAAAGCAGGCCGATCTGACGCTCGCTTTCAATGACGTCGTGCAGCAGGATCCCGAACTGTATTCAACTATTGTGAACGGGCAAATTACCTTGAACGGCCCACTTGATGGCGGTGCGCGCATCGCGGGGCTTTTGACGCTTGGGCAAACTGATATTCAGGTGCCGTCTTCAAGCGTCAGTTCACTGGGCGATCTGCCAGACGTGGTGCATCTGAACGCAGACAGCGCCGTACGGCAAACGATGTTGCGCGCAGGTGTTGGGCAATCAACCCAATCCAGTGGCGGGGGTAGCAGCAGGTCACGGGCTTATCCGTTGAATATTGTGGTTGATGCGCCGTCGCGGATATTTATCCGGGGGCGCGGGCTTGATGCGGAACTTGGCGGCCAGTTGACTATCGGGGGGACCACGGCGAATGTCGTGCCCGTTGGGCGGTTTGAACTGGTGCGCGGGCGTATTGATATTTTGCAGCAACGGTTTGACCTCACCGAAGGCAGCGCCACGATGCAGGGAGATTTTGATCCATATCTGCGCTTGGTCGCGACGACCGAAACGGATAGTGGCACCACAATCAATATCATCGTTGAAGGGTCCGCCGATGCGCCCGAAGTCACGTTTGAATCGGTGCCTGAACTGCCCCAAGACGAAGTCCTATCGCAGCTTATCTTTGGCCGCGATCTGCAAAGCATCAGCCCGCTGCAAGCGGTACAGCTGGCCTCGGCGATCAGCACGCTTGCAGGCAAAGGAGGCGGCGCAGTGGATCGGTTGCGGCAAAACATCGGGTTGGATGATTTTGATGTCACCACTGATGACGAAGGCAACGCCGCCGTGCGTGCGGGCAAATACCTGAGCGACAATGTCTACACAGACGTCACCGTCACAAGCGATGGCAGCACCGAGATCAACCTCAACCTTGATGTCACCGATGAAATCACCGCCAAAGGCAGCGTCGATCAAGACGGCGAAACCAGTGTCGGTGTGTTTTTTGAGCGGGATTATTAGGGGCAAACATCGTTGCCCTAACGCTTGCTGGCGTAGAATAACTTTGTAAAATGATCATATCATCGCCGTCCCGCGAGCTGACCCTTTCAACAACACCTGACCTTCATGAAGAATGTAGTGAAAGTCTGAAAAGAGCCCATAGTGCGTGGTGCTGCGAGTTGCGCAAATGTCTGCTTCCAGATACTTGCATAGCCAAACCGTGTGTATCAGTGTGCGCAATATGGAATTCACATTCAACGAGTTTTGGTGGCAAGCGGGTGTCCAGTTTTTCGCATGGTCAGACTTCAGCCAAGGCGACTCGATCAAGCTGAGATTTGCACCAGAGGGTAGAGATGAATCGCCAATGGATGCAGACGAAGTTGCTCTCGCAACTTGGCTTGAAGGCAACCATGAAGGGCAAAAGCAACCCCTTCTGACCGCAGTGCTCGATGCCTATCCTGCCCTTCGGCGTCAGTTCTTCGAAGACTATGATATCAAAGAGAACGAGGAAAGCTTACCCACGATTACTTCGGAAGATGGTCTCGCGAAGGTTATCGCGCTCGAAGAAATCAACATTCACCAGATTTCGAAAGATGGAGTTCCTTACGTGGGATATCAATTCTCATGCAGTTGGGACGAAGAGCATGGTCTAGGCGTTTTGATGCATGACAAACGGGTAATCGAGATTGGTGGGGCAGACACTGCATTCTTGCTCTGGATCGCCGAGCGCGATCGCGACACTTGATTTCTATAAGTAATACATTTTTGTCCATCCCAAAGCGATCCTTGGGCTGCTTGCTTTTGAATACAGAATCGTACGTAATCCGGGGATTGACGGATGACGAGTGTAAGTTCTTGCTTAAGGTTTCTACGCTACTGGATCATTTGATTGACCCTGCACTACAGCCCCAAGACATCCATCATGTCATAGGCGCCGGGTGCTTTGCCTTGCCCCCAAAGCGCGGCCTTCAGCGCGCCGCGTGCGAATATCGCCCGGTCGGTTGCGAGGTGGCGCAGCACGATCCGTTCACCGGGGGCTGCAAACATCACATCGTGTTCGCCTACAATATCGCCGCCCCTGATCGCGCTAAACCCGATGTCGCCACGTTTGCGCGCACCTGTGATCCCATCACGCCCGCTGTCGCGCACATCGTTTAAGTCCACGCCGCGCCCTTCGGCGGCAGCTTCGCCCAGCATCAATGCCGTGCCTGAAGGTGCATCAACTTTGCGGTGATGGTGGGCTTCGATGATCTCAATGTCGAAATCTTCATCCAGAGCCGCAGCGACTTTTTGGGTTAATTTCACCAAAAGGTTCACACCTAACGACATATTCCCGGCGCGCACAATGACGGTGTCTTGTGCGGATGCATTGATCGCAACGATGTCTTCGTCCGCCAATCCGGTTGTTCCAATCACATGCACGACGCCAGCTTTGGCCGCGAACTTAGAAAACGCGACGCTTGCCGCAGGGGCAGAAAAATCGATGACCGCTTGCGCGTCGGAAAACGCTGCTTCGGCGTCATCCGTGACGATCACCCCAATATCAGCACCGCCCATCGCGGCACCGATATCGCGGCCAATCCAATCGTGGCCTGCACGATCCACGACACCTGCCAGATGGCATTTGTCCGATTCCAGCACGGTTTTGATCAACATCTGGCCCATTGCGCCTGATCCGCCGGTGATGACGATGCCTGGTGTTTGTGTCATGGTCTTTTCCTTCGCGGTTACCCCTCTCTTAGCTGGGGATCGCCGTCTGTGCAAAGCCTTGCTTGGCATTGGCGCAGAACAGGCCTAAATGTGGGGCATGGCTAAGAAATCAAATCGCGACGGCAAGGCACCCACACAACGTATGTTGCGCGTGGGCGAACAGTTTCGCCGAATCCTGTCAGAGGTCCTGCAACGCGGTGACGTGCATGACCCTGAATTGAACCGCATGTCCATTACCGTGGGCGAGGTGCGGATGACCCCTGATCTTAGCATTGCAACGGCATTTATTCTGCCGCTGGGGGGTGACGGCAAAGAAGAGGCTTTGGCCGCGATGCGGCGCAACCGCTATGAAATTCGCCATCTGGTAGTCAAAGGCGGCACGATGAAATTCGCACCTGAACTGCGGTTCGAGATCGACGGCACCTTTGATCAAATGGACGCGACACGCGCACTTTTGGCCGAAGATCATGTGCGTCAGGACATCGACGACTAATGCGCGTGGCCGCATTTGCCTTGGTCTGGTTGGCGTCCCCTGCGGTGGCGGTCACCTGCGCGGATGTGGATTATAAAGGAAACAGCTACACGACTTGCGAAGTCGATGTTGTCAAAGAAGACCTACGCCTGTTTTTGCGCGACGATGCGGGCGAAATTCTGGGCGGGTTCTCGGCCGTGGATAATTCCATTCCAGACGAAATCCTTGTCTTTGCTATGAACGCTGGGATGTACCATGACGACCGTGCACCAGTTGGGCATTATGTCGAAAACGGTGTTGAAGAGATGCGTATCGTGCCAAATGCGGGGCCCGGCAATTTTGGACTGCTGCCCAATGGTGTGTTTTGTGTCAACGATGGATCCGCCCAAGTCTACGAGACCTTGGACTTTATAGAAAACGCGCCCACCTGTCGCGATGCCACGCAATCAGGCCCAATGCTGGTGATTGCGGGGGCGCTACACCCGCGGTTCTTGATCGACAGCACATCGCGTTATGTCCGGAACGGGGTAGGAACCACTGCGGATGGCGCGCGTGCAATATTTGCGATTTCAAAAAATGCTGTCACATTTCACGAATTTGGCAGCTTTTTCCGCGATTTTTTGCAAACCCCGGATGCATTGTATTTCGACGGTAAGGTGTCACGTCTCTATGCGCCAGATCTGCGGCGCTCTGACTTTGGGTTTCAACTGGGGCCGATTGTGGGTGTCGTCGAACCGATCCCAGACCCTGAATAGATGGCCTGTGCCTGCGCAATGATTTGCGCCACGTCGGCGCTTGTTTCTAAGGATGCGATGGTTTCGACGTCAAACCAACGCGCGTCACTGACATCGTCCGATGCGGATGGGGTGCCCGATACGTAGTGACATAGGACCGAAGCTAGTAAAAAATGATGGGTGATTATCCCAACATTGTCGCGCACGATAATATCTAGGTTCGTCAGATAGCGGTCAGGGGTCGCCACAACGCCGGTTTCCTCAAGCAATTCACGCGCGGCCGCATCCAATGCCGTTTCACCGAAATCAACATGCCCACCCGGAAACCCCCACAACCCGGCATCCGGCGCGTTCTTGCGCTTGGCCAGCAATACTTGATCGCCGCGCAAAACCACCGCTATCGCAGCAAGCTGTGGTTTCTTTGGGTTCCCATCCGCGCAAGTGATCATTGTTTTCGCCATAGCCGCAAGCTAAGTGGGCAACGTGGCGCGGTAAAGTGTCATTCCCTCTTGGCCTAGCGCGCCAGAACGCACATATATGCATGGAATTTGAATAAGGAGACGGACCATGCTGGAATTGGATGCGACACCACAACCCCCTGCTGATCTGATCAGAGACGCAACTGACGCGTCATTTGCGGCCGATGTTATCGAAGCCTCACAAACCGTTCCCGTGATCGTGGATTTCTGGGCACCTTGGTGCGGCCCTTGTAAAACGCTGGGCCCCGCGATTGAAGCCGCAGTGAACAAAGCCGGTGGCCGGGTCAAACTGGTCAAAATCGACGTTGACGCGAACCAAGCCTATGCCGGGCAATTGCAGGTGCAATCGATCCCGACAGTTTATGCTTTCTTTCAAGGGCGCCCCGTTGACGGCTTCCAAGGCGCATTGCCGCCCTCTGAGATCGACGCATTTGTCGAAAAAATAGCAGCACTTGCAGGCGACCCAGAAGCCGAAGGGCTGTCAGCCGCGATTGAAGCCGCAGAGCAGATGCTCGATGAAGGTGTAGTCGCGGATGCGGCTGAAACTTTCGCTGCGATCCTGCAAGAAGAACCCAATAGCGCGCCCGCCTATGCAGGGCTTGTGCGGGCTTATCTTGCGCTGGACGATATCGATCAGGCTGAGGCTATTTTGAACGGCGCCCCCGCCGAGATTTCAACAGATCCACTGCTCGAAGCGGTACACGCGCAAATCACACTTGCGCGCGAGGCCGCAAATGCGGGGCCAGTTTCCGAATTGCAGGCCGCAATTGAAACAGATCCGGACAATCATCAGGCGCGGCTTGATTTGGCGATCGCACTACATGCCAATGGCGAGGTCGAAGCGGCAATTGACCAGTTATTGGAATTGTTCCGCCGGGATCGCGAATGGAATGACGGCGCGGCCAAGGCGCAATTGTTCACAATTTTTGATGCGCGTGACGCAAAAGATCCAATTGTCCTAAACGGGCGGCGCAAATTATCATCATTGATATTTGCATAGGCGTCGGATCGGCCTAGGCTATCTGACATGATACCGATCGCTGACCTGCCAGATATCGTACCAGTGTTCCCGCTACCGGGGGCGCTGCTTTTACCGCGCGCGCGCTTGCCGTTGCAGCTGTTTGAGCCGCGCTATCTGGCGATGCTGGATGATGTGCTTAAGACGCAGCATCGGTTGATTGGCATGGTGCAACCCTACGCGCGCCCGGACGATAGCAGCCGGCTACACGCGATTGGCTGTGCGGGTCGGATCACGACGTTCACGGAAACCGACGACGGGCGCTATATGATCACGCTCACCGGCGTGTCGCGGTTTCGGATCACGCAAGAGGTTGAGGGGTTTACACCTTACCGGCGTTGCAACGTGAATTGGGGCGGGTTCGAACGCGATCTTGGTACTGTCGAAAAAGACCCTGATTTTGACCGTGCACCGTTCCTGAAAATGCTTGGTCGCTTTTTTGAAGACAAAGGGCTTTCAACCGATTGGGACAGTCTGGGCGAGGCCGATGATGAATTGCTCATCAATTCGCTCGCGATGCTTTGCCCGTTCGCACCCGAAGATAAGCAGGCCCTGCTTGAAGCATCATCGCTGCCCACTCGCCGCGAGACACTGACAACCTTAATCCAATTCGCCTTGCGTGGTGGATCAGCCGATGAGATTTTACAATGAACGAAACAGAATTTGACCCTAAAATGCTTGAAGCTTTGGTCTGCCCGGTGACCCAATCTACGCTGGAATTTGACGCGGAAAAGCAAGAACTGGTATCAAAAAACGCCCATCTTGCCTTTCCCATCCGCAACGGTATCCCGGTGATGCTGGTCGATGAAGCGCGCAAGCTAGATTGATTAGTATTCGCCCTGTGTTTCAATCTTGGCTACTCCAGCAGCGGCAATTTTCTCAATCATCCAGCTGAGGCTGACCCCTGAATATGATTTGAGCTCAATCGACGGCGTACCATCTTTGAAATGGACCCAGTAGCTACGCTTATCGACGCTTTCGTCGCGCCTTAGGGTGCGGAATTCGAGCTGTTTTATATCGGATAATTTAGTCTGAAATCCGGTTTCCTCTCCGTGGCCATGGCGCGGAATTTGCCACAAAAGATCATCCGCAGTTAACCGAAAGTGCCAGTGGCCCGCCGCGTGTCTTGACCGGAATAAAAACGTAACCGCAGCCGCAATGTTGAATATGCCGATCCCGATAAGCAAAACGCCGATGATGCTCCAGAAATTGAGATCGCTGGTGTCGCCAATTGACATGGGCCGCCCTAAATTTGTTGGGATCAATCCGGTTCCATAGTAAATTGTCGTAGATCCAATACCTATCAACACTGCAACTCGAATGATTAGCCGGAGGTGTACGGATTGGCGAACATCGAAAATGTATGCGCTATCAGCTGGGGCCATTTTATCCTTAACAATAGCCGATTTCGTGCCAAGACTAAAATCAAATGAGGGTCCAGTCTACCCCCGCATCAGTTTCGGCAAATCCCCTGATAGCCCCGCGGCTTCGCGGATGAAACTACGCCGCAATCCGGGCATTCCGTTGACCACGCCCATACCGATATCGCGCAGGTTACGCAGTAGCGGGTTATCGTTGGAAAACAACCTGTTGAACGTGTCTGTGGCGAGCGCGAGCGTCGCTGTGTCGAAACGCCGCCATTGCTGATAGCGTTGTAAAACTTGGGGTCCGCCGATGTCTTCGCCGCGGGCGCGGGCGTCTGATATGACTTCGGCCAGTGCCGCCACATCGCGCAGACCCGCGTTCAGCCCTTGGCCTGCAATCGGGTGCATTCCATGGGCCGCATCCCCGATCAGGGCCATGCGGTCACCGATAAAGCTATTGGCGAGCGTGAGGCCCAACGGATAATTGAACCGCGCGCCGGTGAGGCTGATTTGCCCCAGAAAACTGCCAAACGCCGGACGCAACGCGTCTAAGAAATCGGCGCTATTCATCGCGGCCAGTTCTGCGGCGCGCGCGTCGGTTTCGCTCCAAACGATAGAACTGCGGTTTTGTGTCAGCGGCAAAATCGCAAGCGGTCCGGCAGGCATAAAGAACTGATGCGCGATGCCGCCATGCGGTTTTTCATGGGCGACCGCGCAAACCAAGGCGGTCTGGCCGTAGCCCCAACCGGTGCGTTTGATCCCGGCGCGTTCCGCTGTGCCGCTGCTGCGGCCGTCTGATCCGATCAGAACGGACCCGGTGACGGTCTTGCCTGAGGCCAATGTGACTTGGGCCGTAGAGGAGGTAGTATCCTGAGAAACCACCGTTTCTTCGGATAATTGCGTGATCAAGGGGTTTGCCGCCATCGCATCTAGAAATGCGCGGCGCAGATGGCGGTCTTCGACCATAAAGCCCATCGGGCCTTCTTCGATTTCGGCATGGTCAAAGTGCAGCATCCATGGGCTCGCACCCTTGCCGGCGACCCCATCTGTGACCTTGATTTCCAGCATGGGCTGGGCATGGTCCGCGACCGCACCCCAGACGCCAATGCCTTGCAACAGGCGTTGTGATGACAGGGCCAGTGCATAGCTGCGCCCGTCAAAATCAGGCTGCTTGCGTTGATCAATTGGCAAGCTGTCGATGATCGTGACCACAAAGCCCGCCTGTGCAGCAGCCAGTGCCAAAGCAGGCCCATTCAGCCCGCCACCCACAATGATAATATCCGTATCCATAGGGCGTAATATGACCGCGCATGCGGGATTGTCCATGCGGTGCTTGGCCCCACCGTACGGTGGTTTTCACGCACCCGACCGGATCGTGGGTTAACGTGTTATTTTATTGGGAAATGCATGGTCGGCGAAACGTCGGACTTGCGTCGGCAAAGCGTCGGGCATTTTGGCGGATCGGTTTGAAATTAAAGATTGCTGGGGCGAAAATTGTATCGAATGTACTACTGAAAGTAAGTTGTTGTTTTCCGAAGCGGTCATTCGCTCCTGCTGAAGAGTTTTGTACGTTAAATAATTAATTGGTTCTGGCGTGTTGGGGTTAAGGCGATCCAAGCCCGAAAATGTGGTTTGACCGCGCAACACGGGCCAGAAATCCATTGACTGTACCACACCCCCAGTCACTGTCTTCATAGACGTCGCGGGCAAGCTCAAGCTGGGTATCTGCAGTAACACCGGTGCCAAAAAGCCACCCCGTCCACAAATCGCTAGTGCCAATATTCAAGATTCCAGGATTATCCGTGCCGCGGCATGAAATGATGGTTTCGCCGTTGTAGTCGTAGGCAATGGCATAGAAGTTGAGATTTTGCTACTTTTGGTATTCGGCTGCACTGATCTCAATATCCGCGTTGTACCCCTATTGTAGGAGTCCATGGATAGAAATAAATCTTTTGAAATCGTCACTTGAATAACTCCGTTGAAAAGTCACCGGAAGAAATTAGGTAGATTTCCGGGTCTGGTTGATCACTTACCAAGCCAATTTGGGGCTGACCTTTAAGGCTGAAACGTTCCCGCCCAACGGCCTCTAACCAACCCAAAACGCGTTCGGTGGCTCCTTCAGAAACCGCCTCATTCGTAACTTCCAGCTCCACCCCGGTCAGCGCAAAGCCTTCTCCAAAGGTTGTGGCGAAATCATTCGGATCGACCCGCATCACACTAGCCGGGTCGGTAATATCTGTGAAGGTTACCATCATGGGATAGGCGTCCTGCGGTACTTCGGCTGATCCACGATAGCGTTCGATTGATCTGGCCCAGCGGTTGAACTCGCTGCCGCGTGTGTAAGGAAATTGGGTGAATGTGTGGTAAGCGAGACTTTCCACGCCGTCCAAAAGGACAAACAGGTATTTGCCCGGCGCGACCTCAACCACAACAGCTTCGCCACGAACATCGCTCCGCACGCCGCGTGCTTCGGGCGGGACGTACCAGCTGTCGCTATGGGTTTTTGTGATCTCGGTTACGCTATATCCGCTGACTTCCCCGGTGGGGGTTTGTACCGTGACGGTTAGCTTTTGATGCCACGTGTAAACCTTGTCGCAGCTAGCGGTCAGCAGCAAACACAAGAAAAGCGCCGTGCGGATGATGATGTGCATTGATTTGAAACACGTTCTAAAATGGTTGTCGAAAACTATATTTTCAAACTACACGACGCTTCAAATGTATCAATAGGCTTACCCGCAGCACCCGCTTGTGCAGGTTGATTTGGCGATTGGGTTCAAGTCGTCCTGGGTCAGTGGGAAATCGCCCGTGAGGGTTGGTTCCGGCACCTGAAGTGCATCAGAGAGCTTTATGACAGTGGACTGCGGCAAGGCCGGAAGGGTCGCAGATTCAAGCTTGGCTAATGCGCGTTCCGTCAACCCTGTTAGCTTTGCGAGCTTTGGCCGCCCGATTTTGCGCCCTTTGCGGATGGCTTTGAGCCGCTCACTGTCGATTTTGATAAGATCTGTCATGTGATCTAGCTATCAAGCATGGGCATCGTTTTCTAGTCGTAATCAGGATGCAGCTGCCATGTTATCCGCGATTGTTCTTAGATTTCCGTCTCGCTATGGTCAGCCGAAGACAGGAGATTTCACATGCAAGACTGGCGATGGATGACAGCGGCTGATTTGGGGCGTGCGATTGGGGCGGGGCAGATTGACCCGGTTGCCCTGACCGAAGTGTATCTGGATGCCATTGATGCCCATGAATTCCGTGATCGTATCTATGCGCGTGTGACGCATGACCGTGCGCGGTCAGAGGCGGCGGCGGCGTCCGAACGGGCCAAATCGGGGTTCCGTCGCGGGCCTTTGGATGGGGTCCCTGTGTCTTGGAAAGATTTGTTTGATACGGCTGGTGTTGCGACCGAAGCGGGGACTGCCTTGATGGCAGGGCGCGTGCCGGACACGGATGCGCTTGTGCTGCAAAATGCGACGGCTGCGGGGCTGGTGTGCCTTGGTAAAACACATATGTCCGAGATCGCGTTTTCGGGCCTTGGCCTGAACCCGATCACTGCGACGCCCCCTTGCGTGAACGATCACGCGGCGGTGCCTGGTGGGTCTTCGTCGGGGGCGGGGGCGTCCGTCGCGTTTGGTTTGGCGGCGGCTGGCATCGGGTCTGATACGGGTGGGTCTGTGCGCATTCCGTCGGCTTGGAATGACTTGGTCGGTTTGAAAACCAGCCATGGTCACCTGTCGCTAGAAGGTGTCGTGCCACTGTGTTTGACGTTTGATACGGTTGGGCCACTATGCCGATCAGTAGAAGATGCTGCACTGGTGTTCGCCGCCTTAGAGGGTGCAAAGCCAGTTGATCTGGGTGGTGAAACCCTGAAAGGTAAGCGTCTAATGGTGCTTGATACGATTGCGCCTGACGATGTGCGCGATGCGCCGTGCGCTGCGTTTCAAAGCGCAGTTGAGCGGCTGCAAAATGCCGGGGCCCATATTGAACACCACAGTTTTGCGCCGCTGGATGATGCTTTCGGCGTTGCCGGAGATCTGTACGGCGCGGATAGCTATGGCTGGTGGCGTGATCTGGTTGAGGCCAACCCAGAAAAGATGTTCCCGCAAATTCTAGAACGTGTGCGCGGCGGTAAATTGGTCAGTGGTGCTGATTATGTCGCAGGCTGGAATTTGCTGCGCCGTATTCGTAAGCAATACGCTGAGGCGGTCGCGCAATTTGATGCGGTTATCATGCCGACAGCGCCCATCTTGCCTCCAAATGCAGACCGTCTGCTGGCGGATGAGGATTATTATAAAACTGAAAACCTGCTCGCGCTGCGCAATACCCGCGTGGCAAATCTGCTTGATCTGACTTCGCTCACATTGCCGACAGGCGTGCCGTCTTGCGGGATCATGTTGAACGGACAAAACGGGGGGGAGGCCGCGTTGCTACGGCTGGCGGCGGCGGCGGAACAAGCCCTGAACTAAGCGCGACGGATTTTTGTAGCTGCGCCGTTGTAAGGGTTCATACGTTGCTGAACCCGGAGAACAACATGTTTCGCATTCCACTTACCGCATTGGTGACCGCCGCTGTGCTTTCGGTCCCCGTTACTGCAAGCGCCCAGCCCATGCCAATGCCCGCGCCAACACATGAACCAAAGGCCGCCACGAACACCCGTGGCCCCACAATAAACGTTGTCGTTGCTGTCGCTGCGCTTGCGTTGGTTGCAGGCGTGGTCGCGCACCACCGGCGTTGAATGCCCCGCAGCCAAATCGCGGGCCAAATGAGGAGCGTCGCTAACCTTTGAAGCAATCCGTCGGTTTTCTAAGGTCAGTCACGGGTTGCGTCACGCATCTCTGACCGATACCGGACATTTAACGCGTCTGGTCTAGGTGTCTGGTACGCGGACAAAGCGGCCGTCCATCACTTGATTTGAATGTCGGTTCTCGGTCCAAAGCCGATATACGCGGCCATAGTCGCGAAAGTTTATTCCGAGCCTTGCCTGATCATTCATTTCTTGATGAAAACTGAGAAACGCTGCAGGGCGGAGCGGCAGTGCGTTTTAGCCCTGTGACCTTATGTTGAAAGAACGCTTGTTCGGGTTCAGACCAGCTTCAGGACAGGTTTTTAATTTCACTCTCCCTCAGATGCCATCGCGCCCCAATCGACCTCAGTTGTATTGGAAAGCACGGCCACAAGCCGGCTCATCGTATCTGCATCCGGGGAACAGTCGGCATCAAGCCAATGCAGGAGAATGGCGGCCATCGCACCGGCATAGAATGTTGAAGTATATCCTAGGAATTCAGGCGGAACATCCACGAGAGGGTCACTTGGCGCGTTGGCCCACAGCGCAATGATTTGTTCGCGGAAGGCTGCAAGCGCATCCGAACCGGCCTCCCCACTCAATATGGCACGCGCGATATGCGGTTGTGCGCCGACACGCTCGAAAGCGAAACGGCAGGCCTGGCGCAGCCGGTCCTCCGCCTCTAATTGGGCTGTACTGGCCTGAACCGACCTGATCTGATCCGCCAACCCCGTTTGCAAGCGCAGGTTCAGCATTGCGCCAATGCTGTCGAAGTGCCGATAAAACGTCTGCCGACCAACATCGGCGCGTCGGGCGAGATCGCTGACACTGATCTCCCGGAATGGCTTTTCAGAGAGCAGCTCATCAAGGGCCGAAAACAGGTCCTGCTGGGTTCGGGTTATGCGTGGATCGGTCACGAGTTCCTCAAGGTATTTTTTTGCCCTTTAGATTACGGAACACTTGTTCCATAGCAGGGCCTCCCATATATGGAGCATGTGTTCCACAATCTGCCAGAAAAGTAAATGAAAGGAAAGACAATGAGCAAAGCAGGATACTTTCGCCTCGGACAGACACCCGAAGATTACGAACGTCTCGGACTTGACGTAACAACAATCGCCAAATGGGAAGACGGGCAGCGCGCCATGACCGACCCTGGAAGCTATGAGTGGTGGTATTTCGACAGCCACCTTGAGGACGGAACCTCTATCGTCGTCGCGTTCTACACCAAGCCTATCACTTCCATGAACGCGCCCCTGACCCCCTACATAACCATCGAGATCACGCGTCCCGATGGCCAGGCCTTCGGCAGGAAGCTCATAACCGGACCAGAGGATTTCTCGGCCTCCAAAGACGGTTGCGACGTGCGCATCGGCGACAACCGGTTCGTAGGTGACTTGAACAACTACCGTATCACCGCAACGATCGAAGACGTTTCTGTCAATATCGAACTGACGGGCGAGGTCCCCGCATGGCGGCCGCGCACGGGCCATTCGTATTTCGGTCGCGAAGGCCAACCCGAAAAGCTCTTCGCCTGGATGCCCGCTGTTCCGCAAGGCCATGTCAAGGCCAGCTACACCATCGGCGAGGAAAAATTCGAAGCAACCGGCACCGGCTATCACGACCACAATTGGGGCGACGCTCCGATGCAAGACCTGATGCACGACTGGTATTGGGCGCGCGCGAAGATCGGGCCCTACACGGTGATCGCCTCATACGTGATTGCAGAGGAAGAATATGGCTATCAGCCGCTGATCTCTTTCTTGGTTGCGAAGGACGGAAAACCTGTTGTCGACGACAATTCGAAGGTCGCGTTTTTGACTGCCGAAAACTTCACAGACGACAAAACAGGCAAACCCGTCGCAGGCCTTTCGACCTACATCTACACGGACGGCGACACCCAATACACGATCGCGTTCAAACATGAGGAAACCATCTTCCAGCATGTTTTTGCAGATGATCTACCCCCGGAACAACGCGAGATTGCGAAAGCCATGGGCGTCGATTCCGCCTATATGCGGCTCCAAGGCAGGGCGTCACTCGAGAAGCGTGTAAACGGCGAAATCGTGGAAAGCTTCGAAGATCCGGCGCTCTGGGAGCAGATGTACTTCGGCAAAACCCGCACGCCAGACGTATAGGGGGCACGTTCTGCCGCGCGACTGCCCAGATCTGCCCTATGCACCAAGCTGTTCAATACGTGCCCCGAGATTGTCTCGGGGCACATTACTATCCCCCCAAGGATCTCGCTGGGCAACCTTAAAACTTGCGCTCATCAAGGCGATGGGTCGGTTTGGGCCGTTCACCACCGGCTCCTATTTCATCGAATGTTGCCCCTTTGCCCCGCACAGCATCCCTCGGTACAGACTGCAGCAAAGCTCTGCTCTCCACCCCTCTGCTGCCATTTGTATAATTTGCAACATCCGTCAATTTGGGCTCAAATCTGACCTTAGCTGCAGCCATCCCCAAGTCCGCTTTGCTTATCTGCGATAATGTTGTGGCGTAGAGGTCGAACCTTTTGGGTGTTGCTTACCAAAAAACCACAAATTTATTCCGATTCGCGGCTTGTTCTGGACAGTGTGGGGGGCAACAGGTTAGTTTGCTAAAAAACGGGGCGAAATGATCCCGTGAATTGAGGCAGTTATGGTATTCCCCGCGCGGTTTTCGGACCTCCCGGTTGCGATGTGGCCACGTTTGCGCGCACTTTTAGACGTGCCAACGCAGGCAACAGACGTGATCAATATGACGATTGGCGAGCCGCGCCATGCGTTTCCCGATTTTGTCGGTGATATTCTTGCGGCCAATGTGCAGGGGTTTGGGAATTATCCCAACAACAACGGCACCGATGATTTGCTGGATGCGATTGCGGGGTTCTTGAACCGTCGTTACGGGTTGGATATCGCGCATGAGCAAATCCTGACCCTGAACGGCACCCGCGAAGGGCTGTATAATGCCGCGATGGCTCTGTCGCCGGAAACAAAAAACGGCCAGCCAATCATTCTGACGCCGAACCCTTTTTATCCGGTTTATGCGGTTGCAGCCATGTCTGTGGGCGCTGAACCGATGTTCGTGCCTGCTACCGAAGCCACAGGGCATTTGCCGGATTTCCATGCGCTTGCACCCGACGTGCTGGACCGTACCACGGTTGCTTACATTTGCTCACCTGCCAACCCGCAGGGAGCGGTGGCCGATGTTGATTACTGGCGTGCGCTGATCACTTTGGCCGAGAAACATGATTTCATCATTTTCGCGGATGAATGCTATTCCGAGATTTACCGCGACACACCGCCACCCGGCGCATTGCAGATCGCAACGGAAATGGGTGCAGACCCGGACCGCGTAGTGATCTTCCATTCGCTGTCAAAACGGTCGAACCTACCCGGATTGCGGTCAGGTTTTTGCGCGGGTGGGGTGAAATCTATTGCGCAAATTCGGCAATTGCGGGCCTATGCAGGCGCACCGCTTCCCAGCCCGGTACAGGCTGTTTCCGCGAAAGTTTGGGCGGATGAGGCGCATGTCGTGGAAAATCGGGCGCTCTATATGCGCAAGTATGAGATTGCGGATCAGATTTTTGACGGCTTGCCGGGATACCATTCCCCACAGGCTGGATTTTTCCTGTGGCTTCCTGTCGAAGACGGAGAGGCAGCGGCGTTAAAGCTGTGGCAGGAAACAGGCGTGCGGGTGTTGCCCGGTGCCTATTTAGGCCGGGAGGCAGCGGGTGAAAATCCCGGCACGGGTTACATTCGGGTCGCGATGGTTGCCCATGAAGACGAATTGCAGCGTGGACTGACGTTAATCCACGACTGTTTGTACGGTTGAGGACGGTAAAGATGGCATCATATCAAACACGGCAGCGCGATCCGCTTTTGGACAGTGCAACGCAAGCGGCGCTGGAAAAGCGCAGCAAGGAGCTGGTTGGTCTAGGCCTTGGGCTCGTTGGTCTTCTGATTGCTTTGATCGTAGGAAGCTATTCCCCCGATGATCCTAGCTGGATTTCGGCAACGGATGCGCCCGTGCAAAACATACTTGGTCATTTTGGCGCGTCGATTGCAGCGCCGCTGATGATGGTTGTGGGCTTTGGCATTTGGGTTGTACCGACATTGCTGATCGCGTGGGGTGCCCGGTTCATTTTGCACCGTGGGCAAGATCGCGTGATCGGTCGGATCATCTTTGCGCCTATCGCGATCGTTGTGGGTGCCGTTTATGCGGCCACGCTGACGCCGGGCGCTGACTGGCCTGCGAACTTTGGCCTTGGCGGGCTGTTTGGTGACACTGTTTTAGGTGTTATTTTGACAATTGTGCCCTTCGGTCCGGTTTTTGGTGTGAAATTTTTATCTTTCCTGACTGCCGTTGCACTGGTTGTGCTGATGGCGTTTGCGCTTGGGTTTACCCGTCCCGAACTGCGTGTCGCTGGCCGGTTTCTTTTCCTTGGCACGGTGATGCTTTATGCGACCTTGCTGAAACTGGTGGGCAAAGGGGCTGTGATTTCTGCGAAAGCCGCGCAGGGCATGAACAGCAATATTCAGGCCTATCGGGCGAGTGCGGCCGAGCGCCGTGCCGTTGATTTTGACGAAGTCGCAGAAGATTTGATCGAGGAAGAGGTTCCCGCAGCCCCCGCTCCAGATTTCAAGGCGCGCGCCGCCGCCGTTGTGCGCGCCCGACCCGCGATGCCCATTGCTGAGCCGCGTGTTGAAACTGAGGCGCCAAAGATGCCGCCAGCGCCGCCACTGACAGCTTCACGGGCAATGGATGATGTTCTCGAAGCTGCGCCCGAACCAGTTGAAACGCAGGCCCAGCCAAGCGGCGGAAGCTTCTTGTCGGGTCTGTTGAAACGCAACGATACGATGCCGGAACCCGAATTGGTGACGCCCGAAGCCATCGCGCCAATTGCGCCATTGGCCACGGATTCTGAACGTGTGAGCAACCGCATCGCAAATGCGATTAAAGCGCGGGAAATTCCTCCGTCACCAACTGGCGTGCGGATTGAACCCGCTTTGACCGCGGGTCGCGGTCCCCGGCCGCTTGTCTTTGCTCATCGCGAAGAGCCAAGTGTTGAACAAGTGGCGGCCGTTGCACCTGAGCCAATGCCAGAGGCGGAACCTATTCCAGCCCCGATTTTAGAACGCGCGCCGATCGCCGATCTTGAGCCCATGCCCGAATTTGATGATGAGGATACATCAAACCCCGCATTGGACCCGGCGCCTTATGTTGCCGCGCCGCATATGCCGATCCCAACCGTACATGTGCCAGTGGCCCCAACGCCCGAGCCGCGCGCAGTTGTGCAGCACCCGCCAAAGCGTGCACCGCAACCGTCGCGCCAAGCCAAAGCCGAAGCACAGCCCGCGCTGGCGTTCGATGAAAAATACGCAGACTATGAACATCCTCCGCTCAACCTGTTGATGAACCCTATCGACATTCAGCGGCATCATCTAAGCGACGATGCGTTAGAGCAAAACGCGCGCATGTTGGAAAGCGTGCTGGATGATTACGGCGTTAAGGGTGAAATCACATCGGTACGCCCCGGCCCCGTTGTCACCATGTATGAGCTGGAGCCAGCACCGGGTTTGAAAGCATCACGCGTCATTGGCCTTGCTGACGATATCGCGCGGTCTATGTCAGCGCTGGCCGCGCGGGTTTCAACCGTGCCGGGCCGGACGGTGATTGGTATCGAGCTGCCGAATGAAAACCGTGAAAAGGTTGTTTTGCGCGAAATCCTTTCACACCGTGACTTTGGTGATGGCAATCAAAAGCTGCCGCTTGCGCTGGGTAAGGACATTGGCGGCGAACCGATTGTCGCGAACCTTGCCAAGATGCCCCACCTGCTGATTGCGGGGACCACGGGGTCAGGTAAATCTGTGGCGATCAACACAATGATCCTGTCGTTGCTTTACAAGCTGACGCCTGAAGAATGCCGGATGATCATGATCGATCCAAAGATGCTGGAATTGTCCGTCTATGACGGCATCCCACATCTGTTGTCGCCGGTTGTGACTGACCCGAAAAAGGCGGTTGTTGCCCTGAAATGGGTCGTCGGCGAGATGGAAGAACGGTACCGCAAGATGTCCAAAATGGGCGTGCGGAACATCGATGGCTATAACGGCCGCGTCAAAGATGCGCTGTCCAAGAATGAAATGTTCAGTCGCACCGTGCAGACCGGGTTTGATGATGAAACCGGCGATCCTATCTTTGAGACCGAAGAATCCACGCCAGAGGTGCTGCCTTATATCGTCGTGATTGTTGACGAGATGGCCGACCTAATGATGGTTGCTGGCAAGGAAATCGAAGCCTGTATTCAGCGTCTTGCCCAAATGGCGCGTGCGTCAGGTATCCACCTGATCATGGCGACCCAGCGCCCGTCAGTGGACGTGATCACCGGTACGATCAAGGCGAACTTCCCCACACGGATTTCATTCCAAGTGACGTCGAAAATCGACAGCCGTACGATTTTGGGTGAAATGGGTGCTGAACAGCTCTTGGGTATGGGTGACATGCTTTACATGGCAGGCGGATCAAAGATTACCCGCATCCACGGACCGTTCGTGAGCGACGAAGAAGTCGAAGAAATTGTGAATCACCTTAAGGGCTTTGGCCCGCCAGAATACATGTCTGGCGTTGTCGAAGGCCCTTCAGAGGATAAGGAAAGCAGCATTGATCTTGTGCTGGGGCTAGGTGATGGGTCTGACAGCGAAAACGCGCTGTATGACACGGCTGTGGCCATTGTGATCAAGGACCGCAAATGTTCAACGTCCTACATTCAACGCAAGCTCGCCATCGGCTATAACAAGGCCGCGCGACTGGTAGAACAGATGGAAGATGAAGGTGTGGTGAGTTCCGCCAACCACGTTGGAAAACGCGAGATTTTGGTGCCTGAGCAGCAATAAACGGCCAAATACGGCGTACACGTGTTTGTTCATTTAATCTCAAGGGTGACAGTT
Organism: uncultured Paracoccaceae bacterium; assembly: GCA_938002605.1. GTDB lineage: Bacteria > Pseudomonadota > Alphaproteobacteria > Rhodobacterales > Rhodobacteraceae > Yoonia. The sequence continues at coordinate 215,072 of CALLAF010000004.1, read as the reverse complement.
ATACTGTCGCCCTTAGTATAAGTGAACAAGCCAATGCCCGTCGAAACAGTCTATACCCTAGAAGCCTCAAATATCACCATTTCGAATGGCGCACAGCTTTCTGGCGTCAGCCAGGGGGATGGATCCCATTTGGTTGGCGAAACCATCACGCTTGATAATAACGACTGGCAAACAGTTGATGTCTTCGACACGGATGGAAATTTTCAGGATTCGAGTAATACCCAATCGCTGAACGGGGCACAGGCCTATGGCGGGGTGTCATATGCCGATGGGCTGCGGGTAGAGGCAGAGTATACGCTGGTTGTCGAAGATTCTATGGGGACCCAATATACGTTAGTGGCCTTCAATATTAATGAACCGGGCGTCGGCTCTTTCGCGACCGTCGAAGGGCTTGCCTTTGTTGGTGGGGTCGGGGGCTTCCCGCCGATTGGTGAGCCGCTCACCGTCATCTCTGCGCAAGAGGGACCATCTGTGCCCTATACGTCGCTTGCGTCGCCCCCTTGTTTTACGCGCGGTTGCATGATCAGTACTCCCAAGGGCACTATAGCTGTTGAGGAAATTTGCGCAGGTGATCTGGTGGATACGCTGGACTCTGGCCCTCAGAAGGTTCGATGGGTCGGGCGCGCACGGCTACCGCGCGCCGCGCTTGTCAAAAACTCTAAATTTCTGCCCGTGCTCATCAAACAAGACGCAATTGGCGTCGGACAGCCGAACCGCGACATTTATCTGTCGCCACAACATCGGGTGCTGGTCACCGGCTGGCGCGCGGAATTGCTTTTTGGAGAGGCCGAAATTTTGGTGCCTGCCGCGAAGCTTGCAAATGATCACTCTGTTATCGCGGGCGAAATGTCAGGCGATATCGAATATTTCCATATCATGTTCGACCACCACGAAATTATCTGCAGCGATGGGCTATGGAGCGAAAGTTACCTACCTGGGGTCGTGGAAACTGGGGCAATTGAGACCGAAAGAGAACTTGAGGCTTTGTTTCCCGAATTATCGGAAAACGGCGTTAAAAAATTGGCTGCGCGCGTTTGTATCTCGGACAAGCGTACCGCTATTTTGAACGCTTAGCCGGAAAATGGCGTTTTTTCGAGTAAGAGGCAGCAAATCCGGGATCACCGCTCTGCGCTTGTGCGACTGGCAAATACTTGCGCTTCGAAGTTACGTAAACTGCGCCGCGCGAGGGCATTTGTCATAGACTGCGTTGCAAATGACTCTGGGAAAAGGCTGAACAATTCCGCTTGCCCCATATCTGTTCCTTCGGTCAGTGCCTCCCAAGAGGGAAGCAGGCTTTCGCTGCGGACATTATCTGTCGTGACGATTTCATGTGCTTCAAACAGGATATGAACGTAGTCGACAAAACCGGATTTGCGATACCGGATCGTTGAGTCGTTTATTAAAAATTTGGCAGGTACCAAGATTTCAGGCTCGCCGAATAGCAATTCTGCCCGCCATCCCGTGACCAACACGCGGTGGTTTGGGGATAGCTCTAAGTGGCATCTGTTCCCTATTGCGCCGCGGGCGAAGCGCACAGGGGCGCTGTTTCCGAATGCAGGGAAACGTTTTTGCCCAATCCACCGAATTGGCTGATACCCGTGGTCTACTGTCAGGACCATGTCGCCAACTTCAAGCGTCTCGATCAGTTTTTCTCCGTCTGCTGTGCTAATGTACGTGCCAGCGACAAAGCAAACCGGGCCACCGTTGATAATTTCGACATAGTCACCGATGTAGAAATTGGAGTTACCTTCTTCAATTGTCCCTCCGTCAATCGTAGAATTGTAATTAAGGTCGAAGTCTCGTTCGCGATCAATCGTAACTGTTGCGCCGCCATTGGCCCCGATGTTTGTTCCCGATGCAATTGTTAGCGTATTGCTGAGCGTTGGACCGCCGTCGGATGGGATCAGCACATTGGCGTTAAACCTGACGTAACTATCACCAAGGCCAGAGATATCTGATTGAACATTCGCAGTCTGTCCTGGGTTTTGAGGCGCATAGTTGTATTTGATAAGCGAGGCATCAGGGTTTCCCGCATCTACGCTAGCAAGGTAAGCCTGATAATCGGCGTAGCTATCAAATATCGTAAGATCAGAGATCGCGCTGCCGTTCCCAATTTCGCCGTCCGCTGTTGGATTGGCGACTTCGAATACAACGATGTCATCGGCGTCAAAGATGCTTGAGCCGTTTTGAAACGAAACGGTGCCAGCATTGTTGTTGCCACCACTAGAGTTGGTATTGATGTTTCCGCCTTGGATAACGTCAGCGCCTAAAACAGCGAATGATGCAGTCGTCAATATTTCCTCTCCGATACCCGATTACTATATTCGAAAACCACCCGCCACCATAACGCTACTTCGCTAAGGTTTATACTTGGCTAAAAGGATAGGAAGCAGCGTCTATATGAATCCAGATACTTTTTGAAGGGTTTATTTAGCTGCCGGTTCCTAAGCACGGAACAATTGCAGGCACAAAAAACCCCGCTTGATTACTCAAACGGGGTCAAATTCGCTATGTTGGATTGCTTAGAGCAAACCTTCGCGCTGGAGCTTTTTCCGAGCCAGCTTGCGCTGACGACGGATAGCTTCTGCTTTTTCGCGCGCCTTACGGACGGATGGTTTTTCGAAATGTTGCTTAAGCTTCATTTCACGAAAAACGCCCTCACGCTGAAGTTTCTTTTTCAGAGCACGCAACGCCTGATCGACGTTGTTATCACGAACACTAACCTGCATGTGGTTTTCACCACCTCTCTAAGTTGGATTTGCAAAAATTGCAGGAAGTGGGCACATAGCAATGACGGGACCGTTTGTCTAGTACCTGCCACCGCGAGGAGAATGCCGATGACACACACAGCCATTGATCCAACCAAAGCCGCACTGCTGGACGCGATCCTGCCGCATGTGGCCTTTGACGGCTGGTCGCCTGCTGCTTTGTCGCTGGCGGCAAAGGAAATCGGGCTGGATGACCCTTTGACGATTTGCCCGCGCGGGGCTGTGGATCTCGCGATTTCGTTTCACCAACAAGGTGATGCTGCAATGGTAGCCGCGCTTGCGCAAACGGATATGTCAGACATGCGTTTTCGCGACAAAGTCGCCACCGCGATTCGCTTGCGCATTGCAGCTGTTGACGACAAAGAGATCGTGCGCCGTGGCACAACCCTATTTGCGATGCCCCATATGGTGGCAGATGGCACAAAACTGATTTGGGGCACCGCTGATGCGATTTGGACCGCGCTGGGCGACGCGTCCCAAGACGCAAATTGGTACAGCAAGCGCATGACATTATCCGCCGTCTACGCCTCTGTCGTGCTCTATTGGCTGGGCGACGATAGCCTTGATGGCCAAGCCACTGACGCGTTTATCGACCGCCGGATTGAAGGCGTGATGCAATTTGAAAAGGTCAAAGCACAGGTCAAGGCAAACCCGCTATTTAAGCCGTTTTCCGGGCCGCTTGACCGTATATTAGCCGGGGTTAAGGCACCATCAGCGGCCGTGCGCGATGACCTCCCCGGGGTTTGGAAGGACCCGCAATGATGAAAGCCGTTGAAATATCGGCCCCCGGCGGGCCAGAAGTGCTGACCCTGACAGACCGCCCCATACCCGTGCCTGCCTATGATCAAGTGCTGATCAAGGTCGCTTATGCCGGCGTGAACCGCCCGGACGCATTGCAGCGCGCGGGGCTTTATAACCCGCCCGCAGACGCCAGTGATTTGCCAGGGCTAGAGGCGTCAGGCACGATCGCGGCCATTGGCGCGGGTGTGACATCGGTCGCGGTGGGCGATCAGGTTTGCGCGCTTTTGCCCGGTGGTGGCTATGCTGTATATGTCGCCACACCTGCTGCGCATTGCCTGCCCGTACCAAACGGGCTGACCATGGCGCAAGCGGCCTGTCTGCCCGAAACATTCTTTACGGTTTGGTCAAATGTGTTCATGCGCGGTGGATTGCAAGCTGGTGAGCGGTTCTTGGTCCATGGTGGCGGATCTGGGATTGGCACAACGGCGATTCAACTGGCGAAAACTTTGGGTGCGCGCGTGTTCACCACAGCAGGGAGCGATGAAAAATGCGCGGCTTGCGTGGATTTAGGTGCCGAAGCCGCGTTTAACTATCACAACGTCGATTTTGTTGAAAAAATGCAAGCGCTGGGCGGGGCTGATTTGATCCTTGATATGGTTGGTGGCCCGTATATTCAGCGCAATATAAAATCTTTGGCAGATGACGGAAGGTTGGTGCAAATCGCATTTCTGCAAGGGCCGAAGGTCGATATTAACCTGATGCAGGTGATGATGCGGCGGTTGACGCTGACCGGATCAACGCTGCGCCCGCAATCTGATCTGGCCAAAGCGCGGATCGCGGATCAGCTGCGCACACAGGTTTGGCCCCGTATCGCAGCGGGCGATATCGCCCCGGTGATGGACCAAGAATTCGCGCTTGCCGATGCCGCCGCGGCCCATGCGCGTATGGAAAGCAATGCGCATATTGGGAAAATTGTGCTGCGCGTGGCTTAGTCACTGTCGCGGTGCAAAACCTTTATAAACGGGCAGGTGCCAGCCAAAGGCAATACTGCCTGCCCGCAGCGCAAATGCGCTGCCTGCGCAGATCAGCAGCGCGATGGGCTGGGGCAGTTCGAAATATAGGGCAACACTTGCCGCACCCCCGCCAAATAGGGCGCATGTGACGTAAAGTTCGCCTTGTTTGAGCACCAGCGGGACTTCGTTGCAGACCACATCACGCATCAACCCGCCAGAACAGCCGGTAATAATCCCCATGATCACCACAATGCTGGGCGGTTGCCCCAACGCAAGCGCAACGGCGACGCCTGCCGGGACCGCCACGGCCAGCGCGCAGGCATCAAGCCAGACAATCGCGCGGTAGCGGCTTTCAAAAAGATGCGCGGTGAAAAATACCAACACGGCGGCCACTGAGGCCACGCCGATATATGTGGGATGCGCGACCCAAAACACGGTGTCGCGGTTCAAGATAATGTCGCGCAATGTCCCGCCGCCCACCGCCGTAAGGCTGGCAATGAACACAAACCCGATAAGATCAAGCTGTGCCCGACTGGCGACCAAGGCCCCTGTGAGCGCAAAGACAAAAACCGAAGCGTAATCAAGAAACGCAAGCACGGTCATCTTTTGAAGGGCGCCATGCCTGCACGGGCCAATTCATCGGCACGTTCGTTTTCGGGGTGCCCAGCGTGCCCTTTCACCCATTCCCATGTCACATCATGGCGCGCGCGCGCAGCGTCAAGCCGTTGCCACAGATCGATATTTTTGATCTCGCCGCCTTTTTTCTTCCAGCCTTTGGATTTCCATCCGTAAATCCATTTGGTGACCCCGTCTTTGACATATGAACTGTCGGTGACCAGCGTTAGCTTGGATGCCGTGGAAAGCGTTTCAAGCGCATTGATCGCCGCGAGAAGCTCCATCCGGTTATTGGTGGTGTGGGCTTCACCGCCCTTAAGTTCACGTTCCTTGACGACGGTATCGCCGTCGCGTGCGATCAGCACCGCGCCCCAACCACCCGGACCCGGATTTCCAGAGCAAGCCCCGTCAGTGTAAGCAAATAGTTCAGGCATTAGATTTTCCGTGCGCGCATGATGACAAAGGGGTCATTTGTACCGGCCATGCCGACCTCTTGGCCCTGTTGAGTGGCAATCACATCAAAGCCCGCGTCGGTCAACAGTGCGTGTAACCCATCAACCGTAACATAGGTATAAAGTCGATCAATCTGATCGCGTTTTTCGCCTGTACCGACTTTCATGCCGATATGAAAAATGCCGCCATCACGCAGGGCGACAGCGATTGCGCGGATGTGGCGGGGCAGGTCGATTGCTGGGGCATGGAGCAGCGAAAAATTTGCCCAGACCCCATCATAGGCTGCGACCATGTCGATTTCGTCAAACGTCATCAGACGCGCGCCAATGTGATGCGTTTGGTTGGCCAGATCAATCATACCTTGCGCGGCATCAACGGGGTCAGGATCCAGCCCAGCGTCACGCATATGTGCTGAGGCCGTTGCGGGCCCGCAGCCGAGATCAAGAACGCGCGCGCCCTTGGGCATCATATCGATAAAGGCCTGCAAATCAGTGTCGGGCTGATCTGTACTTGTCATCTTGGCGTAATCGGCAGCCTTGGCATTGTATGTAGCGATTGTGTTTTTGTCGGGCATCATCTGTCCCCATTTGGTGGCCTAGTTAGGGTTGTTCGCATGCTAGCCGGATGCCAAGCGCTGCGAAGAGCGCCGCGAATGATCGGTTTAACCATCGCATGGTCGCTGCACTTTGCAGGACTTTGTCACGTGCGAGAGCCGCGAAAACACCATAAAACACAAAGGTCACAAATGTGATCACCATGAACACACCGCCCAGCATGATCATCTCAGTCGTCACGGTGCCCGCATTTCCGGAAAGGAATGGAGGCATCAGTGCAAGGAAAAAGATCGAAAGCTTGGGGTTTAGGATATTAATCAACGCACCCCTGCGGATGATCGCTGTGACGGGTTGTGTCGAGCCATCACCGCGCAGTGCAAGCAGGCCATCTGATTTAAGCGCGTGCCACGCCAAATACATCAAATACCCAACGCCAGCGAGTTTCACGATTTGATACAGCACTGCGCTTGTATGCAGAATCGCAGCCAGCCCAAGCGTGGCGGCGAGTAGATGCGGAATGACCCCAACCGTACAGCCAAAGGCGGCAGCAATTGCTGCTTTGCGCCCCTGTCCAAGCCCGAGCGCGAGCGTATAGACCACCCCTGTGCCGGGAATGACGCAGACAATCAGTGCCGTCAGCAAAAAAGAGGCGCTGATCATTATGCTGGCTCTCTTAGAACGCGCGGCACTTTGAATTCGACGTTTTCTTGTGCGGTTTCAACCAGTTCGACGGTGACGTCATAGCGCGCGCGAAAGGCGTCAATGACTTCGTTGATCAGCACTTCGGGCGCGGATGCCCCGGCGGTGATGCCTATTGATGCAATGCCATCAAGCGCACGCCAGTCGATATCGGTCGCGCGTTGCACCAGTTGCGCATAGGCGCAGCCAGCGCGCGCGCCGACTTCGACTAATCGTTTGGAGTTTGACGAATTAGGTGCGCCCACGACCAAGATTGCGTCGCATTTTGGTGCGATTGCTTTGACCGCTTCTTGGCGGTTTGTGGTGGCGTAACAGATGTCTTCTTTGTGGGGCCCGACGATTTTCGGGAACCGCGCGTTCAGGGCCGCGACGATATCAATTGTGTCGTCCACAGACAGGGTGGTTTGGGTCACAAAGGCAAGGTGATCAGGGTCGCGCACTTGCACGGTGGCGACGTCAGCGACGGTTTCGACCAGTAGAACTTCACCATCTGGTAGTTGCCCCATTGTGCCGACAGTTTCAGGATGGCCTTCGTGGCCGATCATGATCATCTGTAACCCGTTTTCGGCGTGGCGCTGTGCTTCGATATGGACCTTGGAAACTAGCGGGCAGGTGGCATCGACATAGACCATTTCGCGTTTCGCGGCCGCCGCTGGCACTGCCTTTGGAACCCCATGTGCCGAAAAAATAACAGGGCGATCATCGGGGCATTCTTCGAGTTCTTCGACAAAAATCGCGCCCAAATCGCGCAGCCCATCGACCACAAATTTATTATGTACGATTTCGTGGCGGACATAGACAGGCGCGCCCCATTTTTCGATCGCCATTTCGACGATTTTGATCGCACGATCAACGCCCGCGCAAAATCCGCGCGGCGCAGCAAGGTATAATGTCAAAGGAGATTTGGTCATCTGTGTCCTCGGGTGATTGCCCTAGAGGTAAGACCTTGACGCCGCCGCGTCCAGTAGAGGACGTCAGACAGTTCCCTGCCTGACGTGATTATTATTCGCTGTCGTCTGCGACTTCGCCAACGAATTCGGGGCGAGGTTCACGTGTTGGGCGTCCCACCACATCACGTAATTCGTCCAGTTCGATGAAGTTATCAGCCTGACGGCGCAGTTCATCAGCAATCATCGGGGGTTGGCTACGAATCGTAGAAACCACGGAAACGCGCACGCCTTGTCGCTGCAGGCTTTCAATCAATGGGCGGAAATCGCCATCGCCCGAAAAAATCACAACGTGATCGACGTGCGGTGCAAGCTCCATCGCATTCACGGCCAATTCGATGTCCATGTTTCCCTTGACCTTACGACGGCCCATACTATCGGTGTATTCCTTGGCCGGCTTGGTCACCATGGTGAAGCCGTTGTAGTTAAGCCAATCAACCAAGGGGCGAATTGGCGAATATTCGTCGTTCTCAAGCAAGGCAGTGTAATAGAACGCGCGCAGCATTTTGCCGCGGCGCATAAATTCTTGCCGAAGAAGTTTATAATCGATGTCAAAGCCCAGCGACTTTGCGGCTGCATAGAGATTTGATCCATCGATGAAGAGTGCGAGACGCTCGTCCCGATAAAACATGAAATATCCTTTCAAAAATATACACGTTGCCAGCAAACAGTGAGTGGTGTGTGTTGTGCTGAAGTCCCAATATAGTAATCTCTTAAGTATAACTGGCAAGTGGCGAAAATGATAGAAGAATTGGAAATTGCGCTTATCGCCTTCGGGAGTAACGAAAATTCAGTTTTTGGTGACCCTGCGGAAACTGTACTAAAAGCTATGAAAATAGTGGCTGATATTTCAGATTCGGCACCCATTTTTAGCGATTTTTATTGCACTCCTGCATTCCCAAAGGGGGCTGGTCCCGATTTCGTGAATGCAGCAATGGCGATCACCACATCCGACGCTCCCAGTGCGATTTTGGCCAAACTACACGAGATCGAGGCGAGGGCCGGGCGCACGCGCAGGGTGCGTTGGGGGCAGCGGACGCTTGATTTAGATTTGATCGCGGTCGGCGAAAAGATCCTGCCTGACCAGCAAACCTACGCCTATTGGAGGGAATTACCATCGGAGAAACAGCAAAATGATACGCCGGATCAGTTGATTCTTCCGCATCCGCGCATGCAGGATCGGTCCTTTGTTTTAGTTCCGCTAAGCGATGTCGCCCCGCATTGGGTGCATCCAGTGTTACAAAAGACGGTAACGGAAATGCGTGATGCCTTGCCTGCCAAGGACTTAGCAGAAGTTAGGCTGCGCAGCGCGGCATAATATTTATCCGTAGGTTCCGGCCTGTACCCCTTGTCAATCGTCTTGTTTCGCAATACACAGCGCTCTTGCTATGTTCCCTTGTCCGACTGGAGTACGCCAATGGCCCGCGTCACCGTAGAAGATTGCGTCGATAAAGTACCGAACCGTTTTGATCTTGTGATGCTAGCGGCCCACCGTGCCCGCGAAATCGCCGCTGGTGCGCCAATTACTGTCGCGCGCGATAACGATAAGAACCCAGTTGTGTCCCTGCGCGAAATCGCCGAGGAAACCCAACAAGCCGATGATCTGCGCGAGCGGATGATCGAAGCGAATCAGACTCAAATCGAAGTTGATGAGCCGGAAGAAGACAGCATGTCCTTGCTGATGGGCGCAGAGGCCGACAAGCCGGTTGAAGATGACATGTCTGAAGAAAATCTGCTGCGCGCGCTGATGGAAGCGCAAGGCCAGCGCTAAAAGGCCTTTGCCGGCCTACAAAGATAGGTGCAGGACCAGATGACGACCGCTAACGAACTGATTGATCTGGTCCGCGCATATAATCCCAATTCAAACTCGGACCTTCTGCGCGACGCCTATGCGTTTGGCGCCGAAATGCATGAAGGTCAGTTTCGTCATTCCGGCGAGCCCTATTTCACCCACCCGGTTGCCGTTGCCTGTATTCTGGCCGAGCAGCAGATGGATGATGCCACGCTGATCACCGCACTGTTGCACGACACAATCGAAGACACCAAAGCGTCTTTTACTGAAGTTGAAGCCCGGTTCGGTCGCGAAATTGCTGATTTGGTTGATGGCGTGACAAAGTTGACCAACCTGCAGCTGTCTTCAACTCAGACCAAACAGGCGGAAAACTTTCGCAAGCTGTTCATGGCGACCTCGCGGGATTTGCGGGTGACCTTGGTCAAGCTGGCCGACCGTTTGCACAATATGCGCACCATCCGGTCGATGCGTGACGAAAAGCAGGCGCAAAAGGCCCGCGAAACCATGGATATCTATGCGCCGCTTGCGGGGCGCATGGGGATGCAATGGATGCGCGAAGAGCTTGAAGATCTGTCATTTCGTGTTCTGAACCCGGATGCGCGCAGTTCGATCATCCGCCGTTTCATTACCTTGCAACGCGAAGCGGGTGATGTGGTGCAAAAGATCACCGCCGATATGCGTGTTGAGCTGGAAAAAGTGAGTATCGTCGCCGAAGTATCCGGCCGCGCCAAAAAACCCTATTCGGTTTGGCGCAAGATGCAGGAAAAGGATAAAAGCTTTAGCCGTCTCGCCGATATCTACGGGTTCCGCATTATCGTCGCGACCGAAGCCGATTGCTACCGCGTCTTGGGTGCAATCCACCAGCGTTGGCGCGCGGTGCCGGGCCGGTTCAAAGACTATATCAGTCAGCCAAAAACCAACGGCTACCGGTCGATCCACACAACCGTGTCGGGCCGAGATGGTAAACAGGTTGAGGTCCAGATTAGGACCCGCGAAATGCATGAGGTTGCTGAAACCGGGGTTGCTGCGCATTGGTCTTATAAGAACGGTGAGCGCGTCGAAAACCGTTTTGCTGTTGATCCGGTGCGTTGGATCGCATCGCTGACTGAACGGCTTGATGATGATCAGGACCACGATGAATTTCTCGAAGCCGTTAAACTTGAAATGTACACCGATCAGGTGTTTTGCTTCACGCCCAAGGGCGATGTGATCAAACTGCCGCGCGGCGCGACGCCGATTGATTTTGCTTATGCTATCCATACGCGCATTGGGGCGGCCTGTGTCGGCGCAAAGGTGGACGGCATCCGCGTGCCATTGTGGACACGTTTGAAAAACGGCCAATCCGTCGAGGTCATCACCGCCGAAGGCCAGACCCCCCAAGCCACTTGGATTGAAATCGCCGTCACGGGCCGTGCAAAGACCGCGATCCGTAGAAGCCTGCGCGAAGAAGATCGCGGGCGTTTCGTGCGTCTGGGGCGTGAACTGGCGCGCGTCGCTTTCGAAAATGTCGGTAAAAAGGCGACTGACAAGGCGCTTGTAACAGCGGCCAAGGCGATGGCGATTTCCGATGCGGATGAATTGTTGGCGCAGCTTGGCAGTGCCGAAATCACGGGCCGCGAGGTTGTACGCGCGATCTATCCTGAACTCGAGGCGCGTGACGGAGAAGAAGTCGATAAGAACCGCGCCGTTGTAGGGCTTGCCGTTGGGCAAGAACAGCAACGCGGGGCCTGCTGCCAGCCTGTGCCGGGTGAGCGTATTCTAGGGATCGCGTTTCGCGGGCAGGGCGTTGTCGTCCATGCAATTGATTGCGAAGCTTTGGCTGACTACGAAGACCAGCCTGAACGCTGGGTTGATCTGCATTGGCACGAGGGCACCCACGCCGCAGTCAACACCGTGACCTTTGACGTAACGATCACCAATGATTCTGGCGTGCTGGGACGAATTTGCACATTGATCGGCGAACAGAATGCAAATATTTCTGACCTCAAGTTCATCGACCGGAAACCAGACTACTTTAGGTTGCTGATTGATGTCGATCTGCGCGACACAGAGCATCTGCACCGGGTCATGACTGCCCTAGAGGCAGAGAGCAATGTATCGTCGATCGTGCGGCACCGTGATCCGGCGCTGTCAAATATGCGGCGCAGCTAACGCGCAAGTAAGGAAAAAGTTTTGGTGTTTAGACGCAGGGATAGGCGACCGATCTGGCAGATCGTGCTGGATTTCGTCTATCCGCGCGGCGGCTGGGCACGTGCGTTTGAATACGTAAAACATCGTGTGCGTCGCTTACCTGATACGCCAGAAAAAATTTCGCGCGGAATCGCGGCGGGTGTATTTACATCGTTTTCACCGTTTTATGGGCTCCATTTCTTGATTGCGGCACTAATTGCGCGGGCCATGCGGGGGAACATTTTTGCGGCGCTTTTGGGTACGTTTTTTGGGAATCCACTGACCTATATCCCGATCGCAGTAGCAGCATTGGGGTCAGGGCATTGGCTGCTTGGGCGTCCATTCAACGCGACCCTTTTTGGCATTGGTCACCGGGAACCGGGATTTTGTGGCATCGGCTGCCGTTTCAGCAATGCGTTTTCAGATATTTCACATAATTTCATGGCGATGTTTACGCCTGCGCGTGCCGATTGGCACGGGCTGGCCGAATTCTATCACGAAGTGTTTTGGCCCTATTTCGTTGGTGGCATTATTCCCGGTGTAATCTGTGCGATGGCATCATACTATTTGTGCGTGCCGTTGATTTCGGTCCATCAAAAGCGCCGCCGCAAGGTGCTGCGCAACAAGCTGAGCCAGCTGAATAAAAAACCTGAAAACAAGGGTGACGACAGCCCCGGATAATCCTAGTGTCCCAGAAAAGGGGATCGTGATGGCAGCTGAAAAATTACGTCTTGGTGTGAATATTGATCATGTGGCTACTGTGCGCAATGCGCGTGGCGGCGACCTGCCGGATCCGGTGCGCGCGGCATTGATTGCCCAAGAAGCGGGTGCTGACGGGATCACCGCCCACCTGCGCGAAGATCGTCGTCATATTCTCGATAGTGATATTGATCGGTTGGTTGATCAGCTATCCGTGCCGCTGAACTTTGAAATGGCCGCGACGGATGAAATGCAAGCCATTGCCCTGCGCTATAAACCACATGCGGTCTGCCTTGTGCCCGAAAAGCGCGAAGAAAAAACCACCGAAGGTGGGCTAGAGGTCGCGCAGCAAGACAATAAACTGGCGCATTACATCAAGCCTTTAGTCGACGTCGGATCGCGGGTGTCGCTGTTTATTGCTGCCGACAAGGCCCAAGTCGAAGCGGCCGCGCGGATCGGCGCCCCGGTGATTGAATTGCACGCTGGGGCCTATGCCGATGCATGGGCCGAAGAACGCTGGGATATGCGCGATAGCGAATTGGCGAAGATTACTGATATGACGGCCTATGCGTATGAATTAGGGCTTGAGGTCCACGTCGGTCACGGGTTGACCTATGACAGCGTCACCCCGATTGCCGCGCTGCCGCAGGTGCGTGAATTGAATATCGGTCATTTCATTATCGGTGAGGCAATTTTTCGTGGGCTTGGCCCCGCGATTGTCGAAATGCGGCGGTGTATGGATGCCGCACGCGCAGACGTTGTTTGAAACCTTGTACGCGGCTATTGTTGCCCCATAAATTAGCCGAGGTTGTCATGAAATTTATTTTCTTACTTTGTTTATCCGCCCTTGCGGCCCCCGCAATCGCGCAAGATGTCATGCCCTGCGAATGGCAGTCCTCTGCACGCAATGTCGTCGAACCTTGGGCCGAAAACACGCGCACGTTTGCTAATGGCGACGTGCGTTTGATCAACATTGATACGGTTGAGCCCGCGGTCGGGTTTGCCTATCTGATGATCCTGTCCCCCCCGTATGATGAATTGGGCGATCGCCAATGCGCGGTGATCGGCGCTGCGCCGGGCATCGGGTTTGCTGGGCTTGATTTTGATAGTCTTGAGGCGGGCTATGACCCTGCGGTTGGGTTGGTCTTTGATATGGTTGTGCGCGGTTATGATCCTGAAACGGGGGCAACACCGCGCAAGTTTCTGAATGTGACCCTGAACCAAGCAACGGGCGCAATTGGCGCGGTTGTTACGGCGGATCGCAATTGATTCTTGGTATCGGCACTGACCTTGCGAATATTGATCGCATCAAAGGCACGCTTGATCGGTTTGGGGATCGGTTTTGCAACCGTGTTTTTACCGATATTGAACAGGCCAAGGCAGAGCGTCGCAAAGATGTCGCAGGAACCTATGCCAAACGCTGGGCCGCGAAAGAGGCATGTTCAAAGGCGCTGGGCACTGGGCTTGCTATGGGGATTTCGTGGAAAGACATGGCTGTCACTAATATGCGCAGCGGGCAGCCGACCATGCAAGTCACCGGCTGGGCCAAAGACCGACTTGATGCGATGACGCCGCCGGGCCACGAAGCCGTTATTCACGTGACTTTGACTGATGATCACCCTTGGGCGCAGGCCTTTGTCGTGATCGAGGCCCGCGCCCTGCGCCTTGACAGCGCGGACGTGCCGCCGCATGAAGCCACAAACACCTAAAAGGAATTGGTAATGGCCGAACAAGCCGAAAAAACTGGGCCCGTCGCAGCTGTCATTGAAACGGTCAAAACCGTCTTCTGGGCGCTGGTCATTGCTGGGCTATTTCGTACGATCTTGTTCCAGCCGTTTTGGATCCCGTCAGGGTCGATGAAAGACACGATGCTGGTCGGCGATTTCTTGTTCGTGAACAAGATGGTCTACGGCTATTCCTATGCGTCTTGCCCATCTATCCCGTTCTTGAACATTGGTGCGGACAAATTTTGTGGTTTCGCCGAAGATTACGATGACCGCCTATTTGGGTCCGATCCAGAGCGCGGCGACATCGTGGTGTTTCGCCACCCGGTGACGGGCCAAGATTTCGTCAAACGCCTTATCGGCCTGCCAGGCGACCGTATTCAGATGAAAGATGGCTTGCTGTATATCAATGATGTTGCTGTTGTTGTGGAAGACGCAGAACCCTTTGTTGAAATTTATGAACAGCAAGGCCCGCAAGGGCGCATGCCGTCATGTAGTAATGGTGCTGTTGGCCCCGGCGCTGAATGTGTAAAAGAACGCCAAATTGAGACGCTTCCCAATGGCGTCAGCCATAGCATCTTGAACACGGGCAACCGCCAACAAGACAACACACAAGTTTTTGTGGTGCCGCAGAATGAGTTTTTCTTTATGGGCGATAACCGTGATAATTCCACAGATAGCCGTTTTCCACAGTCCACCGGCGGCGTTGGTTTTGTCGAACGCAAAGATCTGATCGGGCGCGCGGATCGTGTGATCTTTTCATCTGCGGGGCGGTCGATGCTCTATTTTTGGACATGGCGCCCTGATCGTTTCTTTAAGGCTTACGATTGAAAATCTCAGCTGAACTCACTGCGTTTTCAAAAAGGCTTGGCTATCAGTTTGCCAAACCGGAATTCCTGCTGCGTGCGGTCACCCATTCGTCGATGGTTAGCCCGCATCGCGATGATAACCAACGGCTAGAGTTTTTGGGCGACCGTGTTTTGGGGCTCGTGATCGCGGACGCGCTATTGCAAGCTGATCAGGCAGCACCTGAGGGGCTGCTTGCGCCGCGTTACAACGCATTGGTCCGCCGCGAAACCTGCGCCGAAGTGGCCCGCCAGATTGATCTTGGTGCGGTTCTCAAACTTGGTCGGTCTGAGATGAAATCGGGCGGACGCCGCAAAGAAGCTTTGTTGGCTGATGCAATGGAAGCCGTGATTGCCGCAATCTACCAAGACGGCGGGTTTGACGTCGCGCGCGACGCTGTGTTGCGCCTTTGGGGTGCGCGCGTGCAAAACGTTGCCGTCGATGCCCGAGATGCAAAGACGGCTTTGCAAGAATGGGCGCAGGCCCGTGGTGAAGTCCCCCCGCAATATGTTGAGGTCGCGCGCACTGGACCTGATCATGCCCCCGTGTTTACAATTGAGGTGCGTCTTGCCTCTGGCCCGTCCGAGCAAGCCACCGCTGGCGCCAAGCGCAATGCCGAACAGGCCGCCGCGGCAGCCCTTTTGAAGAAAGTTAAGTCATGACTGATGCCCCAACAAAAGCGGGATTTGTCGCGCTTATCGGCGAGCCAAACGCCGGAAAATCCACGCTTTTGAACCTGATGGTTGGCGCGAAAGTGTCGATCGTGACCCATAAAGTACAGACAACGCGCGCCCGTATTCGCGGTGTCGCGATGGAAGGCAATGCGCAGCTGATTTTTGTCGATACGCCGGGCCTGTTTAAACCGCGCCGGCGTCTTGACCGCGCGATGGTAGCGGCCGCTTGGGGCGGTGCTGCGGATGCGGATGTCGTGGTCTTATTGATCGAGGCGCATCGGGGTATGACCGATGGGGTGAAAACAATCCTTGAAGCGCTGGCTGAACGTAGCGGCAAAGCAAAGGTCGCGCTGGCGATCAATAAGATCGACAAGGTGAAATCCGAAGTGCTGTTGGCGCTGACCAAAGAAATGAATGATGCCTACCCGTTTGCGGACACATTTATGATTTCGGCGGAACGCGGCCATGGCTGCGACGCTTTGCGCAAATGGTTGGTTGATCAAGTTCCCGAAGGTCCGTTCCTTTACCCCGAAGATCAGATCGCCGACCTGCCCATGCGCATGATCGCCGCCGAAATGACCCGTGAAAAGCTGACCCTGCGCTTGCACCAAGAATTGCCTTACGAGCTGACGGTTGAAACCGAAAACTGGGAAGAACGCCCTGATGGCTCTGCGCGTATTGACCAGCTGATCTATGTCGCGCGTGACGGCCATAAAGGAATTGTGCTGGGCAAAGGCGGCGAGACCGTCAAATCTGTCAGTCAGGCTTCGCGGCTTGAACTGGAAGAATTCCTTGGCCGTCGTGTGCATCTGTTTGTGAAAGTGAAGGTGCGGCCGAACTGGCTCGAAGAATCTGAACGCTATTCTGAAATGGGTTTAGATTTTAAAGACGGCAATGCATAGCTGGGCCATCTTATGCGGCTGACGGCAGATATCTGGGTTTCAGCCTATCTAACACGGTTGCGGCTGCAAGACATTCCTGCTTTCGTCGTGGCTCGCGGTGATGCCACCGCAGGCGCTGTTTTGGTGAAACTGAATACGCTGGATGGCAAGGCATGTTGCTATCAACGCAGTTTTGATCTGATGACGGGCGACCGCAAGTGGGTTGTTTTGGTCGCAGGCGATGAGCCGGAAGTCGATGCCTCAATTCTAAAACAACGTGGTTTCGATGCCGACCTTTGGGTGATCGAAGTCGAGGACCGTCAGGGCCGTCACCTGCTTGATGAGCCGGGGCTCACATAACTTTTATGCCTCCGGCGGGAGTACTTTTGGCAAGATGATATGCAAGAGCTTTATTGGTAACAGATTGTTAAGCAACTTCTATCAAAGTGATATCGCGGTACAGGCTGGAGAGCCGATGGCCGTGCGAGGTGATGTGGCGTAAGCCAGTTCACTGGGGCAAGGTGGTTAATATCATCTTGCCCCAAATACTCCCGCCGGAGGCGGCGGAGGCTTGCAATTTGCGATCCCGCCCGCTGATATAGCACGATGATCTGGACAAACCCCAATGATTGAATGGCGCGATGAGGCTGTCTTGCTGGCGACACGTCCGTTTGGTGAAACCTCGGTCATCATCGACGTCTTTAGCCCGACGCAGGGGCGCCATGCGGGCGTTGTCCGTGGTGGCACCAGTCGTAAGATTGCGCCGATACTTCAACCTGGTGCCCAGTTGGCGGTCGCGTGGAAAGCACGGCTTGAAAGTCATATTGGTGCCTTTACGGTCGAACCGATCCGCAGCCGCGCGGCTGTTGCGATGGGGGGGCGCATGACGCTTGCAGGGTTAAATGCAACCTGTGCAATTCTTTCGCTTGTCTTGCCTGAACGCGCCCCGCACCCTGCACTTTATACACGTTCGATTGAGCTTTTGGACCTATTGGGCCACTCGGATATCTGGCCTTTGGCCTACCTGCGCTGGGAGCAAGCCTTGCTTGATGAAATGGGGTTTGGCATGGATCTGTCCGCCTGTGCCGTGCGCGGCACCAATGAAGAACTGATCTATGTCTCGCCCAAAACTGGGCGTGCGGTGAGCCGGCAAGCCGCTGGGGAATGGGCGGACCGGTTGCTGCCACTGCCGCCAGTGCTGGCTGGGCAGGGAGAGGCCAGCAACGCCGAGATCGTCACGGCGTTGCGCACCACAGGCTATTTCCTAGAGCACCGGTTGGTCGCATCCTTAGGCGGCCGCCCAGTCCCATCTGCGCGCGCGCGGTTGATCGATGCGATTGCGCGTGCTTAGTCCAAAACGCGCCGCGCAATCACTTGTGCTTGAATTTCAGCGGCCCCTTCGAAAATGTTCAGGATCCGCGCGTCACAAAGCACACGGCTGATTTGATATTCGAGCGCGAACCCGTTGCCGCCGTGAATTTGCAAGGCATTGTCGGCGCAGGCCCATGCGATGCGCGCGCCCAGAAGTTTCGCCATGCCTGCCTCAAGATCGCAGCGGCGGTCGTTATCTTTTTCGGCGGCGCTAAAATAGGTCAACTGCCGCGCAACCATGATCTCAACAGCCATCATTGCCAATTTCCCAGAGACGCGTGGAAAATCGATCAGGGATTTGCCGAATTGTTTGCGGTCTTTCGCGTATTGCATACCTAAATCGAGCGCGGATTGTGCCACCCCAATCGCCCGCGCGGCGGTTTGGATGCGCGCGCTTTCAAAGGTCTGCATCAATTGCTTGAACCCTTTGCCGGGTTCTTGGCCGAGCAGGTTTTCCCCTTTGACTTGGAACCCGTCAAAGCCAAGCTCGTATTCTTTCATGCCGCGATAGCCGAGCACTTCAATCTCGCCGCCGGTCATGCCGGGGGTTGGAAAAGGATCTTCGACGGTGCCGGGAGTCTTGTCAGCCAAGAACATCGACAACCCGCGATAGTCAGTTGTGTCGGGATCTGTACGTGCGAGCAGTGTCATTACATGCGTGCGCGCTGCATGGGTGATCCATGTTTTGTTTCCGGTGATTTCCCAATCGTCGCCGGATTTGACTGCGCGGGTGCGTAGGCTTCCGAGGTCAGACCCGGTGTTCGGTTCGGTAAACACCGCTGTTGGCAGGATTTCAGCGCTTGCAATGCCGGGCAACCATTGCTGTTTTTGCTCTTCTGTGCCGCCGCATAGGATCAGCTCGGCAGCGATTTCTGACCGGGTGCCAAGGCTGCCCACACCGATATAGCCGCGCGAAAGTTCTTCGGACACAACGCACATTGATGCTTTGGACAGCCCAAACCCACCGTATTCTTCGGGGATTGTCAGGCCAAAGACGCCCAGTTCGGCCATCTCGTCGATCACCTCGATGGGGATTAATTCGTCCTTGAGGTGCCATTCATGTGCGTGTGGCGTAATTTTTTCGACACTAAACCGGCGGAATTGTTCCCGGATCATTTCCAATTCGTCATCAAGCCCGGTCGCCCCGACAGTGACATTTGCGGAGTGTTCTTGCATGAGCGTGACCAGCCGGGTGCGTGCCGCTTGGGTGTTGCCTGCTTGGGTCAGGGTCATCACCGCAGGCTGCATCAGCGCACGCATATCGTCTTGGGAAAGCCCGATATCTTGTAGGCGGAGAATTTCGCCTTGGCTCATCGGAATTCCACCGTAGATTTGCCATAGGTATTCACCAAAGGCGATTTGATGAATCAATTGTTCGACCTCGTCAAACTTACCGTTCGCTTGCAGCCGTGTCGCCCAACTGTGCATCTGATGAAGCGCCTGGGTATAGGTTGCAAGCCAGGCCAGCCCATGCGCAGCAGTCTGATGCAGTTCGATCAAGCTTGCGCTGATCCGCTCGCCCTCTGTTACCCTGATGCGGACTGCTGATCTGGCGCGCGCAAAGACGTCATCGACGGCCTCGAGTGCAATTGCAGTAAGGCCGAGCAGATCTTCCAAGATCGGGGAGGTGGTATTGGGTAAGTCCTGACCATCGTGCGGCATCTGTCGAATCCTCTTTGTTTGCAGGTGCAGAGATAGTCATTTTGCAATTGCTGCGCAATATTAATTCGAATTTTGCCTGCAATTTGATGTAAAGTGTCGCTATGAAATTGTCTGATGCATGCGAGATCGCAAACGCGTATTCAGGGCGAATGATTGATTTTTTTGCCATTCTGCCGCTTCCTCTTTTGCTTTTCGCCTGCGCCATCACTTTGGTTGGTGGATTCGTGAAAGGCGCTGTTGGGTTTGCGATGCCGTTGATTATGGTGTCCGGTATGGGGATATTGATTGACCCGCAAACGGTGGTTGCTGGGGTTATCATTCCGATTGTTGTGACGAACGCCATGCAGGTTGCTCGCGCCGGGCTTGGCCCCGCTTGGGACGGATTTAAAGAGCATTGGCGCTATGTGTCGGTTGTCTGTGTGATGATCCTCGTCTCTGCGCAGTTCTTGCGCAGTATTCCGGCGGATACGATGTTTTTGGTGCTTGGTGTGCCTGTTGTCGGGCTGTGCATCATTCAATTGATCGGATGGCATCCACGAATTCCACAGCGTTATCGGCGTGTGTTCGAATGGGGTGCAGGTGCTGTTTCCGGTGCGCTTGGCGGGTTGGCCGGGACATGGGGCCCGCCGACGGTGCTGTATCTTTTGGCCTTAGACACACCGCGCGCGCGTCAGATGGCGGTGCAGGGTGTGATCTATGGGTTGGGGTCAGTGATGCTCTTGCTTGGGCATCTGCGGTCAGGTGTGCTGAACGCGCAGACATGGCCGCTTTCGGCGTTACTGGTGATTCCGGCGATTGTGGGGATGTGGCTTGGGTTCAAGCTGGGGGATCGGTTCGATCAAGAACGGTTTCGACGCGTTACATTGTGGGTTTTGGTTTTGGCCGGGGCGAACCTGATCCGACGGGGGCTAATGGGGTAGGTTTCCAAGGTGGTGGGTTGAAACCCACCCTACGATAGCAGGTCCACATACCCACATGCGCCGGCGAGATCGGGTCGTCTTTCGGGCGCGACGACATCAAAGCTCACGGAATAAAGCGGTTTATCGTTGCGTAGCGCAGTGATCGTCCAGGGGCCGGTTTGCAATTCATAGGCATAGTCAAATTGGTAGAATGTAAACGACCCTCCGTCGCCCCCGATTCCGGTGGTGTAGCTTTGCGTCGT
The DNA here is from genome assembly GCA_938002605.1 of uncultured Paracoccaceae bacterium. Taxonomy (GTDB): domain Bacteria; phylum Pseudomonadota; class Alphaproteobacteria; order Rhodobacterales; family Rhodobacteraceae; genus Yoonia. The sequence goes on along the minus strand of CALLAF010000004.1, from coordinate 194,302 downwards.
TGTGCCATTTTCGCCCATCGGCGGGTGGGTGATCACGATAGTGACGTTATCAAGCCCCTCTGCGCGTAGCGCGCGTGATCGAACCCCAAAGCCGACCCCAAAGGCTGCAGGCACCACTTGGCTGTTTGAGACAAAGTGCGGCGGCTCATCAACGACATGGGTAATCCCGGCAAGCGTATTTGGCGCGGGGCTGGTCGTGATTGTGTCAGGTGCGCAGAGAATCCCGATTTCGATTTCTGCGATTTCAGTGCTAGCCATATCGGGCGCGGCCGCTCCGAAAGAGGGCGCGATAGTCAAAACAAAGATGGCCAGCCAGTGTTGCATAGGCTGACCATAGCGTTGGTTCGCTGTGAACGTAAGGTGGATCTTGATCCACCCTACGCGCTAGCCGATTGCGGCCGATTTCACGTCATCATCGATGAACGGCACATATTTTGCGAAGTTATCACTAAACATTTGCACTAGCTTTGCAGCCTGTGCGTCATAGGCGTCTTGGCCGGCCCATGTATTGCGTGGAACCAGCAGCGCGTTATCAACGCCAGCCACATCAAGCGGCACTTCGAAGCCAAAGTTCGGGTCTTTGGTAAACGCGCCTTCGGACAGTGATCCGTCAAGCGCTGCCGTCAGGAGCGCGCGTGTCGCTTTGATCGGCATCCGTGATCCGGTCCCATATGCACCGCCTGTCCAACCGGTATTCACCAACCAGCAGGTCGCGCCGTGGCTGGCGATCTTGCTGCGCAGCAGGTTGCCATAGACCTCGGGGCGGCGTGGCATGAAGGGCGCGCCGAAACATGTGCTGAATGTTGGTTCTGGCTCTGTGACGCCGCGCTCTGTGCCGGCGACTTTGGATGTGAAGCCAGACAAGAAGTGGTACATCGCCTGCGCCGGTGTCAGCCGTGCGATTGGAGGCAAGACCCCAAAGGCATCGCAAGTCAGCATGATGATGTTTTTTGGGTGTCCGCCAAGCGCGGTTTCCGACGCGTTCGAGATGTAGTTCAACGGGTAAGCGCAGCGCATGTTCGCGGTCAGGCTATCGTCTTCGAAATCCAGTTCCAGCGTTTCTGGATCAAACACCATGTTCTCGATCACCGTATGTGGCATAGAACATGTCGCGTAGATCTCGGGCTCTGCTTTTGGATCCAGACCGATTGTCTTGGCGTAACAGCCGCCTTCAAAGTTGAAGGTGCCGCGATCGGACCACCCGTGTTCATCATCGCCGATCAGCACCCGTGATGGGTCAGCAGACAGTGTGGTTTTCCCGGTGCCTGACAGCCCAAAGAACACAGCCGTATCAACTGGGTTGCCCGGCGCATGGTTGGCTGAGCAATGCATCGGCATGATGTCTTTTTCGGGCAGGATGTAGTTCAGCAGGGTGAACACAGATTTCTTATTCTCGCCCGCGTATTCTGTGCCGCCGATCAGGATCAGTTTGCGATCAAAGTTTAGCGCGATCACAGTTTCTGACCGGCACCCGTGCTTTTCAGGGTCTGCTTTAAAGGTTGGGCAGTTGATGATGGTGAATTCTGGTGCGAATGTTTCCAGCTCATCTGCGTTTGGGCGGCGCAAAAGGTGCCGAATGAACAGCCCATGCCACGTCAGTTCAGTGATAACCCGTACATCCAAACGGTGGGCTGGGTCGGCACCGCCAAACAGGTCTTGAACTTCGTATGTGCCGCCTTGCATATGCGCAAGCATATCAGCGTAGAGCACGTCGAATTTGTCAGCTGCCATGGGCGGGTTATTTTCCCACCAGATTTTATCTTCGACAGAGGGCGTGCGCACGACGAATTTGTCTTTCGGCGACCGACCTGTGTGCGTGCCGGTGGTCACAAGGAATGTGCCGCCTTTGCCGGTGACGCCTTCGCCTGCGGCGACCGCAGCCTCATGCATTTCTTGTTCAGAGCGGTTATAATACACATAACCCAGCCCTGTGATGCCTTGATCTTCAAGTTTCATCGATGGGTTGACCGTACCTTGGTCCATGGGTTCGCTCCTTAAATGATGTGGCCGGAATGGCCTGCGATAGGGCCTCCTTAACACCAAGGTTTCGCGGCTTCATAGTCCGAGTTGCTTTAGTTAGCGCAATCATGTGCATGTTAGCGCAATCACCCGCGAAATTTAGTTTTGCACCTGAGAATTGTTAGCGTGCAAACCTGCAAAATCGCACCAATTGCGGCGAAAATATGGCAACTCATCAATTGGGGATTGATTCGCCCTGCCAAAACGAAGAAAACGGAATGACAAAAGATAACCCATTGAGAACGGCCTTAAGGAAAAAGATAGATGTCCAGAATTGCATTGGTCGATGATGATCGAAATATCCTGACCTCTGTGTCGATGACGCTAGAGGCCGAAGGGTTCGAAGTCGAGACACATAACGATGGTCAGTCTGCGCTTGATGCGTTTAACAAACGTATGCCTGATCTTGCCGTGCTGGATATTAAAATGCCGCGTATGGACGGCATGGATCTGTTGCAGCGCTTGCGCCAGAAAACATCGATGCCGGTGATTTTTCTGACTTCAAAAGACGATGAAATCGACGAAGTTCTTGGCCTGCGTATGGGGGCCGACGATTACGTTAAAAAGCCGTTCTCGCAGCGTCTGTTAGTTGAACGCATTCGTGCATTGCTGCGTCGCCAAGATGCCATTGCAGGTGAAGAAGTCGAAGAAACCGAAGAGACCAAAGTAATGGTGCGCGGCGAATTGGTGATGGACCCGCTTCGTCATGCCGTAAAGTGGAAAGGGCGCGACGTTTCCCTGACTGTCACGGAATTCTTGCTGCTGCAGGCCCTTGCCCAGCGCCCCGGTTTCGTCAAAAGCCGCGATCAGCTAATGGATGTCGCTTATGACGATCAAGTTTATGTAGATGACCGAACCATTGACAGCCACATCAAACGGCTGCGCAAAAAGATGCGGAACACCGATGACGAATTTTCGGCTATCGAGACGCTCTATGGTATCGGGTATCGTTATAACGAAGAGTAGCGGATGACCGCCGCACCCAAGATCGACGTTCGCAATCTACAGTCAGTGCGCGCGGCTGCGCGCGATCCTGATCTGGTGCTTGGTGATGATTGGGCACTTCCTGATGGTGATGGCGAAGTGACGCTATCGCGTGGTGGTTTGCTGTCGTTGCGTCGCTCGCCTATTGCGCGAAAAATCATCATGATGAATTTGATCGCGATGATTTTGTTGATTGCGGGCGTGCTTTACATGAGCCCATCGCGCGACCATCTTGCCTATCAACGTGCGCGAGGTCTGGTCAACGAGGCGCGGTTGATTTCGGATGTCTTTGAGGCGCAGCTGCCCAACTCAGCTCCGGTCAATTTTGTGACTGCTGATGGCATTGACCCGGCTGAGACGCTTGCCGGGCTAAACCTGCGTGGCGGGGTGCAGGTGTCAGTCTTTTCGCTTGATGCAACCCTTGTCGCAACCGCGACGGGCCAATTGAATGAGGCAGAGCTTGCGGAGCTTCAGAGCCATACGGGTGGCACATTTTTAACCGACTTTTTATCAAAAATCTGGGCAGGAATCGCATCGATGACGATCAGCAGGGGTGACACGCTGACCCCTGAACAACAGCTTTTGGCGCTTTCGCAGGAAAAGGTACGGCAAGCGATTGTCGGGGGCACCAACCTAGAAACGACGACAATCGGCGCGGTGACCAGTTTTATTGTGACCACGCCAATCATGCAAAATGGCGCGGCGGTTGGCGTGGTTGCGGTGATGACCGCAGCGGGTGAAGTTGACAGCCTTGTGCAGCGAGAACGCGAACAGGTGCTGCGCCTGTTTTTGGTCGCCATAGTGGTCAGTATCGGGCTTAGTTTGGTACTGGCTTCGACGATTGCGAACCCGCTTGCTGATCTTGCCACCGCGGCTGAGGCAAGCCATGACCGCAACGCGCGCAAAATGTCTGCCGCACGTGTGCGCATCCCTGATTTGACGGCGCGGCCCGATGAAATTGGCCGCCTCTCTGGTGCGTTGCGCGGGATGGTGTCCGCGCTTTACGAGCGGATTGAAGGCAATGAACAATTTGCGGCTGATGTGGCCCACGAGATTAAGAACCCGCTTGCGTCTTTGCGTTCTGCAGTGGGAACGATGCCTTTTGCGAAACGCGAAGATCAGCGTCAAAAACTGATGGAAGTGATTGAGCACGACGTGAAGCGGCTTGATCGTTTGGTCAGTGACATTTCCAACGCATCCCGGCTTGATAGTGAATTGGTCAAAGAAGAGGAGCAAGCTTTTGATTTGATCAAAATGCTTGAAAATATCATCGATTTCCTTGGTAAAGAAGCGCAATCAAAAGGGATTGAGTTCGCTGCTGATCTACCAAACGATGCTATAAAAGTGCGCGGGCTCGAGGGGCGGTTGGCACAAGTCTTCGTCAACCTAATCACAAACGCTGTTTCATTTTGCGAAGAAGGCGACGCGATCCGCATTTGGGCGCGCAAGCGCGAGAACAGAGTGCTTGTGGTCGTCGAAGACACCGGACCGGGTATTCCCGACGATGCATTGGCCAAAATTTTCCAGCGGTTTTACTCTGAACGTCCAGAGGGTCAGTTCGGGAACAATTCAGGTCTCGGGCTTGCGATTTCAAAACAAATCGTTGAGGCGCATGACGGCGTGATCTGGGCTGAAAACATCCGGCCGACAGAAGCAGACCCGACGTCTGACCCGCTTGGGGCCCGTTTTGTTGTTGGCCTTCCGATCTAGGGCGCGGTGATGCGCGGGCCCCATACCGTTCACGCAAGTTGCGTTGCGTATGACGGTAAAGCTGCTTTGCTTTTGGGGGCTTCTGGCAGCGGTAAGTCGGCCCTGGCACTGCAAATGATGGCGCTGGGCTGTGATTTGGTCGCTGATGATCGCGTGGTACTGACAGCACGGGATGGTGTTCTTGTCGCGAGCTGCCCTGAAACGATTGTAGGGTTGATCGAGGCGCGTGGCATTGGGATCCTAAACGCGGCAAATGTACCCGATGCTGTCGTGCAAGTTGCCGTTAACTTGGATACGCGGGAAAAAGACCGCCTGCCAGAGGCGCGCTTTGTGACCTATTGTGATCTGCGTACCCCCTTGATTCATCGTGGGGTTGGTGATCACTTTGCGCCAGCTATTGTACAGCTTCTAAAAGCTGGCTGGAGTAATCGATGACAGCGTCGCCGTCCAAAACAGACCCAACACCGCCTGCCATCGTTTTGGTGACGGGTCCATCGGGGGCAGGGCGTTCGACGGCGATTAACGCCCTCGAAGACCTTGGTTATGAGATCATCGATAACCTGCCGCTTTCCCTGCTGCCACGTTTGTTGGAAGGGCCACCACCGAGCCGCCCGTTGGCGCTAGGGTTGGATGTACGGAACCGAGATTTTGGTACCAATGCGCTGATTGCGGCGATTGATCAGCTTGCGGGACGTCCGGATCATAATGCGCAGGTGCTTTACCTTGAGGCTGACGAACAAGAATTGGTGCGGCGTTATTCAGAAACGCGCCGGATGCACCCGTTGGCACCAGCGGGATCGGCGCTTGCCGGGATCGCCCGCGAGCGTGATTTGCTTAGCCCAGTACGTGCACGTGCGGATGTGCTGATCGATACGACAGGAATGTCACCACATGATCTGCGCGCAGAGATTGACCGCTGGTTTGCCCCGGGTGATGGGCGACCTTTGGGGGTCACGATCCATTCATTTTCCTACAAACGTGGCCTGCCACGGGGCATGGATATCGTGATTGATTGCAGATTCCTGCGAAATCCGCATTGGGAGGAAGGTTTGCGCCCCCTCGATGGGCGCGACGCGGCGGTCGCTACTTATGTGCAAGACGATCCGCGGTTCGCGCCGTTTTTCTCTCGGTTAAAATCGCTGGTCGATCTTTTGCTACCTGCACATAAGGACGAAGGTAAATCGCATCTGTCGATTGGTCTTGGATGTACCGGAGGGCAACACCGATCGGTCGCAATGACAGAGTACCTTGCATCTGCCCTTGCAGAAGACGGGTGGCATGTGTCTAAACGGCATCGAGAAATGGAACGGCGCGACGCGCTGGGCAACAAAGGACACGCGGTTTGATTGGTATCGTCATTGTCGCACATGGCAGGCTTGCGCAGGAATATCTATCTGCGGTTGAACATGTTGTCGGTGAACAGGCCGGTGTCATCAGCATCGCCATTGGCCCCGAAGATGATCGCGCCGAGAAACAAACTGAAATATGCGATGCCGCAGATGCCGTTGATGCCGGCGATGGCGTCGTGATTGTAACTGATATGTTTGGTGGATCGCCGTCAAATCTGTCGTTGCGCGCCTGCAGCCCCGACAACCGCCGTATCCTTTATGGTGCCAACTTGCCGATGTTGATCAAGCTGGCAAAGTCCCGCCGGCGTACTGTTCCTGACGCGGTTGAAGCTGCTATAAACGCAGCTCATAAGTATATTAACAGCCACAATGGCGGAACGCATATATGACCACCACCCGCCTAGAAATACAAAATATCAAAGGCTTACATGCGCGTGCCTCGGCGAAACTGGTTGAAGTGGTCGAAAGCTTTGACGCACAAGCAACCGTTAGCAAAGACGGCGAAAGCGCCACAGGCGACAGTATTATGGGGCTTTTGATGCTTGGCGCGTCAATTGGTACCTATATTGATGTTGAAACCACTGGTCCGCAGGCTGACGCGCTGAGCGCGGCTATCACAGAACTGGTCGCCGATAAATTCGGCGAAGGCAACTAGCGGCCTTCAGCGGCCTGACAGGATGAATTGACGTGACTGAAATGACCCGCAACTCACAAACACCTCCGGTTGTGGACCAAGATGCACCACGGGTCTATGACCGTGGTAGCCTGACTTATTCAAACACGTTTGAAAGCCCGCTGAAACGTAATGTGATTCGTACTATTGAATGGTTCACCGGCAAATTGCCGATCGTGCGGATGATTCGAAAATTTGAACGGATGGGGAAATTCCAAGGGCAGGATTTTTGGCGCGGCGCGCTGAATGTGATGGAAATTGACCTGCTGACGCCGCAAGATCAATTGGACAATATTCCTAAGACTGGCCCGACCGTTCTTGTCGCGAACCACCCGCATGGGATGGTCGATGGGATGATCTTGGCGGATTTGATTGGCCGTGTCCGGACTGATTACCGGATTTTAACGCGCTCTATTCTGACCGGGATCGATAAAGAGGCGGGGGATTTCATGATCCCAGTGCCGTTCCCGCATGAGCCCGATGCGCATACAAAGATGATCGAAATGCGCCGAACCGCGATGGATCACCTAAAAGGTGGCGGGCTGATCGCGCTGTTCCCGTCGGGCGTTGTGGCGTCGTCTGAAACCATGTTTGGTCCCGCGATTGAGGCGGAATGGAATGTGTTTACATCCAGCATGATCCGTAAATCTGGCGCAAAGGTAGTGCCCTGTTTTTTCCCGGGTTCCAATTCGCGTTGGTACCAGATCGCGAACCGCATTTCTGCCACCCTGCGCCAAAGCCTGCTATTGCATGAAATCGTGCACGCCTGTGGCAAACCGCAAAAACCTGTTGTGGGCGCGCCGTTTGACGACGAAGATGTGAAAACGCGCCAAAAAGAACCACGCGCCTTTATGGCGTGGCTTCGCGAACAAACCTTAGGCCTAGGTGACTAGCGCGTCGGCACCGGGGTTTCTCCGCGATAATCATAAAAACCGCGTTTGGTTTTGCGGCCAAGCCAGCCTGCTTCGACATATTTTGTTAGCAACGGACAGGGGCGGTATTTCGTATCGGCCAAGCCATCGTGCAGCACATTCATGATCGCCAAACATGTGTCCAGCCCAATGAAATCGGCCAATTCAAGCGGCCCCATCGGGTGGTTAGCACCAAGTTTCAAAGATGTATCAATTGATTTGACCGATCCGACCCCTTCATACAGCGTATAAATCGCCTCATTGATCATCGGCATCAGGATGCGGTTTACGATGAAGGCGGGAAAATCCTCGGCCGTCGCTGATGTTTTGCCCAGACGTTCCACAACTTCATGACAGGCTTTGAAAGTCTCTTCGTCGGTCGCAATGCCGCGGATTAGTTCGACCAGCTGCATGATTGGCACCGGGTTCATAAAATGAAACCCCATGAATTTTTCGGGCCGATCCGTGCGTGATGCGAGGCGTGTGATCGAAATAGAAGAGGTGTTTGACGTGAGGATTGTCGTGGGTTTCAAATGCGGCTGTAGTTCGGCAAAAATCGCCGTTTTGACTTCTTCGCGCTCTGTGGCCGCTTCGATAATCAGATCGGTCTGCCCAAGATCAGCCAGCACCTGTGTCGTCGAAATGCGCGCCATTGCGGCTGTTTTCGTTTCCGCAGTGATTGCCTCTTTACTGACTTGGCGGTCGAGGTTGCGATCGATCAAAGCAACAGCTGCGGCGAGCGCGTCGGCGCTAATATCCGTCATCACTACGTCATAGCCCGCCAATGCAAACACATGCGCAATCCCATTGCCCATTTGCCCAGCTCCAACGATGCCCACTCGTTCAATCGCCATTTTTCATTCCTTTGCAGATTAGATGCACCATAGGCCCCCATGCCGGGGGGCTTCAAGCCGCCCGGTTGATGAAAAGTTAAATTGAATTTTGTCATTAGCAAATTCGCAAAGTAATTACGCGAATCTGCGCGTGGTAACCGCGAAAGAGTGATGGGTCGTATGAAACAAGAGGTGGTCGAGACTGGCGATATTGGTTACGCGCCCTGTCACTATGGGCATTCAAAAATGATGTTTCGTGGGCCGCTCAAGCGATTGGATCAGCCCTATCTGGCATTCATTGGCGGGACCGAAACTTACGGTAAATTCATCCAGCAGCCCTTTCCGGCGCTGGTGGAGCAGGGAATACGCCAAACCTGTGTGAATTTTGGCGGCGTCGGTGCGGGGGTTGATGCCTTTGTGAATGATCAATCCGTACTCGAAATTTGCCGCGATGCCGATCTTACAGTGTTGCAAATCATGGGGGCAAACTATCTGTCGAACCGATTCTATTCGGTGCACCCGCGTCGCAATGACCGATTTGTGGCCGCGTCTTCGGTGCTACAAGAGATCTACAAAGACGTCGATTTTTCGGAGTTTTCGTTCATCCGCCATATGCTTGGAGCCTTGCACAACCAATCGCCGCAACAATTTGAAATTGTCGTAAATGAGCTGCGCCAAGCTTGGTTGGCACGGATGAAAAACCTGTTGGGGAATATCGGCAGACGGGTAATTTTGCTTTGGTTCTCTGACGAACTGTTGAGTGATCAAGATTGGTCCATGCGCCCAGCGCAGCTTCAAACCGACCCGCTCTTTATCACCGCGAAAATGGTCGACGAACTTCGCCCGCTTGTTGCGGATATTGTTGTTGTGAACCCGTCAACAGCCGCACTGTCTGAAGGTGCCAAAGGCATGATTTATCCACCCTCACAAGAAGCGATGGCATCCGAAATGCTTGGCGCGCGTTGTCATCAAGAGGCGAGCGTGCAGCTTGTTGAATCTATTCGCGGACAGCAATCCCGACATCGGCGATAGTAGCCTGTTTGCGTTCCATCACACCGCACAAGGGTGTAAAGATGCGTTTAACATGACGCAGCACCCTACCTTTTCGCTTCACGCCAACAGCACCGTCTTAACCCCGGATGTGCCGGGTCTTGGCGTGCTTGTGGATTGTCTACGTGGACAGTGTGGATTTATGGCGCGGCAATCGGCGCTATCCCCGATCACGCTCAGTCATGACGCGCAACAATGGGTGCTTTGTGCGACATCAGGGACCAGTGGTCAGCCCAAGATCATTCGACGCAGCCCGCAATCATGGATGCAGAGCTTTACGATTACTGCAGATCAATTCGGGATTGGGCCAGAGGATGTTTACGCGACCTTCGGATCGTTGGGGCATTCCTTGAGCCTATATGCAAGTGTCGAAGCGCTTTGCCTTGGTGCGGACATATGCGGCTTGGCGCAAACCTCCCCAAAGCGCCAAGCGCTGGGGATCTCAGCAATGGGGGTGACGGTCATTTATGCCACGCCAACGCAATTGGGATTATTGGTCAAAGGGGCCGCACAAGCGCAAATCAGGTCATTCCCAAAGCTGCGCTATGTGTTCTGCGGTGGCGGGGCATTGTCTGAAAAGATGAAAAGCGCCGCGCATGCCATCTGCCAGCAGGCCCAAATCATTACGTTTTTCGGAGCGAGTGAAACAAGCTTTATGACCCGCGCGGATGATCAAACACCGGTCGGTTCCGTTGGGCAGGCCTATCCTGATGTGCAAATGCGGATTGATGCGCCGCAAGGTGAAGTGGGTGAGATTTGGGTGAAAAGCCCCTATCTTTTTGATGGTTACGCTAGCGGGGATCACAAAGACACGCGCTGGGATGGCCAGTTTTTGAGCATTGGTGAGATGGGGCAGGTGGATTCGCAGGGCAACCTGTTCCTCAAGGGGCGCAAGAACCGGATGATCACGGTTGCTGACGTCAACGTCTTTCCCGAGGATATCGAACGCTGTGTTTCACAGCTGGAATCGGTGCGCGATTGCGCAGTTGTGTCTGTACCGGATGAAGCACGGGGGAATCGGTTGATTTGCTTTGTGACGTATCAAGGCGCGCCGCTGGAACCCGTCGATGTGCAAACCCATTGCAGGGTAACTTTGGGACAATATTGCGTGCCGAAAGAAGTTCGCGCGATTGCGCAGATGCCTTTACTTGCCGCGGGCAAGCCTGACTTGGCACAATTGCGCGCCATAGTAGCGGGGCCCTGATGTCGCATTCGTATATTATCGCGGCGCGGCGAAGCCCCATCGCACCCAGGAATGGGGCCTTTGCCACATTGTCTTTTGCCGATTTAGCGCAGCCGGTATTGCAACAAATCTTGGCTGATGCGGGACTGGCGCCCGCCGAAGTCGATGAATTAATCGTGTCCAACGCGCTTGGCGCTGGTGGGAACCCGGCACGGATCATTGGTTTGCAAGCGAGGTTGCCTGAAAGTGTTGCGGGGCTATCGATTGACCGCCAATGCGCGGGCGGTATGGATGCGCTGTTGATCGCGGATGCGATGATCCGGTCGGGTCAGCATGATGTGGTGATTGCTGGCGGGGTCGAAAGCTATTCGCGTCGTCCGCTACGGTCGCGCACCTTTGCGGATGGGCGCCCGCCCGAAGCTTATGATCAAGCACAGTTTACGCCTTGGCCTGACCGCGATCCGGATATGGTAGAGGCGGCGCAGGCATTGGCGCAGGCTTGGGGGATTTCAAAAGCCGATCAAGATGCTTGGGCGATCCAAAGCCACGCACGCACCCGCGCGACAAAGCATCCTGAAATAGTCCCAATTTCTGGCGTTACGCGTGATCCGTTCACGCGTCAATTGACCCAGCGCCTTTGTGACAAAGCACCCGTTGTGACAGGCACGATTACGGCGGCAAATATGGCCGTCGCAGCCGACGGGGCGGCATTTGTTGTGATGGTATCTGAGCGTTGGATCGCGCAGCGGCACGCAGTTGCGTTTGTCGCGGGGCGTACGGTTGGCGGCGATCCTGAAATGCCTGGCGCTGCGCCGATCGCTGCGATTGAGGCAACTTTGACGCAGGCCGGTCTTTGTGTTGCTGATATCCAATACGCCGAAATCATGGAGGCTTTTGCCGTGCAGGCAATCGCCTGCCAGCAAGGCGCGAAATTGCCGCAAGAGATCGTTAACACTGGCGGCGGTGCTTTGGCGTGGGGGCACCCGGTTGGGGCGTCAGGTGCTGTTATGGCCACGCGTTTGTATCATCAGCTTTGCCAGACGGGCGGCAACGGCATCGCGGCGATTGCGGCAGCCGGAGGTATCGGATCGGCGATCGCTTTGCGCGCAGATTAGTCAAACCCGGCAAAGGTTGTGAAGGCATCTAGCGGGAGCCGTTCCGTGCGAAATTGGTTCACAGGCGCGTTTTCGTCGGCCATGCCAATCGCAATCCCGCAGACGACCAATTCGTCGTCTGGTAACCCCAAATGATCATGCACAATGCTGCCGTAGTTTGCGATGGCCCCGATCCCTGTCGCGCCAAGCCCGACGTTTTCGGCCGCCAAGAGAAACGTCATAATCGCCATGCCAAGATCCATGAAGCAGCCTTTGCCCATGTCGCGATCAATCGTGACGATTACGCCCACAGGGGCATCAAAAAAGCGGTAGTTTTTGGCAAATTGTGCACGGCGGCCTGCAACGTCGCGGCGTGCGATGCCAAGCGATTCATAAAGCGCAAAACCTGCCTTGCGTTGCCGATCCTTTAGCGCTGGTGCCATCTTTTCAGGAAAGTAGGAATATTCCAGATCGGCAGGCGTACCCCGTGCATTTGCTGCAACCAATCGACTAGACAGCGTGGCTAGTGGCGCGCCAGTCAGCACATGAAACTTGCCGGGTTGTAGGTTTGCGCCGCTTGGTGCGCGGCGCGCGGCTTGGCACAGCCGTTCAAGTGTGGGGCGGTCAACCGGGTCTTGGGTAAAGGCCCGAACCGACCGCCGCCGTGCTAGAATTGCGTCGAAATCAGTGGGCATCGATACGCGAAAGCACGCTTGCAGGGCGCGCGGTGGCCAATGCAGATGTCAGCATTGCTGCGATCCCTGCTTTCAGCAGATCACCGGGCACATAGACCAGTGCGATTTTTGCGGCTTCAACCAGTGTCTTATCAAGCATCACAGACATGCCAATGATCCCAAACACATACATGACAACGATGCCACCCAGCACCGAGGCAACGCCAGCAACGATCAACAAAGGCGCGGCACGCCATTTTTCAACGATGAGTCCGATCACGAATGCAGCAATTGGAAAGCCGACAAGGAACCCAACCGATGGCCCCGCAAAAACGCCCAATCCGCCGCGTCCGCCTGACAAAAGCGGCAAGCCGATAGCGACCAAGAGCAAGAACAGCATTACGGCCAGTCCGCCACGTTTTGCGCCCAGAATTGTACCGCAAAGCATAATACCAAGCGATTGCGCAGTGATCGGTACACCAAACCCAAGCGAGACGGGCGGGATTAACCCAAGAGCGGCGATCAGGGCTGCGAACAGCGCGATTAGTGTTACGTTCTTTTCCATTTATTTCTCCTCAAGGGCGTCAAAACCGCCGCGTGCGCGCAGGGCCTCTGCGACTTGGTCCGCGTCATCTAACGCGATTATGGTGAAAGGTAAAACGATCCGCCAACCCGCACGCCGATGTGACCGCGCGGACCATGCTTCGGATAGGCGTGTGCCCTTGTCCACAAGCACAGGCGTTAGACGGATCACCATCGCTATGGCCAGTTCCAACACATTGGCGCGCAGTCCAAACCGGGTCAGCGGTCGGCTGAGCACTTGGATCACGTCGATCATATCTGTCAGTTTGGTGGTCATCGTCACCAGATTGGCCAGTGCGACAGCTGATAGCATCCTTAGGATAATAGTCGCGCCTTTTGCGCCGTCAAATGTCCAAAGATGCCAGATCGCGATGATGATGATAAACGGGGCCAGCACGCGCAAATGGCGTATGCTGGCAAAGAAAAAAGCGCGACCCGGTAGCGCCGATAACAATAATACTCCGGCAAAGACGGCCGCATGAAGCGCGAGGTTTTGGGTTAAAAACAGCCCACAGGTCACGGCGCATAGCCCTGCAAGCTTGGCCCCGGCGGGCCAGCCATGTGCGCGGGTCTTAACCGGAGAGGTCAGAGATATCATCGCCTCCCCCCAACGTGGTCATGCGCGCGATATAGGCCGGCAGTACCTCAGCCGCTGCCCCAATTTGTGCGATCTCGCCTTGTTCAAGCCAGATCACTTGATCGTATCCAGTCAAATCATCCGGATCGTGAGAGATATGGATGACCCCACCAGCATAGTGCGCAAGGTAGCGGTTCAATTGCGCCTTCGTCGGGATATCGAGGCCCGAGAATGGCTCATCCAGAATGATGGCCTTGGGCGCCATTGCGGTGATCGCCATCAGGCAGACTAAGTGTTTTTGCCCTTGTGACAGCGTGTTGATATAGGCGCCCGCCCAATGTGCTTTGCCAAAATTGGCGAGCGTGTCTTGGGTCGTTGCGGCGGCGGCATCCTTGGTCGCCCCAAGCTGGCGTAGTCCAAAACTGATTTCCTCATCCACGGTCGGAAAAATAATTTGGTGGTCGGGATTTTGAAAGAGGATGCCGACCTCGCGCAAGGCGGCTTTGCGGTCTTTGAATAGGTCGTGCCCACCCACCAGCGCATGGCCTGCGGTTGGTGCAACCAGCCCCGCAATCAGCCGCGCAAGCGTGGATTTTCCTGACCCGTTACGCCCGACGATACCCACGCGGGCAGCGGTTGTTTGCAACGAAATATTCGAAAGGATCACCTTACCGCCGACAGCAAAGGATAGGTCATTCAGGGAGATGCTATTGGCACGCGTAGTGCTGTTCGTCTGACGGCCGTCCATTGTATTCGCGCCCCGCGTTGCGTTTGCGGTTGGGTAATGGATAACGGGAAGGGGGGCAAGATGACGAAAGGTCGTCTAAAGAACTCAGTAGAAGGCAAACGTGCGTGTTTGTAACCACAGTGCCGTGGCGCATGATTTGAGACGCCCTATAATGGAAAAGGAGCGAAAGGAGGCGGTATCAATGTACATCCGATTTGTGCGCCAAAATATTGTTGACGGGATAGCCGCAAGAGAAGGCTTCTTCTGCGCGGCCTATGAATTACGTGATACCGTTGGGGTCGATCAGCATACTTTTACGCATCTCAACACCATTCTTGATTGGTTTTATAATAATTTGCAGACGCCCAGTCGTTTTAATCGATCAACGTCGAAGGGAGACTACAGGCGCAATGCGGTCGGGCTAAGCTGGTTCAAATCTGACGCAAAGGTCATGATTACGAAAGCCTTCGAATTAGTCGCCTTGCTTGAGGAAAATGGGCACAGGATTGAGATCATCAAGAGCCATCGTATTGGCTACATTGTTTTCGAAGATCAGCACCAAGTCGTCGCCAAACCATTCGCAGACACGCCGCGTTGATTTTGTTTCCTTAGAACAAAAAAAGGGCCCGCTTTTTCAAGCAGGCCCTTTAAATGGGTTGTGTAAGATCGCTTACAGCTTTTCTGTCAGCTCTGGAACCGCGTCGAACAGGTCTGCGACCAGACCGTAATCGGCGACTTGGAAGATCGGTGCTTCTTCGTCTTTGTTGATCGCGACGATGATCTTACTGTCTTTCATACCCGCAAGGTGCTGGATCGCACCCGAGATACCAACAGCGACGTAAAGATCAGGTGCAACCACCTTGCCGGTTTGGCCAACTTGCCAATCGTTGGGCGCATAACCACTGTCGACAGCCGCACGAGATGCGCCAACGGCGGCGCCAAGTTTATCCGCCAGTTTTTCGATCAGGGCAAAGTCGTCTTCGGAGCCAACTCCGCGACCACCAGAGACAACAACACCCGCAGATGTCAGCTCTGGGCGATCAGATTCTGCAACCTTGTCTTCAACCCATTCGGACAAAGCAGGGTCAGCTGCTGCGCCGATGGATTCAACAGAGGCAGATCCGCCCATGCCAGCCGCATCAAAACCAGCGGTCCGGATTGTCAGGACTTTGGTCGCATCAGCAGATTTCACAGTCTGGATCGCGTTACCTGCGTAAATTGGGCGCTCAAATGTATCGGCGTCCACGACAGCGGTGATTTCAGAAATAACCATCACATCAAGCAATGCCGCAACGCGGGGCAGGATGTTTTTCGCGTCAGTTGTGCCTGGGGCAACGATGTGGCTGTAGTCGCCAGCAAGCGATACGATCAAATCAGCGGTTGGTTCGGCCAGACGGTGGTTCAGCGCGGCGTCTTCGGCACAAAGCACCTTTGCAACGCCATCGATTTTCGCCGCTTCGTCAGCCGCAGCTTGTGCAGTCGCACCGGCGCAAAGCACGGTCACATCGCCCAATGCGGTTGCAGCGGTCACTGCTTTTGCAGTTGCATCAACGGCCAAGGCGCCGTCGTTCACTTCGGCAAGGAGAAGAACAGCCATTATACAGCCCCCGCTTCTTTGAGTTTCTCGACCAGTTCATCCACTGATCCAACGATGATCCCGGCCTGACGTGTCGCAGGCTCTGATGTGCTGACCACGCTCAGGCGCGGTGTCACGTCAACGCCGTAATCGGCAGGTGTTTTCTCATCAAGCGGCTTTTTCTTCGCCTTCATGATGTTGGGCAGCGACGCATAGCGTGGTTCGTTCAGGCGCAGATCAACACTGATGATCGTCGGCGTTTTGACTTTGATAGTCTGAAGGCCGCCGTCAACTTCGCGTGTGACCACGGCGCTGTCACCATCCAAATTCACTTCGGAGGCGAATGTCGCTTGTGACCAGCCCAGCAGTGCAGACAACATTTGGCCAGTAGCGTTCATGTCGTTGTCGATGGCTTGCTTACCGCAAAGCACGAGACCTGGCTCTTCTTCTTTGACGATCGCGGCAAGAATTTTCGCAACAGCCAAAGGTTCGATGTCTTGGTGCACGTCGTCTGCCGCAACAACCAAAATCGCGCGGTCAGCGCCCATTGCCAGTGCTGTGCGCAGTGTTTCTTGCGCTTGTTTCACGCCGATGGAAACAGCAATGACTTCTTCCACTTTGCCAGCTTCGCGCAGGCGAATCGCCTCTTCGACGGCAATCTCATCGAACGGGTTCATGGACATTTTGACATTTGCGAGATCGACGCCTGTGCCGTCCGCTTTGACGCGAACCTTCACATTATAGTCGATCACGCGCTTGACGGGTACGATGACCTTCATCTGCGTTTCTCCTAAGAAAATTGATCGTAGTTATTCTCGGGACAGTGTTAGCGAGTCGTAACAGGCGACAACAGTGTAAAATCGACGCGGTAAGGGGCTAGGACGTCACGTTCTTGACGTTTGCGTCAGGTGGCTGAAGCTGGACAGCGTTTTAGAGGGCTTGACTGGCGGGTGTTTTGGAACGCGCATTTTTCGGGGTGAAAAGCAAAATTTTCACTTAATATATTGTCATTATTGTATAGTATTTGATGCTTTGCGCCAGTCCGGAAAGGTGTGTCTATGATTTCTTTACTTTGGGGCATTGCTTGGATCATGCGCGCGGTCAGTTGCGTTTCAAAAATCTGGCACTATTAGACAGCTCTAAACTGGCATTAGAAGATTTCCCTATTTGGCGCAAAACTCGTCGAGTTCATGCAATGCGATTCATTGCTCCGTGCGCGTAGGGTGGATCTTGATCCACCGCCCCTTAGCGGTTTGCGCCTGGCACCCATAGCACGTCTTCTTTGCCGTTGGCATTTGCAATGCGGCTGGCTTGGAAAAACCAATCTGAAACGCGGTTCAGGTATTTCACTGCTACAGGGTTCACGTCTTCGGTGCCCGCCAGTTCCACAACCAACCGTTCGGCCCTGCGTGACACAGTGCGGCACAAATGCAGATGCGCGGCAAGCGCAGATCCGCCCGGTAGAACAAAACTGCGCAAAGGATCAACCTGCGCTGTCATTGCGTCGATTTCGATCTCTAGGCGGCTTACTTGCGCGCCGGACATGCGCAGCGGCGGGTATTCGGCATCTGCATCTTTGTCCATATCGGGGCGACACAGGTCTGCGCCCAGATCAAACAGATCGTTCTGGATCATCGCCAGTTGGGCATCCATTTCGCCGGTTGCATGCAAGCGCGCCAACCCGACTGTTGCGTTTGTTTCGTCAACGGTGCCGTAGGCGTTTACGCGCAGATCATGTTTCGCAACCCGGCTGCCATTGCCCAAAGCCGTCTCTCCAGCGTCGCCGGATTTAGTGTAGATTTTATTGAGGACAACCATGGATTAGCCCCCTGTGCTGCGCAGATACGCAAATGCGACGATTAAGACGACGGCGAGAAACTGCGCCCCAATCCGCCAACGCATGATCTTGTTGGCATGTTTGCGGTTAAATTCGCCCCCTTTAGCAAATGTGCCGATCCCAAACATGAGGATCACCAGAACAGCGAGCGCTGAAACTGCTACAATCCAAAAAAACGGGTCATTTGCCATCTCTGTCATCCTTTTCGGGTTCGGTTCCCTGCGATGTAGCGGTTAGCCACGTAAAATCAATGCGTCCAACCACCGCGTCGGCAAGATACGCCGCAACGCGCCCATAAGATAGGTCGGTGTTGTCACATAGTAGCGCGGCTTGGGGTGCTTGGCGGTCAACGCATGCAAGAGCTTTTTGGTCACGGCCGATGCGGGCAGCTCAAATTGATCCGGCCCGCTGTCGGTGTAAAGCCGTGACAATATGTCTTTATATTCGTCGACGCGCGCGGATTTTTCCCAATCAACCCATTTTTCAAAATGCGGGATTGCGTTTTGGCGGATGTCTGATGTGATCGGGCCGGGTTCGATCAGGATGACTTTGATCGGGGTGCCCAGCATTTCAATCCGCAACACATCCGTTAGTCCTTCAAGCGCGAATTTCGTTGATACATAGGCCCCGCGCCATTTCATGCCAACCAGCCCCAACACGGACGAACAATTGATGATCCGCCCATGACCTTGGGCACGCATCACGGGGATCACCTGGCGCGTCAGCGCGTGATAGCCAAATACATTGACCTCATAGATTTCTCGCAACGCGCCCGTTGGTAGGTCCTCCACTGCACCGGGGCAGGCGAAGGCGCCGTTATTATAAAGCGCGTCTAACGTGCCACCTGTGACGGCCAAGACATCTGCTAGCCCGGCCGTGATGCTTGCCTCGTCGGCGTAATCGATCAGCGGGCTATCAAAACCTTCGGCGATCATCCGGTCGCAGTCTTTTTGTTGGCGGCAGCTTGCAAAAACCCGCCAGCCCGCTGCGCGCAACCCATGTGCCGCGTCATATCCAATGCCGCTTGAGCAGCCTGTAATCAGTATTGTTTTCTGTGTCATAGCGCATATGTGCCGGGTTCGTCGCGATGCCACAAGCGTTCAGTGCCCGTTTCTATGCTTTACGCGGTAAATGTGCGCCGCTAAACCAAACCCTATGACTGATCAGACCAGCGACCCGGCTATGGGCCCCATCGATACGACCGAAACTTTGCGCAAGGCGATTGGCGATCGCTATCTGACCTATGCGCTGTCGACGATCATGCACCGTGCCTTGCCCGATGCGCGCGATGGGCTGAAACCAGTTCACCGGCGTATCTTATATGCCATGAACCGACTGCGCCTGTCTCCAACCGGCGGGTTCTTAAAGTCTGCTAAGATCAGCGGCGACACGATGGGCGATTTTCACCCGCACGGTGATGCCGCGATTTATGATGCGATGGCGCGCTTGGCTCAAGATTTCAACGTGCGCTACCCGCTGGTCGATGGCCAAGGGAACTTTGGCAATATCGACGGCGATAACCCTGCCGCGTCGCGGTATACAGAGGCGCGGATGACCGCCGCCGCAGAGGCGCTGCTTGAAGGGCTTTCTGAGGATTCGGTTGATTTTCGTGACAACTATGATGGCCGTCTGACAGAACCTGCCGTGTTGCCTGCGACATTCCCGAACCTGCTTGCAAACGGGTCCACAGGGATCGCCGTTGGCATGGCCACCAATATCCCGCCCCATAATTTGCATGAATTGATTGATGCGTGTTTGCACCTGATCAAAACGCCTGATGCGCGTGATGATACATTGCTTAACTACATCCCGGGTCCGGATTTTCCAACCGGCGGCGTGATTGTCGAACCCGAAGAAAACATTGCAACCGCCTATAGCACCGGGCGTGGGGCGTTTCGTCTGCGCGCCAAATGGGAGGTCGAGGATCTTGGTCGTGGCACATGGCAAATCGTTGTTACTGAAATCCCCTATCAGGTGCAAAAGTCGAAACTGATCGAAAAGCTGGCCGAAGTGATCCAGCTTAAGAAGGTGCCTTTACTTGCTGATGTGCGTGACGAGTCCGCCGAAGATATCCGCATCGTGCTGGAGCCGCGCGCGAAAACCGTCGATCCAGAGGTCATGATGGGGATGCTGTTCCGCAACTCTGACCTTGAAACCCGGTTCAGCTTGAACATGAACGTGCTGATTGATGGGGTGACGCCGAAAGTATGTTCGCTCAAGGAAGTGCTGCGCGCTTTCCTTGATCACCGCCGCGATGTTCTGACCCGTCGCAGCCAGTACCGGCTTGAAAAGATTGATCACCGGCTTGAGGTCTTGGAAGGTTTTATCATTGCCTTCCTGCATCTGGATCGCGTGATCGACATCATCCGCTATGACGATGACCCGAAAAAGGCACTGATCGCGGAAGATTGGGCCAAGACCCATGTGCGCGCGACATCCGAGGCTGATTACAAATCGCCAACGGGCCTTGACCCCGAGGTTTCGCTGACCGAAACCCAAGCCGAAGCCATTTTGAACATGCGCCTGCGCAGTCTGCGTCGCCTTGAAGAAATGGAACTGATCGCCGAACGTGATGCTTTGCGCGCTGAACGTGCTGGCATCGAAGAATTATTGGCAAGCGGTGATCTGCAATGGGCTAAGATCGCGGAACAGCTGCGCGAAACCCGCAAGACATTTGGCCGCGACAGTCTCGGCGGTGCCCGGCGCACACAATTCGCCAAGGCTGCCGAAGTGGTTGATGTGCCGCTCGAAGCGATGATCGACAAGGAACCGATTACTGTTGTTTGCTCACAAATGGGCTGGATCCGCGCGATGACCGGGCATATCGACCTTTCGCGTGAGCTAAAATTCAAAGATGGTGATGGGCCACGGTTCATCTTCCATGCGGAAACCACGGACCGTCTGTTGGTCTTTGGGGCCAATGGTCGCTTTTATACTGTATCAGCAGCGAACCTGCCGGGCGGGCGCGGTATGGGCGAACCTTTGCGGCTCATGGTTGATCTACCTAATGAAACTGAAATCATTGATATCCTTGTGCATCAGCCGGATGCAAAGCTGTTGCTTGCCTCTGCAGAAGGCAACGGTTTTATCGTGCCAGAAGCGGATGTTGTGGCCCAAACCAAAAACGGCAAACAGGTCCTGAACGTGGCCAGCGGTGCCGCAAAGGTGTGTAAGCGCATTGACGGTGATTTCGTCGCTGTGGTTGGCGAAAACCGCAAGGTGCTCGTATTCCCGCTGGATGAATTGCCGGAAATGGGCCGCGGCAAAGGCGTTCGTCTGCAAAAATACAAAGATGGCGGCATGTCTGACGCAACGACGTTTACGCGGGCCGACGGGCTGAGTTGGCTTGACCCTGCAGGGCGGACACGCACCGAGACCGAATTGGCTGAATGGACTGGCAAACGGGCCAGCGCTGGGCGAATGGCCCCACGCGGGTTCCCGCGTGACAATAAATTCAACTAGGTCATCGGTGCAGATCAATCACGATTGCGTCGCCGCCAAATTGGAATGCCGTCAGAAAACGCGCCAAGTTTCCCCTGCAATTTTTCGGGGTGATTGGCTGGGGTATAGCATGAATGCCCCGGCATTTGAAATTCGGCGATATTGGCTTGATTTCTGGGCTGATTCCAAGTACATCGCCCGCGATGTTGGACCGGGCCGCAATGGCCCCTCAAAATTAAGGGCCCTGTGAAATGGCTAAGGAAAAGTTTGAACGTACAAAACCGCACGTTAACATTGGTACAATTGGCCACGTTGACCACGGCAAGACGACCCTAACAGCTGCGATCACGAAGTATTTTGGTGATTTCCAAGATTACGATGAAATCGACGGCGCGCCAGAAGAGAAAGCCCGCGGGATCACCATTTCAACAGCGCACGTTGAGTATGAGACTGAAACACGTCACTACGCGCACGTTGATTGCCCCGGCCACGCCGACTACGTCAAGAACATGATCACCGGTGCGGCGCAAATGGACGGCGCGATCTTGGTTGTGAACGCGGCTGACGGCCCAATGCCACAAACCCGCGAGCACATCCTGCTGGGTCGCCAAGTTGGCATCCCTTACATGGTTGTTTACATGAACAAAGTTGACCAAGTAGACGACGAAGAGCTGCTTGAGTTGGTTGAAATGGAAATCCGTGAGCTGCTGTCTTCTTACGAATACCCTGGCGACGACATTCCTGTGATCCCAGGTTCAGCTTTGGCTGCGATGGAAGAGCGTGACGAAAACATCGGTAAAGATTCAATCGTTGCTCTGATGGCTGCTGTTGATGACTACATCCCAACACCTGCACGTGCGGTTGACATGCCGTTCTTGCTGCCAGTTGAGGACGTGTTCTCGATCTCTGGTCGCGGTACTGTTGTGACTGGCCGTGTTGAGCGTGGCGTTGTGAATGTTGGCGACGAACTGTCGATCGTTGGTATCCGTGAAACACAGAAAACCACATGTACTGGTGTTGAAATGTTCCGCAAGCTGCTTGATCGCGGTGAAGCAGGCGACAACGTTGGTGTTCTGTTGCGTGGTATCGACCGTGACGGCGTTGAGCGTGGTCAGGTTCTGTGTCAGCCCGGTTCTGTGAACCCACACACAAAGTTCGAAGCAGAAGCCTATATTCTGACCAAAGAAGAAGGCGGTCGTCACACCCCATTCTTCGCGAACTACCGTCCACAGTTCTACTTCCGGACCACTGACGTGACCGGTACTGTTGTTCTTCCAGAAGGCACAGAAATGGTCATGCCTGGCGACAACCTGAAGTTCAACGTCGAGCTGATCGCACCCATCGCGATGGAAGACGGCCTGCGTTTTGCGATCCGCGAAGGCGGCCGCACAGTCGGCGCCGGCGTCGTATCGAAGATTGTTGAATAAGCCGTAGGGTGGGTCTCGACCCACCTCACGCAAAATAAACTAAAGGCCGTCTCGAAAACGAGGCGGCCTTTTTTTTCTGCTCGTGGTGCAAATATTGAAATTGGGGCTGGTGCGGAACGGGAGCAACTTATAGCTGTTTTCCAAAAGGAGAAAACAACATGAAGTCAGCCTATTGGTCCGTTGGTCTACTTACACTTGTGGCAGCCTGTAGTAGTGGAACCTCACCGAATCTGCTCACTCAGAACCGTGATGGCAATAGTGTGACCGGGAGGTTTGGGTCAAACTGGTCCGCGGAAGAGATTGGTAGAAGCGGTCTAGGAGCTGTCTGTGAGCCGAGCGAAGCCACAGAAAACCTTGTCGTGACTCTTCTGCCTGATGGCTCCGGGACATTTTCAGCGACATGTACCAGCTGAGCAACTGAACAATTTGAAGGCCAATAAAGCATGAAAACGATTGTATCACTTTCCCTTGCGGCGCTGTTAGTTACAGCGTGCAGCAATGCACCTCAGACGGAAGAGCAACGTGAACAAAGAGCCGAGAACATCGCGCGCAGCGATGCGGCTTTGCGTAGCGCGCAAACTGTGCAAATTTCGGGGCTTTCGTTCCGGGTTGCGGTGATCGATGATCGCAGTTACGCGCTTGTCGATCAGGTTGGGACCGATGAACCTTACACGGCCGCGCAAATCAAAGCGGCAGCGACCGCGGTGTCAGGATGTGAAGCGACCTTCATGCCGGGCATTCTTGGTATGCTCGGAGGTGATATCATGACCGCAGATTTGAACGAGCTTCGTTCAAAAGTGAGCGGACGTTTTGTTGGGTGGCGCACTGACCTATCCTGTTTGTCTGGCCCTTGGATGTTGGGTAGCTAATTCTTGGTATGGGAAGTTTTAGCCCCTTGCCACACCGCCCGACTCCCCCTATAGAACCAAAATCCAATCAGGGTGCGCGCTGCGTGCCCTTTTTAAGTTGGATAAAAGACGCGATGAGGGCCTTCGATGAGCGGGGGTCTTCCTCTCCGATCTAGGCCCTAGAAAAAGGGTGATGAATATGGCGCAGAGCCAAAACATCCGCATCCGCCTGAAGGCGTTTGATTTCCGGGTGCTTGATGCAAGCACGCAAGAAATCGTTAGCACAGCAAAGCGCACTGGCGCATCTGTGCGTGGTCCGATCCCACTTCCAAACAAGATCGAAAAGTTCACTGTTTTGCGTGGTCCACACGTTGACAAGAAATCTCGCGATCAGTTCGAGATCCGTACGCACAAGCGTCTTCTCGATATCATCGACCCAACACCACAGACCGTAGACGCGCTGATGAAGCTCGATCTGGCCGCCGGTGTTGACGTCCAGATTTCAGTATAAGGGGTAGAACATATGCTCCGTACTGGACTTATCGCAAAGAAAGTCGGCATGACCCGGCTTTTCATGGAAGACGGCAAGCAGATTCCTGTAACTGTTCTTTCTCTCGAAAATCTGCAGGTTGTTGCGCAGCGCACTGCTGACAGCAATGGTTACACAGCTGTTCAGCTGGGTGCCGGCACAGCCAAAGCAAAGCGCACATCACAAGCGATGCGCGGCCACTTTGCTGCGGCAAAAGTAGAACCAAAGCGCAAAGTTGCTGAGTTCCGCGTGACCGAAGAAAACCTGATCGCTGTTGGTGAAGAAATCACTGCTGATCACTACCTTGAAGGCCAATACGTTGACGTATGCGGTACGTCTATCGGTAAAGGTTTTGCTGGTGCGATGAAGCGCCACAACTTTGGTGGTTTGCGCGCGACACACGGTGTTTCGATCTCACACCGTTCGCACGGTTCAACTGGTCAGTGTCAGGATCCCGGTAAGGTTTTCAAAGGCAAGAAAATGGCTGGTCACATGGGTGCGGCGAAAGTCACTACTCAAAACCTCCAAGTCATCAAGACAGACGCTGACCGTGGTATCATCATGGTCAAAGGCGCTGTTCCTGGCTCCAAAGGTGGTTGGGTGACTGTTAAGGATGCGGTTAAAAAAGCGGCTCCTGAAGGTGTTGTTTACCCGGCTGCTCTGCGTTCTGCTGCGAAAGCTGCTGATCAAACCGATGCTCCAGTTGAGGGAGGCGAAAACAATGAAGGCTGATGCAATCAAATTGGACGGCAAGGCTGCTGGTTCCGTCGAACTGAACGACGAGATCTTTGGTCTTGAGCCACGCAAGGACATCTTGCACCGCGTTGTGCGCTGGCAGCGTAACAAAGCAATGGCAGGTACACACGATGTGCTTGGTCGTTCTGAAGTGTCTTACTCAACCAAGAAGATCTATCGCCAAAAAGGTACTGGTGGCGCACGTCACGGGTCCCGTGGTGCACCGATCTTCCGGTCTGGTGGTATCTACAAGGGGCCAACCCCACGTAGCCACGCACACGAGCTGACAAAGAAGTTCCGCAAGCTTGGCCTTAAGCACGCACTGTCCGCGAAAGTGGCCGCAGGCGAGCTGGTCATCATCGACGACATCAACGTCACAGACACTAAAACATCTGCGCTGGCCAAACAGGTTGGTGCGTTGGGTTGGAAACGTGCCCTGATCATCGATGGCGCCGAAGTCAGTGCTGACTTCAAAAAGGCAGCTGCTAACATCACAACTTTGAACGTTCTTCCGTCGCAAGGCGCGAACGTTTACGACATCCTGAAGTCAGACACGCTTGTCCTGACCAAAGCAGGTGTTGAAGCACTGGAGGCTCGTTTGTCATGAACGCCAAAGCAGAACACTACGATGTGATCCGCAAGCCGATCATCACTGAAAAAGCGACAATGGCTTCTGAAGCTAATGCCGTTGTTTTCGAAGTGGCGATCGACAGCAACAAACCACAGATCAAACAAGCTGTTGAAGCGCTGTTTGGTGTGAAGGTTAAAGCGGTCAACACATCGATCACAAAGGGTAAAGTGAAACGCTTCCGCGGCGCACTTGGTACCCGTAAAGACGTTAAAAAAGCATATGTTACACTTGAAGAAGGTAACACAATTGACGTCTCGACTGGCCTGTAAGCCCGTCAGATAGAATAGAAAAGGCCCCTCGCAGCGATGCGGGGGGCCTTTTTGTTTCTGCTGGATTGGTGTGAGAAAGCAGCAAGCGCGACCAGAGATCTGATTGCGCTTATCTTTCTTTCGTTACGCCGCGAGGTGCTTCAGCAGTGTTTCTGGGGAAGACACGCCATATGGGTCTTCTGCATGGTTGTCACAGATGCCCGGCTCTTCGAACCAAGCCTCGATAACACCATCATTTACGATAGCAGCATAGCGCCAAGACCGCACACCAAAACCTAGGTTATCTTTGTTCACGAGCATCCCCATGCGGCGCGTAAATTCACCAGAGCCGTCCGGGATGACTTGCACATTTTCAAGATTTTGCGACTGAGCCCATTTGTTCATGACAAAGCTATCGTTGACGGACATGCAATAGATTGCGTCGATGCCGTGAGATTTGAATTCGGCCATGCCTTTTTCAAATCCTGGAAGCTGAAATGTGGAACATGTCGGCGTGAACGCACCAGGGAGCGAGAAAAGCACAACGCGCTTCCCTGCAAAGTAGTCATCTGATGTCATGTCTTGCCAGCGGAATGGATTGTCACCGCCAATAGATTCGTCGCGTACGCGTGTTTTGAACGTGACGTTTGGAACTTTTTGTCCAGTTTTCATAGCTATCTCACTTAGGATTTTGGAGGAATCGGGTTTTCATTTCGTCAGGTTTGTTACCGCGTAAATACAACACGTTGCCCGATAAATTGAAGCCACTGAATGATGAAATACATCAATAAAACGACTAATTTTCGGACCTGCAAAAAATGTCAGCCGCTACAACGTGACCGGATCTTAAAGTGCCAATTCTTCGAGCATTTGCGCGGGCGTGACATCAGCCTTATCGGCGCGCCGTTTGACCTCTCCACGTGTCATGACAACAAACCGGTCCGCAAGCCCGTAAGCGAAGTCAAAGTTTTGTTCGACCAATACGATCGCCATGTTGCCTTGTGTGCGTAGCAGGTCGATTGTACGGCCAATCTGTTGGATGATATTGGGCTGAATGCCTTCTGTCGGTTCGTCCAGCAGCAAAACCTTTGGCCGTGTGATCAAGGCGCGGGCGATAGCCAGCTGCTGCTGCTGACCGCCGGACAGATCGCCGCCGCGACGGGCTTTCATATCCAACAAAACTGGAAAAAGTTGGAAAATCTCGTCTGGGATGTGGCGGTCTTCTTTGGGGAGGCAAGCAAAGGCAGTTTCAAGGTTTTCGAGCACCGACATCAGCGGAAAAATTTCGCGGCCTTGCGGAACATAGGCAATGCCCGCGCGGGCGGCGGCAAAGGCGGACGGGTGGCTTAATGTCTGATCACCCACAGCCAAAGTGCCGTCCGTATAGGGGTGGCGCCCAGAAATGGCCTTTAGCAGGCTGGTTTTGCCAACACCGTTGGTGCCCATCACGGCGGTCACTTCGCCCACCGGCGCGTTGAGCGTTATCCCGTTGAGAATTTGGCTTTGCCCATAGTGCAGCGTTAGGTCTTGAACATTAAGCATTATGAACGCCCCAAATATACGTCGATCACTGTTTGGTCGGCGGTGACGTGGTCCAACGATCCTTCGGCCAAAACGGACCCTTCGTGCAGCACGGTGACCTTACAATCAAGGCGGCGCACGAATTCCATGTCATGTTCAACAACGACAACGGCGCGTGTTTCGGCCGCGCGTTTCAAAAGATCAGTCGTCAATTCGCGTTCTGCGGTGGTCATGCCTGCTGCGGGTTCATCGACAAGCAAAAGACGCGGGTCTTGCGCCAATAGCATCCCGATCTCGAGCCATTGTTTTTGCCCGTGGCTCAGTTCGCCAGACTTGCGGGTAAGACTATCAGATAGGCCGATTTCATCGGCGATTTCTTCGATCCGCGCAGCGCCTTCGCGTGTCTTTTTGTAGAATAGCACGGCAAAAGGTCCACGTGGATTGCGCAGCGCCATGGCAAGGTTTTCACGAACGGTCTGGTCTTCGAACACGGTCGGCTTCTGGAACTTGCGCCCGATGCCTTCCATTGCGATTTCGCTTTCAGACATGCCAAGCAGGGAAATGTTGCGATCTCCCCACGTAATGCGGCCTTCGTCGGGTTTGGTTTTGCCCGTGATGATGTCCATAAACGTGGTTTTTCCAGCCCCATTGGGCCCAATCACAGCGCGCAGTTCAGGTTCACCGATTTGGATGGACAGATTGTTGATCGCGCGAAACCCATCAAAACTGACAGAGACGCCATCGACTTCGAGAAGGGTGCTCATGATGGTTTCCTTACCAGATAGTCAAACAGCCCGCCGATGCCTTTGGGTGCATAAAGTGTGACCGCAACGAATGACAGGCCAAGTAAAACAAGCCACCAGTCGGTCCATTGGATCGTGTAGAACCCAAGCGGAATGGCTGGCGCGCCGCCGCCTGTGAACCAGCTTGATAGCAGCGACACAAAGGCCGCCCCGATCACTGCGCCGTACAGGCGGCCGCGTCCACCGATGGCCACCCAAACTGCGAGATAGATTGACGCAATAGGCGCGATTTCTGCAGGGTTAATGATGCCCGCCTGCGGGTAGTAAAGTGCGCCTGCGATGGCTGCGACAACCGCGGTAATCGTAAAGACGAACAGTTTGTAGCTTTCGACATGGTAACCCAAGAAACGCACGCGCGATTCATTGTCGCGGATCGCTTTGATTACGCTGCCCATTTTGCCCGATGTGATCCAAGCAAACAGCACGTATCCCAATGCAACAGCCAGCGCCGATGCGTAGAAGAACGCGAGCGAAATTGTGGATTGCGGTGTGTCTTCAAACCCCGGAATGTTTTGCAAGCCCGACAGCCCGTTATTGCCGCGCAGCCCGCTGTCGTTTTGAAACAGATAAAGCGCAAGCGCGAGGGTCATCGCTTGGGTTAGGATTGACAAGTAAACACCTGTGACCCGGCTGCGGAACGCCAGCCAGCCAAATAAGAGCGCGAGCACTCCGGGCACCAGAACGACCAGCAGCAGTTGCAAGATCAAGCTGTCGGAAAATGCCCAGATCATCGGAAATTCAGAGCTACCGACAACGCCAAAGATTTGGTTCCCGATTGCATCTGTTACTTCTTGGGGCGTCGGTGGGATGGTCTGTGAGGCAAAGCTATCAAGCACGATGCCTTCGGTGCGCGCATACATCAGCCACATGCCAACCGCATAACCGCCGATTCCGAAAAACGCGAAGTGCCCAAGGCTAAGGATACCGCAGTACCCCCAAACCACATCCATCGCGACGGCGATCAGACACAGACATAGTGTTTTGCCCAACGTTTTGACAAAGGATGTCGACATCACACCGATGCCTGCATCTGACAATGCGGTCACAACAATGGTGAACAAGCTGAGCCCAAGCAAGAACCACAGTGTTGACGGGTTGCGCATAAGAAAACTATTTGTCATGGAATTAATCCGCCGCCGCCCGGCCTTTGAGGGCAACGATGCCTTTGGGCCGGAATTGAATAAAGAGAATGATGAACAGGATCATATAGGTTTGCGCCGCGAGCGTATTTGACGGGTTTAACCATTCAATCCCTTTTTGCAGGAAGCCAATCAATGACGCGCCCGCAAGCGTGCCCCAGACATTACCAACCCCGCCCACAACCACAGTCATGAAGGATTGCACGATATAATCGGCACCCATTTCTGATGTGACCTTTGCATAAAGCCCGATCGCAACCCCTGCGATGCCTGCGATCCCAGAACCGAGCCCGAAGGTCAGCATGTTGATCCGGTCCGGATTAATCCCCATCGATGCGGCCATGCCGGGGTTTTGGGTGACCGCGCGGACCTCAAGCCCAAGCCGGGTGCGTTTGAGCACAAACAAGATGAGGAAAAGGAAGATCACCGCAAGCACGAAAATCGCGATACGGATATAGCTGATTTGCACGACATCGTTGAAAACCAGCGCACCGTCGAGCCATGCAGGTGAAGTGAGCGGACGCGCTTGCGTCCCAAAAATGTTCTTGGCCAATTGTTGTAGCGCAATGGATATCCCGAAGGTTGCCAGCAGCGTTTCCAAGGGGCGGTGATACAGGTGACGGATCACCAAACGCTCCATCGCGACCCCGGCCCCGAACGTGACGGCAAAGGCTAGCGGCAGTGCGATGATGATCGACGCGGTGTAACTAGGCACGAACAATTGCACGACGTAGCCAGTATATGCGCCCATCATAATGAATTCGCCATGCGCCATGTTGATCACGCCCATGACCCCAAATGTGATCGCCAACCCAATCGCCGCCAGAAAGTAGATCGATGCAAGCGATAGGGCATCCAAGGTTAAATCGGCGGCTTGGCCCACGGCAACGCGTGTTTCAACAGAGGCCAGCGCGGTTTTTGCGGCAGTTGTGATGGTGGCGTCATCTTCGTCATAGGTTTCGAAAAACACATAATCCGCCAAGGTCGCATCGCGATCAGCGGTGGTAACAAGTGCCGGAACGGTGCCTGCTGCAGCAAGCTGGGCATAGGCGCTGGCACGGTTATCCGTAGTGTTCAGCTGGACCACCGGCACATCCCCCACACGCCCATCAACGATATTTGCGGCAAGGGCTGATTTGATTTCTTCTGCTGTGGTGATTGGCGTCGCAAGACCGTCATCGACTAGCAGCGCGTAGGCGGCATCAAGCGATATCTCAGCGCCCGGTGTCAGCACTTGGGCGATGTTCGCGTCAGAGGGGAGCTGCGCGGCCACACCCGGGCTTGTGGACAGAATTTGGTTCAGGACGGCGCGTGCCTCAACACTGACGTCGGTAGACAGGCTCGTGATTGCGGCAATGCGGTCTGCAGGATCGTCCGCAAAGCTTGCAGAAAGAAAATTCGCCAGTTGGATTTTACGGGCCTTAAGTGCGGCGTCGCTTTCACCCTCGATCGACCCAAGCAACGGGGCAAGCTGGCTGGCCTCTGGTCGGCGGGCGATAGATGCCACGGCGGTGGTACGGCGTGTCAGGTCGGGATCCATCAATTGGAATTGGACCAACGCGGTGCCAATCACGCGGCGGACACCGCCATTCGGCTTCAATTGCGTGAAATCTGCGGCGGGCGCGGTGGATTGTGCGCCACTGTCGATATCAGTCAGTGTAAGCGTGTCGCCATCTTCGGTGGCGATGAAGAACAGACCTTCGGGGCCCTGCCATACATTCTTTTCCTGCCATTGCTCAAGAAATGTCGCGACTTGGGGAATGCCTGAGCCGGCCAAATCATCCAGTACAACGCCGACAGTGCGGCGACCGGGGCTCGCGATCTCTTCGGCGTGTGATTGCAGCAAATTCTGAAGATCTTGGGCCTGCGCGGCGGGTGAAAACCCCAACAGCATGGCGAGCATAAGTAAGACGCGGGTCATGGGGGGCTTTCGGAATTTAGATAAGGGTCAGGCGCGGAAACGATCCCGCGCCTGATAGATTGAATTAGTAGTTAGATGTCAGCTGAACGCAGCTTTCGGTTTCGACATTGTACATGCCGCAACCCAGTTCTTGCCAATCAGACTTCAGCACGGCTGATTCTGGCAGATAGTCTGTCCATGCATCGCCTGGTACTTCGGTTGTTTGGCTGATGATGTCGAACTGGCCGTCAGCTTGGATTTCACCAATCAGAACTGGCTTTGCCAAGTGGTGGTTTGGCAACATCACTGCAGTACCGCCAGTCAAGTTCGGGAATTCTTGGCCGTACATTGCTTCGCGCACTGCATCCACGTCTGTTGTACCTGCGGCCTCAACAGCGTTCACCCACATGTTGAAACCGATGTAATGGGCTTCCATTGGGTCGTTTGTCACACGCTCTTCACCAGCAAATGCTTTCCAAGCTTCGATGAAGTCAGTGTTTGCTTCGCCTTCAGCAGATTGGAAGTAGTTCCAAGCAGCCAAGTGACCAACAAGGTTGGATGTGTCCAAGCCAGATAGTTCTTCTTCACCAACTGAGAATGCAACAACAGGGATGTCGTCAGCGGATACGCCAGCAGCCGCCAGTTCTTTGTAGAACCCGATGTTTGCGTCACCGTTAATGGTCGAGATCACGCCAACCTGCTTGCCGTCTTCGCCAAGTGCGACAACGTCTGCAACGATTGTTGCCCAGTCAGAGTGACCGAATGGTGTGTAGTTCACAAAGATATCTTCTTCGGCAATGCCGTTGTCGATCAGGTAAGCTTCGAGAATGTTGTTGGTTGTTCGTGGGTACACATAGTCGGTGCCCAACAGTGCGAATTTTTCAACGCCTAGCTCTTCAAGGAAGTAGTCTGTCGCAGGGATCGCTTGCTGGTTCGGCGCCGCACCTGTGTAGAACACGTTGCGTGATGATTCTTCGCCTTCGTATTGTACTGGGTAGAACAGCAGGCCGTTCAGCTCTTCGATGACTGGAAGGACTGATTTACGTGAAACTGATGTCCAGTTGCCGAAAATGACGTCGACTTCTGATACTGTCAGTAGTTCGCGCGCTTTTTCAGCAAACAGCGGCCAATCAGATGCTGGGTCAACGACGACAGCTTCGATTTCACAACCAAGCAGGCCGCCAGCAGCGTTTTGCTGTTCGATCAGCATCAACATCGCATCTTTCAGCGTGGTTTCAGAAATAGCCATAGAGCCGGACAGTGAGTGTAGAACGCCAACTTTGATTGGTTCGTCACAATCTGCAGCGGCAATGGATGTGCTTGCCAGCAGTGCAGCCAGAGCGGAGGCACCAAGTGTCTTTTTATATGTCATCGAAACAAATTCCCCGTTTCGTAATTGTGGTCTGCCGTTCACATAGCAAAAGCCAAATGCTACACGGCACCCACAACAGTGTTGTTGTAGTCGCGCGGTGGGGGTTTCTGCCAGGAAGACCCACTGTGCGACGATTAATGTCTTATTACCGACGTCATGTGAGTATGCTGTGATGCAGCTGGAGTCTCCGGGGCTGTGGTAGCGCGTGCTGCTTTTTTAGGTGACTGATAGGATATTGGGCGAAATTTTTACATCAGCCTGAAAATTGGGCGAATTTTGTACTGCCTGTGTATCGATATAGGCTTCTCAAAAGTGCCTAGCCGTAAGGCAGATGTTGAACATGTGCGCTTTTTGGGTTGATTGCCCAACTATTAATCAACCCAGAGATGCAGCCCAAGTCGACACAAGCCGTGGCATTTGACTGCGTTTGTAGCTGAATAGGCCAACATCGTTGCCGTCGATAGCGATTGCCACTGTGCTGCCTTCACCCATGGGTTCATCAAGGCAGGTCAGACGGGGGCCATCTTGTTTGGGAAGAAGGGCGCGGTGGCGCTTGCGAAATTCGGTGACCTGCGTGCTCCAGAGTGCGTCAAGCGTGGCGACATCGCCGACGGTCTTTACCACGTCTCCATTTGATACATAAATATATGCGCTTAAATCTGCAGCGTTTGCAGACAGGTACCGTTCAATGAATGCGGCGGGTTTGTCGTCAAGATTGATGTGCCATAGGGTCGCAAGCCCGCTGGCGGATAATCCTGCGTCTGCACTCGTCCCAAATGGGGTTGCTGGCAGGCTGCGTACCGTCACGCGGTTAGCAGAGGCGCAAAGCAATAGCATCAGATCGCCTGCTGCCTGCAGTGGTTCTGAATCATCGCGAGACAATACTTTGCCGATGACGTTCGCCGCCTCAGGGAGATTTCCCGAAACATCTGTAAACCCACGCAAACGACGGCCGGCAACGATCATACTGACGTTCACATCATCGATGCTGAACACCAATGTGCGTTCCAAAACGGTCGCGTCAATTTCGTTCAGGACAGCGGCCAAAGGCGCAGGGGAACCACCTTGCGCGATGACACGGGCACCTGCCACATAGATATCATCGTCGGATAAAAGCGCGGCCAACTTGTTGGTGATTGTCGATGTGTCACTCACGGTTGCAGCCTTTGTTCGTTAGTAGGTTTTGCATAATCATCCGCCAGTGCTCAGCTTTTCAAGAAGCGGCTGGGCTTCTGCTAAAAATGCGTTGATATCCAGCTCGTCGGTGCTGACACAACACAAGATATCATTGGGTTCAGCTTTGGCGCGCAAGAACAGGCGGACTTGTCCGCGACTTGCGACAACGGCGCTAGAACTGGGTTCTGTTCCCAAAAACTGTCGCCGCTTAGTCCCCATCGTCAGGGCGGCTTCTGCGCAAAGGTTGTCTAACCCTTCGCGCGGCAATGACGTTGCTGAATTTGTCACAAGGATCATCTGAGTCGACAAATCGGCAAAGGCGATTGTGTCACAGACCGCGAATTTTTCCTGCAGAGCGTCTAGATCGTCGACAACCATGAATGCTGGTCCGTTGAATTTATGTTTCTATCAAGCTGACTACGACATATGCACGCCGTGTGAAAGCCTATCCTAAACACGGTAACCTATTAAGAAGTTGCAGCGCCCGGTACTGCCGGGCCAGCCCCTGCGGGCGGAGCCTTGGGGCGTTCACGTTTGGGCGCATCCTTGTTCAACGGGCGATCAACGCGGCGCGGTATCACTGCTGCAACCTTTGGTTCCGGAACCGCCGTTCCATCAGGAATGTTATAAAGCGGCTGTTCAGAGCGGGCGGCAAGCTTGCTGAGTGTATCGATCGTTTGGATCAGATGCTCTACAAATGGACCGGCGCCGCTGGCATCCCAAAGATCAAAGTTCTCACCGGCTTCAAGCGCCTGCAGCAGCGAGATTGGGAATGTTGCGGCAAATTGACCCGCAGTTTCGCGGCGCACACGCTTAAACACGCGCAGCCGGTCTTTTTCTGTCGTCAATTTGTCAAAGCGCGTAATCAGCAGGATAGAATTTTTGCGCACCGCTTCGGGCATCGCGTCCCAAACAGAGGCTTCGGATTGCCGCCATGCCTGGGTGGCATGCGTGAGCCAAATGACAGCGTCCACCTCGGGCAACATGCGTTCCCAAACGTCAGACGACATGTTCGGATCGGAAATGCCAGGAAAGTCGATCAAATCACAGGCCTCTAGAATATCACATTCCAGTTCCAGCCGAATGCATCTGGTCTCCTCGACGGGAATCCCTTCAAGATGATCAAGCGACACGGGTTCAGTGCTGCCATCCACATCAACACGGTAGGGTGCGCCATCGCCATAGGTCATCCAAACTGGCGATAGCCGGGTTGCCGTTACCTTTTCGGGTAGGGGGCGCGCTCCCATCAACAGGTTCGACAGGGTGCTTTTGCCTGCCGAAAATTCGCCCATCAGGGCAATGCGTGGTTTGCGTTTTGCTTGATCAGTCATTCCGCGTCCCCTTCGACTGCAGCGGTGCTATCGCTCAACTCTTCGAAAATGTAATCGAAGATTTCTTCGCGTTCTTGCTGCGCCGTAATACCAAAGATTTCTTTAAGGTCTTCTTGGTTCAGGTTCGATTTCTCGCTGATATCCGTGAGGAAGCCACGTTGTTCCGCAAGAAAATCTCGTAACTCGGCCTCTACCAAATCACGGATTTCTTCGGCTTGACGGACTTTGAGTTCATCAACAATCGGGGCTGTTTCGGCTTCGATCAGGTCATAAAATCCGCTGGCAAAGGCGCGATACCCTTTACGACGGCTCCACCAGCCTTTCCACCAAGACGTCTGCAGATCCAGCGCGATGGTCTGGCCTAGCTGCACAGGGGCCGGAATTTCAGGCGCGGCTGGCGGCGTGATCGAAAAGTTATCTACCGCAACACCAAAGGCATTACGGTACGTTTCAGCCAAATCAGCGGAGGCGGCTGCAAAAACCTGATCGCAGGTGGATGACACATTGCGGCGCATAACTTGATAGCTGGTGCGCAAAAGCATCCGCAACCCGTCAGGGCTATATTGCCAAACCTCTTGCTCGCCCTTGCTTTCAAGGTGCTGAAGCAGCGATTCAAGTGCGCGGTCCAAGAACCGTTTGTGTGACTGGTCGATGCGGGATGAGAATTGCTGGAATACAATGTCCATCCGGTCGCTGAGAAATTTTTGATTGTCTGCTTCAAGCTTGTCCAAATGCGCGACGAGCTGATCATGCGGCATGACATCAAAGGAGTCGCCATCAAGGCGCATCGAAACCATCGCCGAGGAGGCGCGCACGCCGCCAACAAGGTTCAATGCCCGTTTGCGCGAGGCGGCCAGAATTTCGGCACCGGGCCCTTCGGTAATACGGTCAGACAGGGCGCGATATAACTGGGGCACACCCGACAGGTGCCAAACCAGTTCGTTGATCTCCATGCCAGCGGTTTCCGCGCTCAGCGAAGCCTCGGCCCAGTTGAACATGGCTTCGGCGCTTTCGGCGACGATGTCATCAAGCGTTTCGCCCAAAGCAATGTTCGCCCAATAAGCACTGCCAAAAATAAGCTCTGGATTTTCGGGGCCATTATTGTCTTTGAGCGTTTGCAAAATGCTGTCGCGAATTTCGGGTACCTGATCGGCGGGATTAGACAATTCGTCAATCCGGTTCACGAAAATGATCACTTCGCGGGACTTCACGTTTGCGATAAGGCGGATAAGCCCCATGTCCATCGAGCTGAGCGCCTGATGCGCAGACAGTACGACAACACAAATCCGGCTTTCACGCAGCGCGTTGATGGTGATTTGTTCACGCATCATAAATGTATCGTTCACGCCGGGGGTGTCGCGGACACACAGCGGCATCGGAATTGATTTCGCCTCAAGATACAGATCCGCTGATTTCGTGATGTCCGCGAACCGGCCTTGCTGGTCTTCTTCGTCCATATCTTCGAAATCGTCGCCCATGCAGACGTAGCGCTGGACTAGATCATCGGTCAGATCGGCATAGCTGTGCTTCTGACCAAGCAGCAATTCGAATTTCCGTCCAAGGCGGGCTTTGGTCTTATCGCGCATCTCGGTGATTTGTTCGCGCACTTTTTCAAGTTCTTCATCTGCGCCGGCGCGGCTTGATAGCTCACCGATTCGGCCCCCATTTTCGACCAAATGGTCCCATTCGCCCTGGCTAAAGAACTGGAATGACGCGGTTGGCGCATCGTTGGCGAGCGGCGTATTTAGGTGCAAAGAGGTGACAACGGATGTCCACGGGTTCACGTCAGCGGGCAGCAAATTGGGGCGGCCAACCATGGCGTTCACCAGCGATGTTTTGCCGGATTTGATCTGCCCGATCATCGTGATGCTAGGCTCAAAAGCGCGCAACTGTTTGATAAGACGCGTTGATTTTTTCTCAGCGTCAGGTCCGCCCAGTTTGACGACGTCTGCCAGCGTCGCCTCTAGGTCAACAATTTCGTCATGAAACTCTTCGAGTTTTTCTAGCCCAAGTCGCATGAAAGGGTGGTGCGCTGCCGGGACTTTGTAACCATCCCCTTTTGTCAGCTCTTCCATCTTCATTCTCGTTTGTCCTCAATAGTCGTCTTGGCTACCACCCATATCAGTAGATATCCTCTTCGCCAAATCACGAGGTTATCACTGGTTTATTGCGATAATGGAAACAGAGTAGCGCAGCCTGAATAAGGCACTGATATTAACGCTTTGACAAGTGTTGCGCGGCGTTATGCGGCTAAATCGGCCTGTAACTCGTGCTTGATTTGCAACAATAGGCTTAGCGCTTCGACTGCGGCACCGTCATTTTTTTCCATCTGCATGAGTTGCACAAGGTCTGCGGCATCAAACGCCGTATCCCGTGCACGTAGGAGTGATTGGTCAGAATCGTTACCATTTTCATTCAGATAATCGCAAATCCACTGCACGTTCTCAGAAGCGCGCGCGATGATTTCGGCGGGCGTGCCATCGTCTGCATTTGCCATGACCTGAGATATCGCTTGGCTTTGTTCAGCGATATAGGTTAACGCAGTTTCATAGGCGCTACGCGTTTCTGGCTGAAGTCTTACAACAGTGGCCGATTCTTTTGTTTCCCCTGAGGAAACAGTTGCGCTATGTACGACTGAGAGCTCAACAGTGTGATTTGTGCCCAAATCTGTTGGTGCACCGTCTTCATCCTCTTGACTTAGAACGACTTTTT
Source organism: uncultured Paracoccaceae bacterium (assembly GCA_938002605.1). GTDB lineage: Bacteria > Pseudomonadota > Alphaproteobacteria > Rhodobacterales > Rhodobacteraceae > Yoonia. The sequence continues at coordinate 156,710 of CALLAF010000004.1, read as the reverse complement.
CATTCCCTGCGAGCGCCTCGGCGTTTTGGTGCAACAAAATGTCGCCTAGATCGACGAAAGCCTGGCGCCCTTGGTCGACCTGCTTAAGTACCGCACCAATAAGCGCCGTTCCGCCGCTACTGCGCATTTTTTCTTTGTCGACAGCCCCATCGGCCCCGCGCGAGGCAAGCGCATCAAGCGTAGCAATGGGCAGCACGTGGTTAAATTCATCGCCAGCGGCTTTGCGCACGGCAGCGATTGCAATATCCAACTTGCCAGCTGCGGCAATTTGATCCGCATGGGTGAGCATCAAAAATGCGTGGTCTTTGATCAAATCAGGCATTTGCGCCCAGATCGCCTGCTCTGCGGGCACATAGCCCTTTGTGCACCACATGGCGACTTCACAACGCTTAGCAGCCCACTGACAGGCGGCACTGAGCGCTTCTGGTTCATTGGTTGAAGCGACATCTAGAACCGAAATCTTCTTGAGCGCGGGCAGTGGGATGCGTAGCTCAACAAAGGTTGGCTTCACGGCGATAATTTTTAGAATATCGACCGTTTCAAACGTCGTCTTTTCACCAAAATGGTCGAGCGTCTTTTTGGTGCCGTCATCCAAGGTGCAAATCGCTTGGGTCGTGTCGCCATGCGTCAGCTGAACGGTGGGCAAATTGACGCTTTCGGGAATGACCTTGCTGCCCACCAGCAGGTTGAGTATCCGCGACTTTCCAGCGCCTTCCATACCCAAAAGCGCGATTCGCACGGGTTGGTCAAGGCGGCCAGCAAGCTGCATTGCGCGCTTATGGGCGGCTTCAGGTAGCAGGCCGCTTGCGACGGCCTGCTTTAATTCTTCGTGTACGCGTATCGCGAGAGATTGATTCGACATTATTTGCCTCCGGCGGCTAGTTTAGCCTGAGGCGCAGCCTCTTCAACCTCCTGTGTGCTAGTATCATCAAGTTTAGCGATTGGCTTTACCTCTTTGATGACGGGTTTCGCGTCTTTAGGCTCTGTCGGTGCCTCTACTGGCGCAGCGTCCGCTGTGGTCTCAGCCGCGACATCCTCTGCTGGAGGTTCCGCATTTTCCGGATCTGCCTTTGGCGCTTCGGTAACAACGCGGGTAATAGAGGACGCGTGGGTTTCAATGTGACCAACTGGTTTCGCACGGATCGCGCGGATGACCGGTTTGTTGTGGTTCAGCTTGATAACCGCAAATGACACATTGTCCTGATCAGGATCAGCCAGATTTTCGATAGCTTCCAAAAGATAGCCAGCGATCTCGGCGCTTTTACGGCGGCGATAGCGGTGCAAAATCTTCTGAATATGCGGCTCTTCTAGATACTGGAGCCCATCGCTTGAGACGACAACAATATCCCCAACCTGCAGTTCGAACGGCTTCTTAGGGCAGTCAGACTTTGCGACACGGTCGCCAAGGATGACCGAGGTCAAGCAGTTGCGATCCGGGTGGTTTTTGCCAGCTTCCGCATCCAAAAGACCCGATTGCACCATGAAATCAATCTGTGGCGCCATCGAATGGTCTTCGTTCAACTGCTTCATCTTGCCCGCACGCATGTGATAAAGTGGCGAGTCCCCGATCGACATCCAGAACATCCGGTTTTCGATCAGAACCAAAGACACGAGCGTCGCACCCATACCGCGAGTGTCTGGGTTCGCTTTCACGTGATCGCGCACAACATTGTTTGCGTTTACTGCGGCAGAGGTCAAATATTGCGGGATTTCACTTTCGAAATCGGTGAAATTTGCGCTTTGAAACTTAAGCTCACTATAAACTTCGGTCACTACGATTTTACTGGCGACGTCACCAGCAGCGTGGCCGCCCATACCATCAGCAAGAACAACAACGCCAGTGTCCGCCCCGAATGGGAAGTCACTCACAATTGCGTCTTCTTGGTAATCACGGCCGCCTTGGACAATCGCAGATGCGACGTCAAAGCGTGGTTCAGGCGATCGCCACATCTTCATCCTCCCCAGATGCGCCGTCGGTCCAGTTGAATGTCTTGTCACACAGGCCAACAAAGCGAAGCACAGTCTCACCCAAGCGAATAACATCGCCCGACGTAAGTGTTTCGTTACTAATAAGTGGTTTGTCGTTCAGACGAACGATATTTGACTTCCCACCGTGTCCAAGAACGAACTCGCTGGTTTCTTCATCAAATACGATAGCAGCATGGTTGCTACGCGAAATAGAGTTATCGCCGAAATCAAGTTGCACGGCTTGGTCTTCGCCACGCCCAATTTGGGACATGCCAGCGGAAAGTGAAAAACACTCGCCGCGACCTGGGCCGGAAGCGATTACAACCCAACCTACTGGGAATTTCGCGCGTAGCGCTGGGGCTGCCTTTGGCGCGTCAGGTGTTGGCGCGTCATCAAAAATGCCGACTACATCACCGTCTGATTTTTCGAAGCCAATCAAGCGCGTTTTGGTCCGGCGGGCGCGCGCTGGTGAGCGCGACGCGGCGGCGGATGCTTCGGCTGGCGCAGGTGTAGGCAAATCAGGGGCCGTTTCGGGGAGTGCGCTTGACGTGCTATCGTCTTCAACATCCCAGATATTTGTAGCTTCGGCTTTCGGCGCTGCAACCTTGGTATTCACCGAAGATAGGATATCTGTCACCGCTGGTTCAGCGGCTTCCTCTGCGCCGATGGATCCAACGGTGTCTTGGTACGATTGCTCAAGCGGATCAGCGCCAGCGGGGCGACGGGAGGTGTCATCGCGCCGTTTCTTGCCAATGAGATTACGAAGAAATTTCATTTCATCTACCTTCCAATATTAGTTTTCAGGGCCAGTATAGACAAGCGAGGCAACCCACATGCTGCCATCGCGTTGGACGGCAAACATGAATTGTTCGACATCGCTTTCTAGCTCTCGGTTAAAGATATTTGTGAGTGTTTCACGTTCAGTAAGGGTCTCAGCAGTTGGGATATAAGAGACCACAACGTCGCCAGCTTGCAGGCCGCCCGCAAGGTTGGTTGGTATCTCTGCGACAGTCGTGCGCCACGCGTCGTCGGCGAAGACAGACTTAAAGCTTACCCCGTTTGACAAGACCAGTTCTTGCGATACGGGTAGGTTCCAATCATGTTCCGCGGCGACCCCATCGGCATTGATTGTTCCAAAGGTCGCACTGATCGTGCCGGGAACCTCTTGGCCTTCCATCGAAGCGCGCAACGCGGCTGGAATGCCAGCGATGGAATCGACTTCAACGCCGTTAACGCTGGTGATTTCTAAGCCTGGTTCGACCCAGAGAGGAGAAATAAGACCAACTTGGGACACAACGTTTGATGTATCATCAGCAGCGCCAAACGGCAGGCCGACGGTCCAGTCAGAACTCACATAACTTGGCTGCAATTCGTTGCCAGGAACAACAGCGTCAATTGCGCCATCCAAACCGGCACCAACAGCGTCAATTGCTTCTGGTGTGTCTGGCAGTGCGACATCAGCGATCTCGCTTTCGCCGACAGGGCGCGTGCCTGTTTGTCCTGCGAATTCTGTGCTGGCTTCAGGGTCTGTCACCGTTGGCTGCGGTGTTGCAACTGGCTCAGGAAGCGGCTCTGGCTGCGCGGCAGTTTCAACGCTTTCTGGGCGCACTGCCGGACGCAGAGTTGGTGCATCAACGATAACTGGGCCATCGACGATAACAGGCGCCACAACTGCGGGTTCGTCTTCGACAACGACAGGCGCGGGCTGAGTAGCCGGAGGCGTGACATCTGGGGTCGCATCCACAATTTCAGGCGCAGGTGCGGGCGTTTCGACTTCAGGTGCGGCTTCCACTTCCGGCGCGACTTCGACCTCGGGGGTCACTATGGCGACCTCTTCTGCGGCAGGCTCTGGTGTTGTTGCTGCTGTTCCCTGCTCTGCGACGGGGGCGTCATCACCGCCCGTCATTGTCATAACGCCAACCCCGGCAAGGATCGCGACAACAGCCGCCGAGCCGAGCAAAATAGGCAGCTTGGATTTTTCAGCAGGCGCAGTTTCGGTTACGGGTGCCGCCGCCGCAGCGGAGGAAGCATTAAGTGGCGTTACATTGCCTTGCTTACCCTCGATGATCTGCAGCCATTCTTCAGCAGATTGAATGCGGTCTTTTGGCAAAACAGCCAATGCTTTGTCCAGCGCTTCAAGGAAGCGGTCTTCGTAGTCGGGAAAGCGGCCCGCCAATTTGACATATGGATCAGTGTCACCAGAAGCGATCGCGGCTAGCCGCGCTTGGCTATTTGGTGGGACATCTTTGTTGATCAGGTGATAGAATGACGCGGCCAAAGCATAAAGGTCACTGCTTGGGCTTTGCTCTGAACCTGCGATATAAAACTCTTGTGGCGAATAGCCGTCTTTGACCACGCGCAATGCAGACAAAACGCGGCTTTGCTTTGTCGCTTCTTCGCGCGCCGCACCAAAGTCGATCAAGACGGGGTGGAACGTCTGGTTGATCAGAATATTATCCGGCGAAATATCACGGTGCAAGATGCCTTGCTCGTGGATAAAGCCGACCGCGCTCAACACTTCATTTAAGATTGTCTTGATCTGCGCGGGGGTCAGAGAGTGATTGGGATCTTCGATCGTGTCCAGCAGGTCGCGGCCTTCAACGAAATCAAGCGCCATATAGGCGGTGTCGTTGTCTTCAAAGACTTGGTGCACGCCAACGATATTCGGGTGGTCCAGTTTCGCAAGGCTGCGGGCCTCTTGTACAAAAAGGCGAACGATGGATTTCAATTCGTTTTGGTGGGCGCGCGAACGGGCCTGCACAACATAACGACTCCGACGGCAGAACGCGCCAGGGAAACATTCTTTAATCACGATCTTACGATCAAGACTGTCCTTTGCGAGATACGTGATCCCAAAGCCACCCGCGTTAAGGAAGCTTTCAATCGTGTATTGGCCGTGCATCAGCTTTGTGCCCGGCTTTAGCTCGTCCACAAAGCTGTCTTTTTCGTCCACGGTTTCTGTCTCTTGCGCCTTCGCCATCTTACTTCCAGCTCTTAAACTTCACTGCCCAAACGGAAATCCCGTTGGCTCATCTCGTCTTTCTCACTCAAATTAGGCCAAAAAGTGACGCTAACCTGTCGTTTATCGATTCTTAATCATCGGAAAACCTCAGATTGTTGCCAAAATCAATTACGACCTCAGCGGTTTTCCGCCTAATACTAACTGCTTTCACTGATAATTAGTGCTTTTCGTTTAGAAATATGCCGAAGGCTAGGGGTGCGATAAAATATTAATCTATTTCTGTCGTTGAACGATGAATTTCTATCAATGTGATGCCGGGAAGCGTCACTTTAGCGCATGCGACTCCCAAATTTTTGAGAATCACCGACTGATTCTTGGTTAACAAGCACTTGGAAGCCACCTCTGACCGTATAAGAATCGCTCTTGCCGCCAAATGCGCGGTGTTGCACGATCACATGACGTCGTGAGGGGCAGAAGAATGGCACGTGTTTTCATCAATGGATTCGGGCGAATCGGTCGTACGTTGCTACGTGCTTGGGCCGCTGGAAAATGGCCTGATCTTGAGGTTGTTGGTATCAATGACATCGCGGCGGGCGATCTTTGCGCGCATTTGTTTGCATATGATAGTGTCTTTGGCCCTTTTCCGGGCCAGGCAGAATTTATAAATGGCGCGTTGGTGCTGGATAACAAAACGATTCCGCTGCATCGCACGGATGATGTCGGTAACTTGGATCTGTCTGATGTGGATCTTCTGCTGGAGTGTACGGGCAAGGCAGACAGTCCAGAGATTGCCAATCGGGGGCTGCAAGCAGGCGCGGACCGTGTTTTGATATCGGGCCCGTCAGGTGCGGCGGAATTAACCATGGTGCTGGGTGCGAATGATCACCTTTTGATGGATCAGAGGATTGTATCGAATGCGTCCTGCACGACCAACGCGCTGGCACCGCTGGTGCGGCTTTTGGACGATACGTGGGGCCTGCAAACGGGGTGGATGACGACGATCCATTGCTACACTGGTAGCCAGCCAACCATTGACGCCCCACGCGGGGATATGTTGCGCAGCCGGGCGGCTGGGCTATCGATGGTCCCTACAACGACATCGGCGCAGCGATTGCTGAACGAAGTGCTGCCTGACATAGCTGGACGGATTGAAGCGGCCGCCGTCCGCGTGCCTGTTGCGTCCGTGTCTGCCGTGGATTTGACCGTGACGTTGGATAGACAAGTATCGCTTGAAGATGTGCATGCCTGCCTGCGGGCTCAAACGGGGGTAATCGGGCACACTGACAAACCACTGGTGTCATCTGATTTACGTGCGCGCCCCGAAAGCCTGATTGTGTCTTTACCAGAAACGCGCGTGACCGCTGGCGGGCTGGTCCGCGTATTTGGCTGGTATGATAATGAATGGGGTTTTTCGTGTCGGATGCTTGATGTTGCCCAGATGATGACTACGTAGCGTCAACGCCATGACGTGCGCCAGAGGGCTGCGTGCCCTTCCGTTTTGCGCGCGTTCACGTTAAGTTCCATGAATCCAATAAAGGGCGCTTCATGTCTTCCATCATTTCCATCAAGAACCTGCGCAAGGCCTACCCCGGCGGGTTTGAGGCGCTTAAGGGCGTGAACCTTGAAATTGAACAGGGCGAGATCCTTGCACTGCTTGGCCCCAATGGTGCGGGTAAGACCACGCTGATTTCGACAGTTTGCGGCATCACGGTGCCGACGGATGGGTCCATTACCGTTGGCGGCTTTGACACGATCAAAGATTATCGCGCGACCCGTGACCTGATCGGGCTTGTCCCGCAAGAGATTAACCTTGAGCCATTCGAAACTGTTTTTAGCTCGGTCAGTTTTTCGCGCGGGCTTTTCGGAAAGCCACGCGATGACGCATATATCAACCGTATTCTGGACCAACTGTCACTTGGTGACAAACAGGACAGCAAAATTATGGCGCTTTCGGGCGGTATGAAGCGCCGGGTGCTGATCGCCAAAGCATTATCGCATGAACCACGTGTGTTGTTCTTGGACGAACCCACCGCTGGTGTGGATGTAGAGCTGCGCAAAGACATGTGGGATATTGTAGCGGGGCTAAAGGCCGATGGCGTCACCATCATTTTGACCACACACTATATAGAAGAGGCCGAAGCCATCGCCGACCGTGTTGGTGTGATCAATGGCGGTGAAATTCTATTGGTGCAGGATAAATCCGAACTCATGGCGCAGATGGGGCAAAAGCAGCTGCAAATCGCAATCAGTGATCCTGTAGATGAAATCCCTGATGCACTATCAGCCTATGCCCTTGAACGATCCGAAGACGGGCTCAGCTTGACATATACATATGACACCACGGGTGAACGCACAGGGATCACAACATTGCTGAATGATTTGGCCGCCGCCGGGTTGGTCATGACCGATCTGCAAACAAAGCAAAGCAGTCTCGAGGACATCTTTGTTGGGCTGGTAAAGGAAACAACATGAATATTTACGCAGTTCAGACGATCTACCGCACCGAGATGAAGCGGTTTTTTCGCACGATTACCCAAAGCCTGATTTCGCCGGTGCTTTCGACATCGCTTTACTTTATCGTCTTTGGTGCTGCGATTGGCAGTCGGATCGACGAAGTTGAGGGCGTCAGCTATGGTGCGTTTATCGTTCCGGGGCTGATCATGCTGTCGGTCATGACGCAGGCCACATCCAACGCGAGCTTTGGTATCTATTTTCCTAAGTTTATCGGCACGATCTATGAATTACTCTCGGCCCCGGTGAATTTTCTGGAAATTGTGCTGGGATATGTGGGGGCGGCGGCGACCAAGGCGATGTTTATCGGGGTGATTATCCTGATCACGGCGTTCTTCTTTGTTGATCTCAATATTGCGCATCCGATTGCGATGGTCGCCTTTTTGGTGATGACCTGCCTTAGCTTTTCGTTGCTGGGGTTCATCATTGGCATTTGGGCTGGAAATTTTGAGCAGTTGCAGCTGATCCCGCTCTTGGTGATCACGCCGCTCGTGTTTTTAGGGGGATCGTTTTATTCGATCTCTATGCTGCCCGGTATTTGGCAGACCATCGCTATGTTCAACCCTGTTGTTTATCTGATCTCAGGGTTCCGTTGGGCATTCTTTGGCACGGCGGATGTGAGCATTGGCATCTCATTGGCAGCAATTGCGCTGTTTACGGGTGCTTGCATGGCTGCGATCTGGTGGATCTTCCGCACGGGCTGGCGCATTCGCCAATAGTCTTTGTGAAATCCTGTAATCAGCCTAAGGTTATGCCATGAAACGCTATATTCCATTTATGAAATCTGCGCCTTTTGTCGCGGTGGTCCGCCTGCAAGGGGCGATCACCAATAGTGGCCGTGGGCTGGATAACCCTAGCCTTGCGCCTGTGATCGAAAAAGCATTCCGAAAAGGCAAGCCAGCGGCGGTTGCGCTCGAAATTAACTGCCCCGGAGGTTCGCCTGTGCAATCCTCGCTGATTGCGGCGCGTATCCGGCGGCTGGCGGATGAAAAGAAGGTGCCGGTGTTTGCCTTCGTCGAAGATGTCGCCGCCTCTGGTGGCTATTGGCTCGCTTGCGCTGCGGACGAAATCTTTGTTGATCCATGTTCAATGACCGGATCAATCGGGGTGATTAGTGCGGGCTTTGGCGCGCATGAGGCGATTGCGAATTATGGGGTGGAACGCCGTGTGCACACGGCCGGGAAATCTAAATCAATGATGGATCCTTTTAAGCCCGAAAAGCCCGCTGACGTGAAAAAGCTCAAGGGCTGGCTGGATGATTTGCACGAAACATTCATCGCCTATGTCAAATCACGTCGTGGGCCGAAACTGTCGGATGACCCTGACCTGTTCACGGGCGAGGTCTATATCGGCCAGAAGGGTGTCGATGAAGGTCTTGTTGATGGCATAGGTCATCTTGCGCCTGTGATGAAACAGCGTTTCGGCGACAAGGTGCGTTTCCGGCGCTATGGTCAGCGCAAATTGATGTTGTCGCGTTTTGGTGCGCAGATTGTCGGCGATGCGATAGGCAGCATCGAAGAACGCGCCGCCTTTGCGAGGTTCGGCCTGTGATTATCAAAGGTATCTTTCTATTCCTCGCGTTTATGGGCGTGCTAGGCATTTTCGGGAAATGGCGTTTTCCGGGGCAGCAAAAATTGTCTGACGCGAAATGCCCCAATTGCCAGCGTTACCGGATCGGTAAAGGCCCGTGCCAATGCCAAAAGGGCCGCCCATGAAGGCACTAGTGACAGGCGCGGGCGCACGTCTTGGTCAGGCGATGGCGCTTTACTTGGGGAGGCGTGGTTATGACGTTGCGGTGCATTATGCCGAATCCGAAGCGGGGGCCACAGATACGGTCGCGCAATTGCAAGCGATGGGGCGTAACGCTGTCGCTTTGCAGGCGGATTTGCTGGATGAGGATGCAGCGCAAGCCTTGGTCGGACGCGCCGTGGATGCGCTGGGCGGGACATTGACCTGTTTGGTCAATAATGCGTCTGTGTTCGAATATGACAATGTGGTCTCCGCCACCCGCGAAAGCTGGGATCGGCATTTGGAATCAAACCTGCGCGCGCCCTTTGTTTTGACACAGTGTTTTGCTGCGCAAGCGCCGCAAGCGATGCCGGATGAAAATGGCGAACCGATTGCACAAGCCTTGGTCCTGAACATGCTTGATCAGCGGGTGCACAAGCTGACCCCAGAATTCATGACATATACGATTGCCAAAATGGGTCTTTGGGCGATGACCCAAACCACGGCACAGGCGCTTGCACCTGATATCCGGGTGAACGGGATTGGTCCGGGCCCCACGCTGCGTGGACACCGCCAGAGCGAAGACCACTTTAGCGCGCAACGTGCGGCCACTATATTGGGGCGCGGGGCGCATCCGGCCGACATCACGGCAGCGCTTGGGTATTTCTTGGATGCACCCGCAGTGACGGGGCAAATGATCGCTGTTGATGGTGGGCAGCACCTTGGCTGGCAGACACCAGATGTGCTTGGGGTTGAGTAAGGTTCCAGAAAAGTTGTGCACCGCGCCGGGCGGCGCGTCACGAAAATGTCATAAAGGGCCTGTTTTCAGGGGGTTAATAGTCTGTAAATAAAAATGCACAATAAATTCAGCGGTTTAACTATCTGCCTAATTTTTGAGCAAATAGACGAAGCCTGCTAAAATCAAGGGAAAATTCCAACTCTCACGGAACTACCCACCGAGTTATCCACAGAAACGGTGGATGCCTTTCCTCTTGTCCCTCCTGCGTTCTCATTGCAGCCGGGGCAGAATCATAGAAACAGGCCGATGACCGACCAAACCACGCCGCAACAGACCACTGGATACGACCTGATCTACGGGTATTTGCGCACGCTCGATTCCTCGCCGGGGGTTTATCGGATGCTCGATGCGGAAAGCAGGGTGCTGTATGTTGGGAAGGCGCGCAATCTACGCAACCGTGTGAGCAATTATTCCCGTCCGGGCAATCATTCCCCGCGGATTGCACGGATGATCAGCGAAACATCATCAATGATGTTTTTAACGACCCGCACCGAAACCGAAGCTTTGTTGCTTGAACAAAATCTCATCAAGCAGCTTAAGCCGCGTTACAATGTGTTGCTGCGTGATGATAAGTCGTTCCCAAATATCTTGGTCACGAACAAACACGCCTATCCGCAGATCAAAAAGCACCGGGGCGCAAAGAAAGAAAAGGGCAGCTATTTCGGCCCTTTCGCCAGCGCGGGTGCCGTGAATCGGACGCTGAATCAATTGCAACGCGTGTTTTTGCTGCGTAATTGCTCGGATACGGAATTTGAAAACCGCACCCGGCCTTGCCTGCAATATCAGATCAAACGCTGTAGCGGCCCCTGTTGCGGTAAAATATCGGATGCCGATTATGCGCAAACCGTGCGCGACGCCCAAGATTTCCTGCAAGGCCGCACCAAGCGGATTCAGGAAACGCTCGCGAGCCAAATGCAAGAGGCGTCCGATGCGCTCGAATTTGAGCGCGCCGCCGCCCTGCGTGACCGCATTCAAGCACTGACCCAAGTGCAATCATCCCAAGGTATCAACCCGCAAGCCACCCCAGAGGCTGACGTTATCGCGCTACATACAGATGGCGGGCAGGCCTGTGTGCAGGTGTTTTTCTATCGGGCCAATCAGAACTGGGGCAACCACGATTACTATCCCCGCATTAGCGGTGACGAAGACCTGTCAGAGGTGATGGAAGCATTCGTTGGGCAGTTCTACGCTAACCGCGAACCAGCGAAAATGGTGATCCTGTCGCATGGGCTTGATAATGATGAATTGATGGCTGACGCGCTTGTCGAAAAGGCTGGGCGCAAGGTTGAAGTTATCGTTCCTCAGCGTGGCGAAAAGGCTGAATTGGTCCATAACGCCCTGCGCAATGCCCGCGAAAGCCTTGCGCGTAAAATGTCAGAAACGGCGACACAGGCGCGTTTGCTAAAAGGGCTGGCAGAGGCCTTTGAACTAAACAAAGTACCCCAACGCATTGAAGTCTATGATAACTCGCATATCCAAGGGGCCCATGCTGTTGGGGCAATGGTGGTTGCGGGTCCGGATGGGTTCGAAAAAAACCAATATCGCAAGTTTAATATCCGTGGGGATGATCTGACCCCCGGCGATGATTTTGGCATGATGAAAGAGGTGATGACGCGCCGTTTTCAACGTCTGCTCAAAGAGGATCCTGATCGCACGTCAGGCGCTTGGCCAGACCTGTTGCTGATTGACGGCGGTGCAGGGCAGGTGAGCGCCGTTCGCGAAATCATGACCGCGTTGGGGGGCGGTGACATTGCAATGGTCGGTGTGGCCAAGGGCGAAGACCGCGATGCCGGTAAAGAAGAGTTCTACCGCACCGGCCGTCCGGTGATGGCGCTGCGGCACAATGACCCGGTGCTTTATTTCATTCAGCGTATGCGAGACGAGGTTCACCGCTTTGCGATTGGCACACACCGCGCGAAACGTAGCAAGGCGATCGGGGCCACGCCGCTTGATGAGGTTCCCGGCGTTGGGGCGACACGAAAACGTGCGCTTCTGGCGCATTTTGGTTCGGCGAAGGCCGTTTCGCGCGCGAATTTGGCCGATCTCAAGGCTGTGGTTGGTGTATCTGATGCACTGGCACAGACGATCTATGACTACTTTCACGAAAAAGGGTGATCGCATCTGGGATATGGCCAGCGGCGGTTTTGCGGGTTAGATAGAGACATGACATTGAATATTCCCAATATCCTGACGATCCTGCGACTGGCGGCTGCGCCGGGCGTTGCAATCATGTTTTTGTATTTCAACCGCCCTTGGGCGGATTGGTTTGCTCTCGTGCTTTTTGTTGGCGCGGCATTAACCGATTTTCTGGACGGGTATTTGGCCCGACTTTGGAAACAAGAAAGCAAATTGGGCGCAATGCTTGACCCGATTGCCGATAAGGTGATGGTGATAATCGCGCTTGTGGTGATTACCGGCTTTTCAGGCATGAACCCCTATATCCTGCTGCCCGCAACGCTGATCATTTTCCGCGAAGTGTTTGTTTCGGGCTTGCGTGAATTTTTGGGGGATACTGCGGGTACGTTAAAGGTGACGAAGCTTGCGAAATGGAAAACGACGGCCCAGATGGTCGGGATCGCGCTTTTGTTCGCGGCGGGCGCGTTTGAACATTATTTTGGGATGCAATCGTTAGCGATGACGTCTGAGATGGTCACTGATGCGATCTCTGGAAATGGCCCCGATGAATTGGGCCTTTGGTGGAAATACAAAGGCATGGTTTTCAGTAGCTGGTCGGGGATTATCGTGCTGTGGGTTGCTGCCGCGTTGACCGTGATTACTGGTTGGGACTATTTCAATAAATCGATGCCATACTTGCGGGATGACGCATGATGAATGTGATGTATTTTGCATGGGTGCGCGAACGCATTGGGGTCCCGCAGGAACAAATCGACACCCAAGCGGCAACGGTCGCTGAACTGGTGCAAGAACTGACCGCCCGCGAAGAAAGATATGCGGCAGCCTTTGCTGATGTATCGGCGCTTCGTGTGGCGTTGGATCAGGAATTATCAGAGTTTGACGCGCCGCTTGCCGGGGTGCGCGAGGTTGCGTTCTTTCCGCCGATGACAGGTGGCTAAATGTTGATCCGCGTACAGTCAGAGGTTTTCGATGCCGGGGCCGAATTGAACGCATTCGCCCAAGGACGACATGATGTCGGTGCTGTGGTCAGCTTTACGGGCGTCGTGCGCGACACGCAGGGCGATTTGCAAGAAATGCAGATTGAACATTACCCCGGCATGACTGAAGCGGCCATTTCGGCAATTACCCAAGACGCTGTGACACGCTGGGATTTGGCCGATGCATTGGTGATCCACCGCTTTGGCGCGTTGAAACCGGGCGTACCGATTATGATGGTCGCGACAGCCGCCGCGCACCGTGTGGCGGCGTTTGAAGCAGCAGATTTCTTGATGGATTACCTGAAATCGCGGGCACCGTTCTGGAAGAAAGAGATCGCAGCGGATCATGCCACATGGGTTGCCGCCAAAGATGCGGACGAAGACGCCCTAAAACGCTGGTAAGCCGCGCATCTTAACCGGATGTTAGGGCCGCTGGGGGCATTCTGAAGCCGTCCCTACGGAAACGCACCATGCAAACTGCCAACATTGATATGGATGATCACGCGCTACGTGACCCGCTGAATTACGCCATCGCCAGTCGGGATGGGGATGTCATGGATTTGGTGCGTGATGCACTTGCAACCGGGCGGGCGCGTCTCGCCTTTCAACCGATTGTGACATGCGATGACACGCCGAAAATCGCGTTTTATGAAGGGCTGGTGCGATTGCTGGATGATGCGGAACGCGTCATTCCCGCCGCACATTTTATCCACTGATTGAAGAAACCGTGATGGGGCGACAGATCGACTGTGTGACGCTTGATCTTGCCCTAAAGATGTTGATTGCGAACCAAAATCTACGTCTCTCGGTCAACCTATCCGCCCGGTCCATTGGTGATGGGGAATGGCGGCGTATATTGGACCGGGGGTTGTTGCATCAGGCTTTCCCGGGGGATCGGTTGATATTTGAAATTAGCGAATCTTCGGCAATGTTACTGCCTGAAAACGTAATCCGTTTTATGACTGAAATGCAGCCTAGGGGGGTTGCCTTTGCCTTGGATGGTTTTGGGGCGGGCTTCACGGCCTTTCGACATCTCAAGGATTTCTTTTTTGATCTGGTGAAGATCGACAAAAGCTTCATCCGGGGCATCGATAAAAACGTCGACAATCAAGTTCTGGCCGAGGCGCTGATCACCGTTGCCCGCCAGTTCGAGATGTTTACAATCGCTGACGGCGTCGAAACCGCGCAAGAGGCCGCTTTCTTGGAAGAGCTTGGTGTCGATTGCTTACAGGGGTACTACTACGGCGTTCCAAAATTTGCTCTGTGACCCTTAGTCACCTTGCACCTCTTACGTGTAAATGGCACCGTCCACGTAAAGAGGAAATCTAAGGGAGAAATTCATGACCAATGTTGTAATTGCATCGGCAGCACGTACTGCTGTGGGGAGTTTTGGCGGCGCATTCGCCAATACGCCTGCGCATAATCTAGGCTCTGCTGTCTTGGCAGAGGTTGTCGCGCGCGCTGGCATTGACAAGGCCGAAGTCAGCGAAACAATTCTTGGTCAAGTTTTGACCGCAGCACAGGGACAAAACCCGGCGCGTCAAGCGCATATCAATGCTGGTCTCCCGATTGAATCTGCGGCCTGGGGGATTAACCAAGTTTGCGGTTCTGGTCTGCGCGCGGTCGCACTTGGTGCGCAGCACATCCAGCTTGGGGATGCGGCGATTGTTGCGGCAGGTGGTCAAGAAAACATGACGCTCAGCGCCCATGCTGCAAATTTGCGCGCAGGTCAAAAGATGGGCGACATGAAATTCATAGACACGATGATCCGTGACGGTTTGTGGGATGCATTCAACAACTACCATATGGGTCAAACGGCCGAAAATGTGGCCGACCAGTGGGGTATCACCCGCGACATGCAGGATGAATTTGCAGTCGCTTCCCAGAACAAGGCGGAAGCTGCACAGAAGGCGGGCAAGTTTGCAGATGAAATCGCTGCATTCATCGTGAAAACCCGCAAGGGTGATGTCACAGTGGACCAAGACGAATATATTCGTCACGGTGCGACGATGGCAGCGATGCAAAAATTGCGCCCCGCATTTACAAAAGAAGGCTCTGTAACTGCCGCGAACGCTTCTGGCCTTAACGACGGTGCCGCGGCGGCCTTGCTGATGTCAGCTGACGACGCAGAAAAACGCGGGATTGAGCCGCTCGCGCGGATTGCATCCTATGCCACTGCGGGGCTTGACCCGTCGATCATGGGGGTGGGCCCTGTCATGGCTAGCCGCAAGGCGCTTGAAAAGGCAGGCTGGTCAGTGAGTGATCTCGATCTTGTTGAGGCGAACGAGGCCTTTGCCGCGCAGGCCTGCGCAGTCAACAAGGACATGGGCTGGGATCCTTCTATCGTTAACGTCAATGGCGGGGCCATTGCGATTGGGCATCCAATTGGCGCTTCTGGCTGTCGTGTGTTGAACACCTTGTTGTTCGAAATGAAGCGACGCGGCGCGAAAAAAGGTCTTGCGACTTTGTGTATCGGTGGCGGTATGGGTGTTGCAATGTGCGTAGAGCGTCCGTAATAATGTGTCTATAAGTAATAAATTTAAGCAACAACATTGCTTTGCTAATCCTCGGGAGGAGAGCACATGACACGAATAGCACTTGTTACCGGTGGGTCACGCGGCATCGGCGCAGCAATTTCATCGGCTTTGAAAGAAGCGGGTTGCACCGTTGCGGCGACCTATGCCGGGAACGATGAAAAGGCGGCCGCCTTTACGGCTGAGACCGGGATCAAGACCTACAAATGGGACGTTGGTAACTACGAAGCTTGCGCCGAAGGTATTGCGCAGGTCGAAGCCGACCTTGGCCCCATTGATATCTTGGTAAACAACGCTGGAATCACCCGTGACGCGCCATTTCACAAAATGACGCCTGACCAGTGGAACCAAGTGATCGACACGAACTTGTCGGGTGTGTTCAACATGACCCACCCGGTTTGGCCAGGCATGCGCGCCCGCAAATTTGGCCGGATTATTACGATCAGTTCGATCAACGGGCAAAAAGGGCAGTTCGCGCAGGCGAACTACGCTGCGGCTAAGGCTGGCGATATTGGTTTCACCAAAGCGCTTGCCCAAGAAGGTGCGCGCGCAGGGATCACCGTGAACGTTGTGGCACCGGGCTACATCAACACCGAGATGATGAGCACAGTCCCTGAAAAAGTGATGAACGAAGTGATTTTGCCACAAATCCCTGTGGGGCGCTTGGGCGAAGCTTCGGAAATCGCACGCGCGGTTGTGTTCCTGGCCTCAGATGACGCGGGTTTTGTGACCGGGTCGACAATTTCCGCAAACGGCGGCCAATACATGATCTAAGGCTAACAGTAGTCTATAAAAAGGGCCACGTCGTTTCGGCGTGGCCTTTTTGCTTTGTCGGGTACCTGGTTTTGTCTACGCATTCGCGGGTGTGACATCTTGTGTCTTTTGTCCCGGACCTGAGGCGCGTCAAAACGCGAGGCAATCCCCGACTTTGGCGAAATTATTAATGCGCGCTAAGTTTTGTGATTTCTTCTTTTAGTAGAAGCTTTTGTTTCTTGAGGTTAGCGATCTCAAGATCGTCTGTCGCGGGACTTCGTTGCATGACCGCGACGTGGTCAGAGAGGTTTTGGTGTTTTTTCTTCAGTTCCTGCAGGTGTGAACTCAAGCTCATGATCGTCCTCCTTAGGGTTAGAAAGTGAATATATTGCAACACATTTATGACGGTTTGTCACGCGTCATGCGCGCAATATACTGTGACAAGAGGCTGGTTGAAAAACCTTGCTAGAAGGTTAAGGGCTAATGCTCAACTCTGCGCCATCGCGTAAAATCGCGCGTACATGCGGGGTGTAGGTTTCTTTGTCGCCCGTATGTGCTTGCCCCATATGCATAATAAGTGTCGGTGCCATCCGAAATGCTGCACGCCCTTCTTGGCGGGCTTGCAGCAAAAACAGTTCAGGTGCCCGATCTTCGCGTCCGGCAATGGGCCGCACAATAATTGCGCCGAGCCGCCCGTTCAGGGCAGCAATCACTTCAGGGAGCCTCTCGATCCTTTGAATAATCGTCAGATAACCTCGTGGCCCGACGCGCCGCGCACCAATATCGAGCCAGTCAGCCAACGGCGTATCCCCGGCAAGCGCAACATCGCGCCCGGCATCTTCGGCGGCGACACCATGTGCGCGTTCAAAATAGGGTGGGTTCATGATCACATGATCAAATCGCTTTTGGCGCAGGTCAGCAGGCATTTTCCGCAGGTCCGCGTTGATCACTGTGAAGTTCGCTTTGTTTTCAACGGCATTTTGTTGTGCCAGCGTCGCGTATTCATCTTGTAGTTCAACCCCGGTGACACTGATCCCGGGCACTCGCGCGCAAAGGCATAAGGACGCAACCCCAGCGCCGCACCCCAGCTCTAGCACTGATTGCCCCGGCTTAACGGCGATGCTTGCCGCCAATAACACCGGATCAACCCCTGCGCGGTAGCCTTTGCGAGGTTGAAAAACCCGCAATTTGCCGCCTAGAAAATCGTCTTGCGTCAGGTCCTTATCCACGGCCCAAATCCACCTCGGCATCGCGCATGATGGCTTCTGCCATGAACAAATCGCGGTCCAAAACCATTAGCCTGCGCGGCATTATGCCCAAGCTTCCTTCGAGGACGCTCATATTTACGTCGAAGGTGAAGCAGTCTATACCCTCGCTGTCCAATAGGGTGGTTGCAAAGGCGATGACAGTGATGTCGTTGGTGCGCAAAAGCTCTTTCATATCTATGACCTAAGACGGGGTACTGCCTTTGTCTACCACATCACGGAAATGCGCATGAGCCTTGATCAAGCAGCCACGAAACCCCACGAACAGCTGGCCGCCGCATTGGCGGATGATATGGCGGCGGTGAACGATATGATCCGCGCGCGGATGGCATCGGAACATGCGCCACGTATCCCCGAAGTGACCGCGCATCTGGTCGAGGCGGGTGGCAAGCGTTTGCGCCCAATGTTGACCTTAGCTGCCGCGCGCATGTGTGGCTATGAAGGCCCCCATCATATTCATTTGGCCGCGACGGTCGAATTCATTCACACTGCGACTTTGCTGCACGATGACGTTGTTGATGAAAGCAGCCAGCGGCGTGGTCGGCCCACGGCCAACCTGCTGTGGGATAATACATCCAGCGTTCTGGTCGGTGATTATCTGTTCGCCCGGTCGTTCCAATTGATGGTCGAAACAGGGTCACTGCGGGTACTTGATATTTTGGCAAACGCATCGGCAACAATTGCCGAGGGCGAGGTTTTGCAACTGACGGCAGCCAGCGATTTGGCCACGACCGAAGATATTTATATCCAAGTTGTACGCGGCAAAACCGCCGCGCTGTTTTCAGCGGCGATGGAAGTTGGTGGCGAAATTGCGGGGCAGGATGCCGCGACAAAACAGGCGCTTTATGACTATGGTGATGCGCTTGGCGTGTCTTTTCAAATCGTGGATGATTTGCTGGACTACGGCGGGACAAAGGCCACGGGCAAGAATGTCGGCGATGATTTCCGCGAACGTAAACTGACCTTGCCAGTGATCCGCGCGATTGCTGCCGCTGATGCCGAAGAACGCGCGTTTTGGGAGCGGACGATCCAGAAGGGTCGCCAAGAAGATGGCGATCTTGACCACGCGATTAGCCTTCTCGCCAAACACGGCACAATGGAAGCCACGCGCGTTGATGCGATTGCGTGGGCGGACAAAGCGAAATCCGCGCTATCCGTGATTCCCGACCATCCGTTGAAAGTAATGCTGGTCGACTTGGCGGATTATGTGGTCGCGCGGATTACTTAGCGGTGAAATGCGCGTTTGATATCCTCAATCGCGGACACTTGGCTGGTGGACAAATCGTTCTCGACCAAACCGCCTAAGATGTCGTGTAATAAGTCCCATGACGCTTCGCCATCAATTTTGCGCAAACGGCGCGCCAGCCGTGTGATCGCGGATTGCGCATCTTGGCATTGTCCTTGCAGCCATCGCCCCAAGACTTCCATTTCTTCGGCTTCTTCTTCAGAACAGCGTAGTTTCGTTCGCAAGAGAACATGCAGTTTGTCGCGCTGATCTTTGGTCGGGAGGTCGTCCAATTCGATAAAGGCTTGGCCGATCGCACAGATCGCGATGCGCGCGTCATCAATGCCTTCGACCGGATGCGCGTTCATTTGCTTGCGAAATGCAAGCTTGCGCGGCGCATTGCGGACCGTCGTTGCGACATCAACTGCCGTGTCAATTGCATCGCCGGGATTGTGCCTGACCCAGAACCAAAGGGCTGCGCCAAGTGACGAAAGAACAAGAACAATAAGGGCCATATCTGAATGTCTACCGTTTGAAATAAACCTGTCGTTGTAGGGGCAGTTAATACGAGGCGGTTTAAAAGGTAAACGTAGAAGTGATGCGAGCAGGGCAATGATCACATCGCCCTGCACGGTTGTGTTAGTCGATTAGGTTGTCCGCAACGGCGGCCTGTGCCGCGGCGACCAGTGCCGCGCCGTCAAAGCCTTTGTCGTCCATCTCAACGATCCACTGGGCTGTGACTTCGGCGCCCAATGCCATAATCCGTGCAGTCTCTGCCTCTGACAAAGTCGCGATCTCATTGCCGGATGCGGCCATCAGGTCGCGCCCATCGGCATCGCCAGTATCATGCGCGCGCCCCGCCCACATGCTCGCCATGAGGCCAGAATTGGCGTCGATAATCGCGCGCAGGTCGTCGGGCATACCGTCATAGACATCTTTGTTCATCGCCCAGATGAAGTAGAGATTATAAAGCGCCTGATCGCCCGCAACATCTGTGTGGCTATCCGTCAGTTCATCCAGCTTGAGAGATGGGGACATTTCCCATGTGATGACGCCACCGTCGACCACGCCTTTGGACAGGGCTTCGGGGAATTGCGGAACGGGCATGCCGATCGGGGTTGCCCCTAGCGCGTCAAGCAGCATTGTCGCTGGGCGTGAGGGGCCGCGCAATTTGAGCCCATTAAAATCTTCGACTGTTTCAATCGCATCGCCGCGTTTGTGGACGATACCCGGACCGTGCATATGGGCCGCGATCACGTGGACATCGGCGAAATCATCCATCAGATAGGTTTCAGTATATTCCCACGCCGCAGCACTGGCTTCTTCGCCTGATTTTGAGGTCATAAAAGGCAGTTCAAGCGCTTCAGCCTCGGGGAAGCGGTTCGGTTGATAGGCCGGAATCACCCAGCCGCCGTCAATCGCGCCGTCGCGGATCAAGTCGAATTGGTTCGGGGCGGACCCACCAAGTTGCATGAACGGGTAAAGCTCCACTTTGATCCGCCCATCAGATTGTTCTTCGATGGCATCGGCCCATGGCTGCATGAAATAGGTCGGGTTCGCGCTTGCGGGTGAAACAAAGTGTTGGAACCGCAATGTGACCTCTTGGGCCAGCCCAGAAGTTGCGGACATCGAAATTGCGGCCGCCCAAGCGGCATGTTTGATCAGGTGCATGGTGCATCCTTTCGTTGATATTGTGGGGATGCCACCGCTAGCGGCACCATAGATATAAGGGGCGCGGGCGCTAGTTGCAAGTCATTCGCAAATATAGGCTTAATAATCAGAGGTCGGATGGAACCGACCGGCAGGGGATTGTGTGAAAATCTCACAGCCATTTTCGGTCACACCGACCGAATGTTCGAACTGCGCCGACAGGGATTTATCTGCGGTAACGGCGGTCCAGTCATCGCGCAAGACTTCGACGTAAGGACGCCCAAGGTTGATCATCGGCTCGATTGTAAAGAACATCCCGGCTTCAAGTTTTGGACCCGCGCCGGGGCGGCCAAAATGCACGACGTTAGGTGGCGCGTGAAACACACGGCCCAGCCCATGCCCACAAAAATCGCGGACAACGGACATGCCTTGCGCTTCGGCATAGGTTTGGATTGCATGGCCAATGTCGCCAAATGTGTTGCCTGGTTTCACGGCAGCAATCCCTAGCATCAGCGCGTCATGGGTCACATCAATCAGCTTGCGTGCGATGGGCTTGGGTTTGCCTGCAACATACATCCGGCTGCAATCACCGAACCAGCCATCAACAATCACCGTGACGTCGATATTCAAGATGTCACCGGATTTCAGAGAATCGTCGCTGCGTCGCTTTTCAAGATTCTTTGACACGCTTTCAGACGCGCCTTTTGGAATAGGCGCGCCGGGGATGCCGTGACAGACTACATGGTTCACCGAAATACAGCTGGCGTGCTGATAGCCCTTATAGCCAATCGTAGCCGAGGTCGCGCCTGCGTCATTGACCCATTTGGTGATCAAACGGTCAAGCTCACCCGTCGTTTGACCGACACGCACATGTTCGGCGATGTCATCCAAGATTTGGGCGGCCAATGTGCCAGCCTTGGCCATTCCCGCAAAATCGCTCGGGTCGTAAATCCGGATGCCGTCTTTGGTGATGCGGCTTTTGTTCGTGTCCACGCCAGTAATCCTTTATCGCTTACCTGCGATATAGGTGAAATGGGATCAGACTTCTAGCCAAGACCCAACACTTACGCGTGGGCCAAAATCACATCAAATTCGACAGACAAGAAAGGTTCATCCACCTTACCTGATATTGCCATGCCTTCAGGGAATTCGCTGGCGGGTTTTTCAACATAGGTCATCACCAGATCATCACGCACGCCAAACACGGTGTCTTGATCCAGATAGGGGTCGTCATCGGGAAAAATCTCAGTGACAAGGGTCTTAAAACCGGGCGCTTTGATGATGTAGTGCAGATGTGAAGGGCGCCAAGGGTGACGCCCACAGGCGCGCAGTATATCCCCAACCGGGCCGTCAGACGGGACCGTATATTCTACTGGTTTTACAGTGGTAAACGCGTATTTTCCGTCTTCGCCAACAGTCATCAGCCCGTGGAAGGAAAACGTATCTTGTTCGTCGTCCTGACTGGCGTACATGCCGTTTGGTGCGGTTTGCCAAATATCAAGTTCGGCATTGGGAATGGGATTGCCACTTGTGTCGCGAATAGTGCCTTGGGCCAGCAAAACCGGACCGCCGTAATGGCGTTTCATGTCGCCACCATAAGCAAGAGGCGGTGCACCGGATACGTGGAATGGGCCAAGCACCGATGAAGACGTGGCATCGGGGCGCGAGTGTAGCATATCAACCAATGACGACAGGCCTAACACATCAGAAGCCAACACAAATTCGTGCCGGTCTTCTGTTTCAACTGCGGCGCAGCCTTCTAGGAACGCGATCCCTGTGCGCCATTCATCATGGGTCAGGTTCACTTCACGGGCGAAATCATGCAGGTGCTGGACCAGTGATCCCATGACCTCGCGCGTGCGTGCGTCGGTGCTGGCCGCCATATAGGCCTTAAACACATCGGTGATATTGTCTTTGGTGACGTTGCGCATGGGAACGACCTCCTAGTTTAAAGTAGAGCAAGGCTCAGAATTGGGAATTGGATCAGGATCATCAGTGCAATCAGCATGACAAAGGCAAAGGGTAGTGCGCCCATGAAGACATCCATCAGTGAAATCCGATCATCGTTGATCGTCGATTTGATCACGAAACACGATATACCTAGCGGCGGGGTCAATAGGCCGATTTCGGCGCCAACAACTGTGATGATACCGAACCAAATCAGCGACAGATCCATCGCTTCGATCATTGGCAGGAACAGCGGCACCACGATCAAGATGATCGATGCGGTATCCAGCAATGTGCCTAGAAACAGCATCAGAAGCACATAAAGCAACATAACGACCCAGAAAGATGCGGCATTCCCGGCAAGCAGATCTTGTAGTTGGTTTGGCAGCCCAGCCATGCCCAGCATCCGGCTGTAGATCGACGCCGCTGTGATCAAGAATAGAATAGCGGCCGTGATGTGACCAGTTTCGAGTAGCGCGTCCCAAAATGTGCTTAGCGACATGGATCGGCGCGCAATAGCGATACACAAGGCAACAAGCCCACCGGCTGCGCCAGCTTCGACGGCAGTCAGCCAACCGGTATAGATACCGCCCAGAACCACGGTGATCAGGCCCAGTGTTGGTAGTGTCTTTGACGCGATTTCGCCGCGCGACATCCATTCCGTATCTTCAACGGTACGCCCGCCGACAAAGCTCGGTGCGAATTTGCCCATAAGCCAGATCGCGCCAACATAGGCGACCGCCAGCATGACGCCGGGGATCACACCTGCAAGAAACATGTCGCCGACTGATTGTTCCGCGACGAATGAATAGATGATCAACATCGCTGACGGCGGGATGATCATCCCTAACACCGATGACCCGGCGACAACACCAACCGCAAAACGCGGGTTGTAGTCTTGGGCCATCATTTGCGGCACGGATACTTTGGTGAATACGGATGCAGAGGCGATTGATGAACCAGTTACCGCAGCAAACACAGCGTTTGCCCCAACTGTCGCCATGCCGATGCCGCCTTTGACTTTGCGAAAGCGCATAGTCATAACTTCGTAAATGTCGCGGCCTAACCCGGCCTTGGAGACTATGAGCCCCATAAAGGTGAATAGCGGGATCGTGGCAAAGCTGTATTCCATCGCACTATCGCCGACGGCAACCTTTAGTAGGTTCAGCGAGAGCGTAAAATTGTCTCGCATCAGCCAGATGGACACCAGCGACACAGTGCCAAGCGCGATTGGGATATAAACACCTGAGTAAATCAGAAAGATGATTGCGACGACCGAAATCAGGCCAATTTCAATGGGGCTCATGTGGTGGGCTCATTATGTTCAGGGGCGCGGACAAATTGCGGGCGGTCTTGGGCGGTGATGACTTTCAGCACGAAAATGACGCATGAAAGTGCGCAGCCGCAGGCAATCACGAGCTTGATCGGCCACCAAGGGGCGGTGAACACGCCGGGCACGCCGAAAAAGTCTTGGGTTTCCCACATGTGCATGAATTCAGGGAACATGATGTATGCAACAAGCCCCATGAAGATTGCAGATACGGCATTGATGATCCGGCGCAAATTTGCGGTCAGATTGGGGCGACGTTTGTGGAGCACATTGAGGAACCCGTCAGAGCGGGTAAGGCGGTCAACGCGCACAACGTCCGCCAGTTGCAGAAAGACGATGAAAACGACCGATAGTTGGACGATTTCATAGGTGCCCTTGAGCGGGGCGTTAAACACGCCCCGCGCAATGACATCGACATTGAGGATCACCACCAAGCCCAGAACGCAGACCGTTCCGGCGGCATTGGCGATGATCGCCACCTTATTTGCGACCCCTGAGAGGCCCGTAAGTACAGATTTCAACATAATCTAGGCCCCTTCAGGGATCGGTCGAGATTAAGGCTGTGTCCAGTCGCGGACGCCCACGAAACCAGCGGTTTCAAGCTTGGCGAGGTATGCGGCGAGCATCTCTGTCCCAGCTTCACCATTGGCATTCAGCGTTTCCGCCAGCTCTAGCGCGATGTTTGGCATCGCGTTCGCCCATGCTGTGCGATCTTCTTCGGATACTTCGATGATCGTTCCGCCTGCTTCAACATAGGCAGCTTCGGCAGCAGCTGCGCGGTCCATTGCAAGACCCGCAAGGTGATCGCGGTAGTCAATTGACACAGCTTGCAGCACCTCTTTGACTTCGTCAGGCAGCGCGTTCCAATAGTCTTGGTTCACAGTCACGGTTTTCGAGTTCACCGCGCCAAAATCTGTCCGCAGCATATAAGGGGCAACTTCTGAGATTTTGAACGTCGCTGCGGCTTCTGGCCAAAGCTGAGCTGCGTCGACAAGCCCGGTTTGCAGCATGTTGTAGAAATCGGTCAAACTGCCGCGCACACCGGCTGCGCCGTCGATACCTTCAAGGTAACGCAAATTCATACCCGCGCCTGCAACCTTCAGCCCTTCAAGACCCGAAATGTCAGACAATTCATTTGTTGCGAACACCTGATAGCTGTCAAGCACGACACCCGTCGCAAGATAGACTTGGTTTTGTTCGGCAAATTCGTTCTGCATGGCAGGGAATTCACGCGCAATTTCATCAATTGCCTGTGCAACCGCGCGCGCGTCAGATGAAACAAACGGCGTAACCGCAGCGAGCCCTTGGCTCGGCAGTTTAGAAGAATGGAAGATCGTCGTGACGATCCCAATGTCGCCAAGACCAAGCTGAACGCCTTCAAGCACGCCACGTGGTTTTACGATAGAACCGCCATAGTTTTCTTGCCAATCCATGACATAGTTGCCGGTTTCGGCAAGGCGGCGGTCAACCTCGGGGATAAAGAAATCGGTAAATTCTTGTACCCAAAGCGCGCGCGTTGGATAGCCGTCAATAACGACAGCTGAAATGGTTTCCTGCGCTGCGACAGGCATAGCTGTCATCGTCGCAAGGGCCGCACCCATCAGGCTGCGCCGTGTCCAATTGATCATGTGTTTTCCTCCCAGAAAATGGGCTTTCGCCCGTTTGATAACTAGTTCGCTTTCTCCCAATTGACCGTAAGATCTGTGCCCGCCGCTTCGAAAAGTTTGGCGATGGCGCAATATTTGGCGGTCTCAAGGCCAACCGCTGTCAGCTCCTCCTGACTGGCGGTCGTGTCACAATTCACCGTGAGCGTGACGGCCGGAAACGGGATATCGATCTCATCCTCCATGAGAACGCCGCGCCGGTCGAATTGGCAATTTGCGTCGATTGTCACGTCGCCTAGGTCCACACCTAGGCGACGTGCATTTTTATGGCCGATTACATTTGTACACGCGATAAGCGCAGACATAGCCATTTCGGTTGGGGTGGCGCCTAAATTGCTGCCGCCCCGCTCTATCGGCTCATCAATGATGACATTCAGGTCACGTACCGGGATTTCTGTCCGCGCATGGGTCGGGCATTGCGCGGTCGTCCGGTAGGTCACAACTGTCTTCGTTTTGATGGCCAAATAAGTATCCTCTAGGCAAAGCTGCAGGCCTGCTCAAAGGCAAGGCGCGGTAGCTTTTGGAACAACGCTGTTTCGTCAGCGTACCCAATATTGCACAAAAAATTAGATTTAAGCGTCGTGCCAGCAAAGAATTCTTCGTCGACAATCGCGTTTGAGAAACCTGACATCGCGCCGACATCTAGCCCAAGCGCACGCGCGGCGATCATGAAATAAGCGCCCTGCATCGTGCCATTGCGAAACGCGGTTTCTTCGCAATATTCGGGTTTCCCGTCAAAAAGGTGGCGGCGATCTTCGTGTGGGAACAGATTGGGAAGCTCTTTCCAAAACTCCATGTCGTGCGAAATAATCGCCGTGACTGGTGCGCCCATCATTTTCGCCACATTTTGCGGCTTAAGCGATTTAGCGAGCCGTTCTTTGCCTTCGGGCGTATACACAAACGTAAACCGCGCCGGCAGGGTGTTCATGCTGGTCGGGCCGTTGATGGTAATGTCGTAAAGTTCTTCAAGAATCCCCTCGGGGATCGGCTTGTCAGTCCAAGCATAATGCGAGCGCGCATCGCGCAGAATCAGATCAATCGCGTCATCTGACAAACGATCGATGCGGGCGCGCAGCGCGCGGTGATCCGCTTGCGCCTTTGCGCGAAGATTCGCAAGTTCTTGGCCTGTTGGGGCGGTCATTCTGCACTGCCTTTTACGTGATCAGCTTCGTCGACGATGGGGTTCGAGCAAATGCCGATTCCTTCGATTTCGATGTCGACAATTTCGCCGGGGACAAGCCAACGTGGGTTTGGCTTTTTGGCGTGACCAACACCGGGTGGTGTGCCCATTGCGATCAGATCGCCGGGTTCAAGTGTGGTGTATTGTGAAATCGTGGCGATCGTTTGCGCAACCGACCAGATCATGTTGCCAGTGTTCGATGATTGCAAAATCTCGTCGCCGACACGGCTTTCGATTTTCAGACCGGCGGCGCCTTCTGGAACTTCGTCGGGTGTCACAACGAATGGGCCAATCGCGCCGGTATCGTCAAAGTTTTTGCCCGGTGTCCATTGATGCGTCTTACGCTGGTAATCGCGGACGGAGCCGTCGTTAAAGACGGTATAGCCAAACACATGGTCTAGTGCATCGGCCTCTGAAATATGACGGCCACCTTTGCCGACGATGAACATCAGCTCGGCTTCGTAATCCAGTTTTTCAGAACATGTCGGGCGTACAAGCGGTGCACCTGCTGCCATGATCGAATTTTTGCCACGCATAAACAGGGCAGGGTAGTCTGGAATGTCGTATCCGCCCTCTTTGATGTGGTCTGTATAGTTCAGGCCAAGGCAGATGATGGTGCCGGGTTCAGCAACAGGCAGGGCGGGCGTGATCGCCGCGACTTCAACCCGAGGCGCGTCGGCCATCTGACTTGCAACTGATTCGATCAGCGCGGGGTTCTGGATAAGCCCCATCAGATCACCGCCAATTTCAGCGTTTAACGCTGTTAAATTAACGGCATTTTCACCATCGACAGCGAATACCGCAGTACCATTCGTTGTCTTGCCCACCAGATATTTCATGCATCTCTTCCTTGTCAGTTCACAAGATTTCTGCCTACAATCATATCAGATGTCAATAAATATCGATATTTTGGGAGGAATGACGATGGTTGCTTGGGCAGATTATAAATCGGAAGCGAAGGCGCGCGGGGCGCTCGCACTAGAGCTTTACGCGGCGCAAAGCACGCCAGCAAAGGGAGCCGAAGACGTAAAAGCCGCGCTGGCTGATCATCTAGCATATCAAGCGGACCTTGAAGCGGGGGGCAATTGGCGTTTGCTGGGCCGATGTCCGACGAGACGGGTGATCATATGCAAGGGGTCGGTCTAATTATCTACCGTGCGCCTAGTCTTGAAGCAGCCCGCGCATTAGCCGAAGCCGATCCGATGCACAAAAGCGGCGCGCGGAGTTTTACCTTGCGGCGTTGGATGATAAACGAAGGATCGTTGAACCTCTCGGTGGGACTTTCAACAAAGACTGTGAACCTGACATAACCCTAGCGAAAGTCCCGATATGACCATGATTGACGAAACACAGGTCAAGGAAACTTCAGCCACACACGGTGCTTATCTGACCCTGCGCGATATGATCCTAACAGGTGAATTGCCCGCAGGCCAAAAGTTGAAAATTGAACAGCTACGCGGCTTGCTGAATACCGGTGCTTCACCTGTCCGCGAGGCGCTGAGCCTTTTGACATCGGATATGTTGGTTGAACGCATCGACCAACGTGGGTTTCGCGCGGCCCCGGCCAGTAAGGCGAATTTTGCAGAAATTCTGGCGTTACGCTGCACGCTTGAAGATTTGGCCCTGCGCCAGTCAATTGCCAATGCGACGCCAGACTGGGAAGAACAATTGGTGTTAACCCATCACCACATGAAGAAGGCCAGCGGTCAGGGGACAAAACTGTTCGAGGAGGCGCATAAGACATTCCATATGGCGCTTTTGGCCAATAGCGAATCCCCTATGCTGGAACGCTTTTGCGCGCAGCTTTATGATCTGAACATTCGGTATCGCTATCTGGCGGCAAAAAGCGCGACCTACCAAAAACGCGATGTATCCGCAGAGCATGAAGAAATTTTGGATGCCGCAATTCAGCGTGACCAGGACCGCGCTTCGGCAAGTTTATTGAACCATTACCGGTTGACGGGCGATTATTTGTCCCGCGCATTAGATATCTAACTGCGTTTTTGCCGATTTAAATGGACGACTTGCAAAAATATCGATATTAATGCTGCGACTCTTTGATGGAGACTATCATGCAGCGAAATCGCTTTCTCGGGGATATTCTATCACAACTCTTTGACCGTCGGGGTGCCTTGCACGGCAAAGATGACACGCGCGACATCTATGCGCTTTGCCAAGCATTGTTATCAGCTGAAGGCGAAGTATCCGGTTTTCGGCTGGCTGCGACGGTGTTGGAACGTTACGCCGCGCTCACGGTCGACGACAAAACGGCGTTCTTTTACTATTTAAATTCCGATCTTGATATTGATGCGGCAAAGGTTGCTGAAATTGCGGCGCAATATGCAAATGAACCGACCCCAGAATTGTTCAAAACACTGAGCCAAGCAGCGGAACCCAAACGCCAAGAATTGTTGCGGCGGTTGAACCAGCCTGTCGGGGCGACTGCCGCGCTCGTTTCGATGCGGGTCGATTTGTTGAAACTGCTGCGCGATCATCCCGATCTAAAACGCACGAACCATGATTTTGCGCATTTGTTGCGTAGTTGGTTCAATCGCGGTTTCTTGGTTTTGCAGCAGATTAGCTGGGATACCCCGGCGCGTATTTTGGATAAAATCGTCGCCTATGAGGCCGTGCATGAAATCGATGATTGGGATGACTTGCGGCGGCGTCTGTACCCGCCAGATCGGCGTTGCTTTGCGTTTTTTCACCCGGCGATGCCCGATGAGCCACTGATCTTTGTAGAGGTTGCCTTAACCAAAGATATTCCCGGATCGATCGATGAGCTTTTGTCCGAAGGGCGTACTCCGCTTGATGCGGATCAGGCTAAATCAGCCGTGTTCTATTCCATCTCGAATTGCCAAAAAGGGCTGACCGGGATCAGCTTTGGAAACCTGTTGATCAAGCAAGTGGTGGCAGAATTATCGCTCGAATGTCCGCAGCTTGAGACATTTGTGACTCTGTCGCCGATCCCAGGACTGAACAAATGGCTTGCGACCCAAGTTGATGATCCTGACCACGGCGCTGCAGCGCAGGCCATTCTAGACGGCGAAGCCCCCGAAGATGATATTCGTGCGATGGCGGCCCGTTATTTGCTTGGCGCTAAGCGTGCGGACGGTATGCCGCTTGATCCGGTCACACGTTTTCACCTTGGCAATGGCGCTGAAGTACACGACATTCACGCGGGCGCAGATAGCTCTGCCAATGGTATGGCGCAATCAAGCGGGGCAATGGTGAATTATCTTTACAATTTGACGCAAACCGAACGAAATCACGAAGATTTCGCCATGGCGTCAACTCTCGTCGCCGCACGCAGCGTTCAAAACCTGTCAACGGCGTCGCTACAGACAAAACCGAAGGAGCCAACCGCGTGACAAATACACTTTATGATGCGCTGATCGCGCCACACGCAAACAACACGCAACCCTTTTTGGTTTGCGATGATGGTCAAACGGTCAGCTATGCCGGGTTTGTCCAGCGTGTGGCCCAGTTGGCGCATGTTTTGCGCGACGCTGGCGTGCAACCCGGTGGCCGGATTTTGGTTCAAGCCCCCAAAACGGCGGACACAATCGCGCTCTACGGGGCCGCGATCCAAGCGGGCGCCGTCTATTTACCGCTAAACACCGCCTACACGCAGTCGGAGCTTAGCTATTTCGCTAAGGACGCAACGCCGAGCCTGATCATCTGCGATAGCAGCGATTTGGCACGCATTGATGCGGCTTTTGACGTCCCTGTTTTGACAATCGCGGCTGATGGATCCGGGACATTGGCACAAGCGGCGGACGCGGCAAGCACGACGTTTGAAACAGCGTCTCGCGGGCCTGATGATCTGGCCGCGCTACTGTATACATCTGGCACGACCGGGCGCTCGAAGGGCGCGATGTTGTCGCATAAGAACCTGCTTTCGAATGCGCGCTCGCTTACAGACCTTTGGGAAATCACGGATAAAGACCGGCTGATCCACGCCTTGCCGATTTTTCATACACACGGGCTTTTTGTGGCGATGAATACCTCGCTTTTGGCGGGGGCCCAGGTGCGTTTCATGCAAGCGTTTAACCAAGATTCGGTGATTGCCGAGCTACCCAAATCGACCATGTTGATGGGGGTGCCGACGTTCTACACGCGGCTGTTAGATGACCAGCGCTTGACTGGCGATCTTTGCGCAAACATGCGTTTGTTCGTTTCAGGTTCGGCCCCGCTATTGGCCGAAACCCATACTGCGTTTGAACAACGGACCGGCCAGCGTATTTTGGAACGCTACGGGATGACTGAAACCAATATGATCACGTCAAATCCTTTCGCGGGCGACCGGATTGCGGGCACGGTCGGCTATCCGCTGCCCGGCACCGAAGTGATCATCACTGACCCAGACACAGGCGCACCCGTACCCGCAGGCGACATCGGCATGATCGAAGTTCGCGGTGACAACGTATTCCAAGGCTACCTCAATATGCCCGAAAAAACCCGTGAAGAGCTGCGCGAGACTGGATTTTTTATTACCGGTGATCTTGGCGTCGCAGCTGAAGACGGACGGATTAGCATTGTTGGACGTCAAAAAGACCTGATTATTTCTGGCGGCTACAACATCTACCCCAAAGAGATCGAGGACGTGATCAATGATGTTGACGGGGTCTTGGAAAGTGCTGTTTTTGGCGTGCCGCATCCCGATTTTGGTGAATCGGTTCTGGCTGCGGTTATTCTTGAACCCGAGGCGGCGGTGACCAGCGATGAAATCGCGGCACAGGTCACGGCAGAGTTGGCCCGGTTTAAGCACCCGCGCCGCTATATCATGCGCGACGCGTTGCCGCGCAATACGATGGGTAAGGTCCAAAAGAACCTTTTGCGCGATGAATATGGGGTATAGATTCGCGGGCATGTGCGCGTCATAGGTGTGTGCATCTGAACACCACCCGTAGGAGATCGCTAATGCCCAACCCAACCGCCGCTATGCTTGTGATTGGTGACGAAATTCTGTCTGGGCGCACGCGCGATGCGAACATGCATCACCTTGCGGGGGCATTGACTGCCGTCGGCGTTGACCTACGCGAAGTCCGCGTGGTCAGCGATGACCGCCCGGCGATTATCGCCGCAGTGCGTGCATTGTCGGACTGGTATGACCATGTTTTCACAAGCGGTGGCATTGGCCCAACCCATGATGATATCACCGCTGACTGTATCGCCGCCGCGTTTGATCGCGCAATCGATGTGCGCGATGATGCAAAGGCCCTGCTACAAGCGCATTATGACGCCTCTGGCAAGGAATTAAACGCGGCGCGTTTGCGCATGGCCCGCATTCCTGATGGGGCCGTGCTTATCGATAACCCTGTCAGCATTGCCCCCGGATTTACCTTGGGCAACGTGCATGTCATGGCAGGGGTGCCGTCGGTGTTTCAGGCCATGGTGGCGAGTATTTTGCCGGAATTGGCGGGTGGCGCGCCATTACAGTCGCGCACCCTGCCATTGATGCAAGGCGAAGGGGATGTCGCCGCGCGCTTGACCGCATTCGCGACCCAGCACAGCGATCTTTCGGTCGGGTCATACCCGTTTCAGAAAGATGGCCAATATGGTACCAACCTCGTGCTGCGTGGAAGTGATATTGCGCAGCTTGATTCGGCGTTTATCGCGCTAAAGAAGGTGTTTTGTGAATGAGTTTTCCAGATGCACGAAAACTATATGCAGTGATCGAGGGGACCTGGCCCGCCGCCGTGAAACAGGCGCTCGGTCCTTGGACTGTCCGGCTTGACGATAGCAACAGCAGCCGGGTCAATGCCGCAACCGCAGAGCAACCCTTTCAAGAAGCCGACATCGAAATCGCCCAAGAGGCGATGATTGACGGTGGGCAGCGCCCGCTTTTTATGATCCGTGCTGGTGAAGAACGGCTTGATGCCATGTTGGCTGAACGCGGATATGTGATCAAAGATCCGGTGCAAATGTACGCAGCTGCGGTCGCAGATATTGCGTACCCACGCGACCCAGAGCGCAGTTTTGCGGCTTGGCCGCCGCTGGCCGTGCAGATTGAGATTTGGGCGCAAGGTGGCATTGGGCCGGGCCGGATCGCGATTATGGACCGGGCCCGCGATCCCAAGGTGACGCTTCTTGGCCGGGTCGGCGATGCGCCCGCAGGCAGTGTTTATGTCGCTATCGCTGGGGATTGTGCGATGATTCACGCGCTTGAAGTTTCATCTGCACACCGACGCAAAGGGCTCGCGCGGGATTTGACCGTTGCGGCGGCACATTGGGCACAGACGCAGGGCGCAGCCTATCTCACGCTCGTGACGACCCAAGAAAACGAAGCTGCAAATGCGCTTTATAGGTCCCTTGGCATGACCCCTGCGGGACAGTACCACTATCGGATGTTGCCGGAGTAACCTGTTGAACCGCATCCAGCACCCCATCGCGACCTTAGTTCCCAGCTGGTACACGGCGGGAATATGTTTGCTGTGGGTTTTGGGGACGGCGGGCGGTGCTGAAACACTACAATTCCCGAGCAATGCGACGCTGCAAACGCAAGATATTGCTGCTTTGGATAGCTATGCGATGCCAGTTGATATCTGGGCGAATGGTGTTTTGCCCGTCGAAATTGTCGAAGGCACCGTGACCAAGCAGGCCTGGCGAATAGACACGCAGGGGCTGACGACTTTGCAATTGCTGCGCCCCTTGCGGGATCAATTGCGCGATGACCGCTACCAGATTGTGTTCGAATGTCAGACAGAAGCCTGCGGGGGCTTTGATTTTCGCTTTGGCACGATGACGCTACCGCCGCCAGAAATGCAGATTAATATCGGTGATTTTCGATTTTTGTCTGCAGTGCGGATCGGGGCAGATGGCCCCGAACAACTGACCTTGTTGGTCACCCGAACCGCGCAGGCCGGATTTGTGCAAGTCGTGCATGTAGGCCCTGAAACCCTGACAGCGTCGCCCGCCACGGTTGCCGTAGGGCCAGCTGCGGGTGCAGTTGCGCATGTGAACACAGGTAGTCTTGCGGACCAACTTGATCAAAATGGCCACGCGATCTTGGCAGATTTGCGCTTTGAAATCGGATCGTCGCAATTGGCGGCTGGCAATATGGAAGCACTGCAAGCGCTGGCTGACTATCTGGCGGACCATCCTGATCGCAAGGTCGCGCTTGTCGGGCATACCGATGCGTCCGGTTCGCTTGATGCAAATATTGCGCTTTCTAAACGACGTGCGGGATCTGTTCTGGAGCGGTTGGTTGCTGATTACGGGGTTGCACGCGCGCAACTCGCGGCGGAAGGCATGGGGTATTTGGCCCCGATTGCTTCCAATTTGACGGAAGCTGGGCGTCAAGAAAACCGTCGGGTTGAAGTGATCGTTACATCGACATCTGACTAAATTAGTGCACAGGCAGTTGTTCTGTCCACACGACAAGCCGTGCGCGCCCGTCCGCTTTTGCCTTGTACAAGGCTTGATCGGCGCGCGCGAACAATGTGTCAAGAGGTTGATCTGCAAAATTCATCGCCGCGCCGACGGAAAGTGTGACCCGAAGATCACGCGCGCTACTCCCATTAGCAGGGCGAAAAATGATTGGTTTCGTTAGGCGTTCGCCAACCGCACTTGCTTGTTCAAGCGATGCGTTGCGCAGGAAAATTGCGAATTCTTCACCGCCGACCCGGCCAATAATATCATCGTGTCGCACGTTTTTACGAAGCGTTTCGGCAATGCGTTTCAGGCAAAGATCGCCCGTTTGATGCCCATATGTATCGTTGATGCGCTTGAAGTTGTCGGCATCAACAAGCAGCAGCACCCCATCCTTGCAATCTTTGCGCCGGCTGTCGGTATGTTCCAAAAAGGTGCGTCGGTTATTCAACCCCGTCAGCCCATCCTTGCGTGACAAGAATGAAAGTTTACGCTGCAATTGGATCTGAAAAACGATGACGGCGAGGGCAAATAAAACAAAAGGCCCGCCCACAAATACAGCATGTAAGACATAATAAAGCGGCGTAACGAGGTGCGACAGACCATACGCCCGCATAAAGCCGATGTTCACAAGTGCGATAAGGCACACAGCCACAGTAAAACGCCCAACAACGGCTGATCCGCTGCGGGGTTCCAGTATGCGCATGAGCCTGTCAAATCGAGTATCTATCATAGCGGCGAAGATAGCGCCGCTTCATTAATTCAGGTTTAATCGCACAAAGAAAATCGCCCGTGGCCTTACCAGGAGTTGGGGCTTTTGTCGGCGAATGCATGTGCGAGAAAGTCAATGAATGCGCGCACTTTCGGCTGTGTAAACCGCCCAGGGGGGTAGACGGCATAGATGCCTTGGGATTCTACTGGCAGGTCAGGAATGGCCTCTTCGACCAGACCCTGCCGCAAAGCGTCTGCGTATAAGAACGATGGCAAATATGCGATTCCCAATCCACTGACACAGGCATTCAACAGTGACTGACCGTCATTGACCGTCAGCCAGCCCGCCGTGCGCACCTGCCGCTTTTCGCCAGAGGGCGCAGTCAATTTCCACACAGCTGAATTTGCTTGATTGGAATAGTGTAGCAGCTTGTGATCGTTCAGATCATCGATCTTTTCTGGTCGCCCGTATTGTTCAAAATAGGCGGGGCTTGCGATCATGCGCCGGGTTGTTTCGGTCAGCTTGCGGGCGCGCAGGGTGCTGTCTTCGAGTTCACCAATACGTACGGCCATGTCAAACCCTTCGGAAATCAGTTCGACGTAGCGATTGTTCAACACCATGTTGACCGTGATGTCAGGAAATTCGCGCAGAAAATCCCCCAGCACAGGCGACAGATGGTTCACGCCAAAATCGGTGGCGACACTGATCCGCAACAGGCCAGAGGGTGCGGATTGCATTGAGGTCACAAGCGCATCCGCCTCTCCGGCGTCGTTCAAAACACGGCAAGCGCGGTCGTAATAGGCAAGCCCGATTTCAGTTGGGCTGACGCGGCGTGTCGTCCGGTTGAGCAGGCGCGCGCCAAGGCGCGCTTCAAGCGAGGAAACATGTTTGGAAACGGCGGATTTAGAAATCCCCATCTTTTTAGCCGCATCTGTGAAACCGCCCTGGTCAACAACCGTAGCAAAGGCTTCCATTTCCGTCAGGCGATCCATACACATTCCTAAAATCTAACTTCACGCACATTTCTTGACGGTGAAATCAGGCAGGAATGGGACATATGCCTGACAAATCCGGGGTATCAGCCACGATTTTGTCAGATAGTCGCTTGTTTCAAGGCGGTTTTCGCGCTTTGGTTACATTGATGCAGCTAGGCGCATGCCTTGATTGATTGCGCGCTTTGCGTCTAATTCGGCCGCGACATCTGCGCCGCCGATGATATGGACCGTTTTTCCAGCCGTGATGAGCTGATCAGCCAAGCTCCGTTCGGGCACTTGTCCGGCGCATAAAACGATCGTATCGACTGCAATCAGTTCCGGGTTTTCGCGGGCTTCACCGCGCGAAACATGCAGCCCCGTGGCATCGATTTTTTCATAATTAACGCCGCCAACCATCGCGACATTTTTCATTTGCAATGTGGCGCGGTGTATCCAGCCCGTTGTTTTGCCTAACCCTTTGCCAAGTTTGGCGGATTTTCGTTGAAGTAGAGTGACTTCACGTGTTGGAGCCTCGGGTTGTGGCCCGTCAGCATTTAGCCCGCCACGTGTGATTTCAGGGTCGCCAACGCCCCATTCTTCCAGCCATTCCTCAAGGTTCTCGGTGGGGCTTTGGCCGGTAACCAGAAACTCGGCAACATCAAACCCGATGCCGCCCGCACCGATGATCGCCACACGTTTGCCGACCTCGGCTTTGCCGCGTAGCACATCGATGTATGACAGCACATTTGGCCCGTCTTGACCGGGAATTTCAGGATCACGGGGGGTAACGCCAGTCGCGACGATTACTTCATCAAAATCCGCCAGCAATTTAGGGGTCACTGAGGTGTTTAAAACCACTTCGACACCAGCCGTTTCAATCATCGTACGGAAGTAATCGACGAGCCCCCAAAACTCTTCTTTACCGGGGATTTGTTTCGCCATATTCAACTGGCCGCCAAGTTCTGACGCCCTGTCAAAAAGAGTGACCCGATGTCCACGTTCGGCGCTGGCTATTGCCGCAGAAAGCCCAGCGGGCCCTGCGCCAACAACGGCGATTGTCTTTGGGGTATCCGTCGGTTGGAGGGTCAGTTCGGTTTCATGACAAGCGCGCGGGTTGACCAAACACGACGTCAGCTTGCCGCTGAACGTATGGTCAAGGCAGGCTTGGTTGCAGGCAATACATGGCGCGATCTGCTCCGATTGACCAGCAGCGGCTTTGGCGACAAAATCCGCGTCAGCCAAGAATGGGCGGGCCATGCTGATCATATTGGCACAACCGTCGGCGAGCACGGCCTCGCCGATCTCTGGCGTATTGATGCGGTTAGAGGTGATAATCGGGATATCAACGCTGCCCATCAGTTTCTTAGTTACCCAAGTAAACGCGGCGCGGGGGACCGATGTCGCAATCGTGGGAATGCGCGCTTCGTGCCAGCCGATCCCGGTGTTGAGGATCGTGGCACCTGCTGCCTCGATTGCCTGGGCCAGTTGCACGACCTCTTGCCAGGTTGATCCGTTGGGAATGAGATCAATCATTGAGAGCCGGTAAATCACGATAAAATCGGGACCGACAGCTTCGCGGACCCTGCGAACGACCTCAACAGGAAGACGCATCCGGTTTTCATATGATCCGCCCCATTCATCAGTACGTTTGTTGGTATGGGTAACCAAAAATTGGTTTAGGAAATACCCCTCTGAGCCCATTACCTCGACCCCGTCATACCCTGCTTCTTGCGCGCGCGAAGCAGCGGTGACCATATCGCTGATCTGCTTTTCGATCCCATCAGCGTCCAATTCAGTGGGCGCAAAGGGCGAAATGGGCGATTTCACGGCGGAAGGTGCGACGCATTTGGGGCTATAGGCATAGCGCCCGGCATGTAGAATTTGCATGGCGATTTTACCGCCCGCCCCGTGGACCCGGTCAGTCACAATGCGGTGGTTGGCGATATCTTCGTCCGAAAATAACCCGGCAGCACCGGGAAAAACGCCGCCTTCGGGGTTGGGGGCCATGCCACCTGTCACAATCAACCCGACCTGCCCACGGGCACGGGCAGCATAGAACTCTGCCACACGGTTCCAGTCTTTGGTTTCTTCAAGCCCGGTATGCATCGACCCCATCAACACGCGGTTTTTTAATGTGGTGAACCCCAGATCAAGCGGGGCAAGTAGATGTGGATATGATGTCATTGCAGGCCTCCCAGTTACGCGAACCATGCCCCAAGTTGACGTGCGCGTCATCCAAGACGTGACGTAATAAGCGATGGGATTGCCTCATGGCTGTCCAAGCAAAGCATTTTTCTTTTCGGACAAAAATAGCAACTGGGCGCTAAATCTAGCACCTTTCTTACAATTTAATACAGCTTCAGCTATTATGTCGTCTTTTCGCTAAATGGGCGGATCGATGATAATGGAAATTCAGATACTAGATGAATTTGGTGAAGTTTTGAAAACGTACAAAGTCCCAAGAGGTCAAGATCAATTTGAAGGTGTCTCCTGGGAAGGTGTTCATTTGTATGGTGCTCAACTTGGAGGAGCTAACTTTCAGGGCGCTGTTCTTTATTGGGCGGGCCTATTTAACGCACATCTCGACATGGCAAACTTCGAAGGTGCCAATTTGCAAGGTGCTTACCTTTGTGGGGCATCATGCGTAGGTACTAATTTTAAAAACGCCCACTTAGGAAGAGATAATTTGGGCGGCAATACGCAGTTACAAGGTGCTGATCTTACCGGAGCTGTCTTAACCGGGGCAATTCTTGAAGGCGCGCAGTATGATAGGAATACGATCTTTCCCGAAGGGTTTCATCCACAATCACGAGGAATGGTAAAACAGGAAATGTAGTCGATTTTGCGAAGGATCACCGACTTCATCCGCCCCCTCGCTGAGGGCGAATTAGATAGTTTTCTGCTATTTATCCGCCGTTACAATGTGCCCGGAACGCGGATTTGAGCAGGTCCAACTCTGCGCGCAGTAGGTCAACTTCTGCCCTTATGTCCTCGGCTAAGGCTTCCCCAGACAGTAGAGCAAAGCTGACCAATGTTTGCCCGCGGGCATCACTGATGACAAAGGTTTGCACGCCGTCGCTGATCAGGTTTGCCGGGATAGGGAACTTAACCAGCCATATGTCGTCTGTCGTATCGTATTCCAAACTTAGCCCGACAACGGGATCACCCTGATGTGTGGCGATCAATGCGGGTTCGTCGGTACCAGCACCTGTCAGCACACCTTCCCATACACCGGCGGTCAGGCGCGTTTTGGTCAGCTCATATGTGGCCATGTCGGGTCCTTCTTGCGTGTCTAGATTTCAGCGCGCGGGTAGCGGCAGATGTTGATGTCGCGGATTGTGATCTTATTCATGTTTGGATTTTCAAACAGCAAATCAATCCAAATTTTTTCAGTGCGCGCTTCGTTCAGTTGGGTGTAGGCCAGATCAAACGCGACCGATGTTTCGCGCGTCTCCGCAGGCAAAGTCAGCAATGATTGTTCAACGTTTGGCCCGTTTTTGATGTTCAGCCGGGCGTAAATATTGATCGGCATCTCACGATCAATCACCGCAGCCAATTGCAACACATGGCGTCTTTTTAGCCCGATACAGGCGTCTTTTGGCAGGTCAACAACCAGTGAAAGAAAGCTACCATCAAAATGAAAAACTTCGAGCCCTAGCCCATATGCGGCAAGGTCGTCTGCCCCAAGATTGCGATATTGGCTGATGCTGATTTCGGGCCGTTTGCAGTCATGGAAAATTCCAATCTCGTCGCCTAGCCTGTCTTTGTTTTGTGCGGGGGCCAGACCTCGTTTGGGCAGTGCCGCGCGCCAAATTATCGGTCGCCATGACCAATCGGTGCCAGCAGCACGCGTAAATGTGGTGGAACCGATACGCGGGCGTGCCAGACGGGTTTCCGCGATCTGGTTGAGCTTTTGTAATGGTAACAGCAGCTGGCGCGCATCTTGGCGTAATGTGCGCAGCGTCGTTAATTCAGTGTTGTGCGCCGCGCGCGCAGAATTGGTCCAACGCGCCAGCGCGGCCCGTTGAATAAATCGTCCCAACAGTGATTTCGGGTTCATCGCCATGCATCACCTTAGATTGCGCGCTGATCCTAGCATAAAATCTGCTAGGATTCAGTTGGTTGCGCGTCGGGTTCGAAAACGACAGGTTTGACCCCTGTGGTTACCGCGTTAAGCAACCAGATGCCTGTACTTTCACTCAGTGGCACGCTGGCCAAGCCGCGCAGGGCAACCGTGACAAGCCGCCCGTTGATATCCTTGAATGCGCGCCATTCTTGGGCTTGAAGGCCGGGCATGCTGTGTGGGGCGCTGTCGGTGAAGTGCACAATGACGCGCCCGTCGGCAGCTTGTGCGTCAACTTCGCTGATTGTGCTGCTATCGCCTGCACTGCTTAACAATGCTGCGCCTGCTTCGGTTTCTAGAAATTCACGCAGTGCGGTTTCGGATCCTGCAACCGCGCCTGAACCTGCAGCGCCGACTTGGACCGTGGCGACAGCGGTGGTGCTGGGCGCGGCTTGTGTTCCACCCAATGTGGCACAGGGTGCCACCACGGCGAACCCGGTGCTGGGTTTGCTGGCCGGGCCATCAACGCAATAGCCGGTTGGGGCTTGGACGATGACACTGCTTTCGGCGAAAATCACAGAATTTTGCGTCGTAACCGGGGTGCAGGCGGCAATCGCCGATACCCCAGCCAAACACGCGAGCGCGCGGGTCATGTACTTACAGGTCCATATAGATGTGTTTTTCATCTTTCGCACCGGGGTGTGTGACCGCCCCAAGACGCGTTGATCCAACCAGCTGTGCGTATTTCCACAGTGCGCCCGATGCATAGATCGTCGGTTTCGCACCGGTCCAGTTTGCTTTGCGTGCAGCCAGCACATCGTCCGTCAGATCGACAGACAATTCGCCAGTGATCGCGTTGATGGTGATCACATCCCCATCTTCGAGCAAGGCAATCGGACCACCATGTGCGGCCTCTGGCCCAACGTGCCCTACACAGAACCCGCGTGTCGCCCCAGAGAAGCGACCGTCCGTGATCAGCGCGACCTTTTTACCCATGCCTTGGCCAGACAAAGCAGCGGTTGTGGCGAGCATTTCACGCATGCCGGGGCCGCCTGATGGGCCTTCGTTGCGGATGACAAGCACTTCGCCTTC
Organism: uncultured Paracoccaceae bacterium; assembly: GCA_938002605.1. Classification (GTDB taxonomy): domain Bacteria; phylum Pseudomonadota; class Alphaproteobacteria; order Rhodobacterales; family Rhodobacteraceae; genus Yoonia. Next base: position 115,866 of record CALLAF010000004.1, on the reverse strand, counting down.
TTCGTATTTGCGGGCCTTGACGGCTTCGAACGCATCTTCTTCGCATTCAAATACACGGGCTGGGCCAGTGAATGATTGTTCTTGGGTATTCATGCCCGCAACCTTCACAATCGCGCCTTCTGGGGCCACGTTCCCTTTTAGGCCGACAACACCGCCGGTTTTGGTGATTGGGTTTTCGACGGAATAGATGACTTTGTTGTCCGCCTCGCCTTTGATCATGTCCAGTTCTTCACCCATTGTGCGGCCTGTGGCTGTCATGCAATCTTCGTGCATCAGGCCCGCTTTGCGCAGTTCCTTCATCACGACGGGCACGCCGCCAGCCTCGTAAAGATCTTTGGCCACATATTGGCCGCCCGGCTTAAGGTCGACAAAGTAAGGCGTGTCGCGGAAAATATCGCAAACATCACCAAGGTCGAAATCAATCCCAGCTTCATGTGCGATAGCAGGCAAGTGCAGACCCGCATTGGTAGAGCCACCGGTGCAGGCCACCACACGTGCCGCGTTTTCTAGTGACTTGCGTGTGACGATGTCACGGGCGCGGATGTTCTTTTCGATCAGGTTCATGACAGCCTGACCAGAAGCTTCGCCATATTGGTCACGGCTTTCATAGGGGGCAGGGGCACCGGAGGAATTCATCAGTGCAAGGCCAATTGCCTCGGATACGCAGGCCATTGTGTTGGCGGTAAACTGACCACCACATGCGCCCGCAGATGGGCATGCGACACGTTCAAGCACTTCAAGCTCTGCATCGGACATGTTGCCAGCTTGGTGCTGGCCAACAGCCTCGAACACATCTTGGACGGTGACATCTTTGCCGTTCAAACGACCGGGAAGGATTGACCCACCGTAGATAAAGACGGATGGCACGTTCAAACGGACCATCGACATCATCATACCCGGCAGGGATTTGTCACAGCCCGCAAGACCAACAATCGCATCATAGCAGTGACCGCGCATCGTTAATTCAACAGTGTCGGCAATCGCTTCGCGTGATGCAAGCGACGACCGCATGCCTTCATGGCCCATCGCGATGCCGTCGGTGACAGTGATGGTCGTGAATTCGCGCGGGGTGCCGTTCGCCGCCTTCACGCCAAGTTTAACCGCTTGAGCCTGACGGTTGAGCGAAATGTTACATGGGGCAGCTTCGTTCCAGCAAGTCGCAACTCCCACAAACGGCTGTGCGATATCGTCTTCGTCCAGACCCATCGCGTAGAAATACGACCGGTGCGGCGCACGGCTTGGGCCTTCGGTGACGTGACGGCTAGGTAGGTTGGTTTTATCGGCTTTGCCTTTAAGCATTGGCTTATCTCCCGGGAACAGTTGGGCAAGGTCTAAAAGTTGGGCGCAGGTGACGCAAGTTAGAACTGTGCTTGCAGCCGTGTTGAAACGCGGCCTAATGTCCCGCATGTCTGACCCCTACGCACCCCATCAGTCGTTTATCGCCGTCGCCGCGCGGCGCGCACAGCTGTGGCGGATTGTGTTTGTGGTTGTCGGGTTCGAACTGATTTTTGCGCTTTCCAGCAGCATCGTCGCCGAATTCCTAGTGCCGATCGGGGCTCAAAACGCATATGTCGAAGGGGTTTCAACCTTTGGGACGTTGATGCGGTTTCTGACATTTGGCATTAGCGGGGCTGGATTGGTGATGTTGGTAAACCTGCTGCATGGGCGGGGGTTCTGGACGATGATCGGGCCGCCAGAGGCAGCATGGCGCGATCTTGTTGCAGTGACCTTGGCCGTCGCAGCGGTTCTTTGCGCACAAGAGCTTTTGCCCCCATGGTTCGATCTTAGCGACGCAAAAATGCGCCCGTTGCTGGGCTGGGTCGCGCTGATTCCAATCACGCTATTTGTATTGTTGGTCCAAGTCGGGACTGAAGAGCTAGTGTTTCGCGGCTATCTGCAACAACAACTTGCCAATCTTTCTGCGCGGCGGTGGATCTGGATGGGGATCCCTTCGGTTTTGTTTGGTGGTCTGCATTATTGGAACGGTCACGGGGCAGCCGAAGGGGCGCTTTGGGCGTTTTGGGCCGCGATGCTGGGGGCCGCTTGCGCCGATCTGACCGCACGAAGTGGGAATTTGGGTCCTGCAATCGGGCTGCACCTGGCGAATAATGCATTTGCGATTTTGCTCTATGCAATCGCCGGCTGGCCGGGGAGCGGCGTCGCGCTGTTTCTATTCCCCTACGAAGACCCCGCGTCTTATAGCGACGGCATCGAAGCGCTGATGACACCTTGGGTAATTTTACAGGTGGCGGCGCAGGTCCTCTCGGTGCTGGTGATGTGGCTCGCCGCAAGGATTGCGATCCGAAGATAGGCTTTATTGATCCGACGGCCCGCAGTGGAATGCGCGATAGACAGCGACGTCGTGCGTAATCGGACCCACGGTTAGTGTCTGCGTCTCTACATCGCTCACGATGGTGCAGGGCCTCATAACGTGTTCTCGCGAATGTCCGTATGTTCCTAAATCAATTTTGTGCTCGCCTCCGCCGATCGGGTAATCGTCGCTTTGTAAGATTCTGTCGATAAGCGCATCATCACTTTGAATCCCATATAAAGCACCCCAACCGTCATCGTAATGACGCCGTGCAGAAAGCTCTATTTGCCATGCAAATTGGTCGGCGGCATTGTTCCAATTTTCTTCCTCGGCTTGCTCTCTTCTTTGGCGCGCAAGATCATCTGCAATCTGCGCTTCTTGTTGAGTGTCATAATCTTCTTTTCCGGTCTCTGATGATCTCCATTTCCCCTTGTTGGGCCCCCACGGCACGGGATTTGGGGTGACGATCCGTTGGATAGTAACATCTGAATAGTCAGACGCATTTTGTTGCAATTGGTGCAGGGCGTGAACGCTTGGGCTTTGATCGGCCGCGTGGCGTAGTTGGGTCAAACCTGACAGCGGGCTGATCGATGTGTCCTTAGCATTCGATTTCCGTGTCGAGGCCGGCGTTGCCCGATGTGTCAGTGTCGCTTGTGCTTTCATCTTGTTTCAACACTCCAAAAACCCTACAGTACTAAGTTCTCATGCTGCGAGTGTGTGTGTGGAGAAATGCAACCTTTAATTGCTTTACCTATTCAAGATAGCATCGGAGGTGCCAAGCTGCCCCGACGCATGTGAACGCCATTGATTGCATTTCGTGACGCGCCGTCATATTTGAGTGTGGAGACTGCAAAAGGCGCGCCAATGAACTGGATCACCAACTACGTCCGTCCGACGATCAATTCACTGTTTTCGCGCCGCGAGGTGCCTGAGAACCTTTGGACGAAATGCCCTGAGTGTGGAACGATGCTGTTTCACCGCGAATTGGCAGACAATCTGAATGTTTGTACAAATTGCGATCACCATATGGCGATTTCAGCGCGCGATCGTCTGATTTCTGTGTTTGATGGTGGTGTTTTTGTCGATGTGCCTGTGCCAGAACCTGTCGCTGATCCGCTGCACTTCCGGGACCAAAAGAAATACACCGACCGGATCAAAGATGCGCGCAAAAAGACCGGCGAAAAAGATGCGATGCTGGTCGCCGAAGGCGACATGGGCCGCACAGGCGTTGTCGTGGCTGTGCAAGATTTTTCATTCATGGGCGGGTCGATGTCGATGTATGTCGGCAATGCGATTGTGGCCGCTGCCGAACGCGCGATTGCGCTGGGCCGCCCGCTGATTTTGTTTTCCGCTGCTGGTGGCGCACGTATGCAAGAAGGCATTCTTGGCCTCATGCAAATGCCGCGCACGACGATTGCGGTGCAGATGCTCAAAGAGGCGGGGCTGCCCTATATTGTGGTCTTGACCCACCCGACCACGGGCGGGGTGACTGCATCCTATGCGATGCTAGGCGATGTGCAAATTGCCGAACCCAATGCGCTGATCGGTTTTGCTGGTGCCCGCGTGATCGAACAAACCATTGGTGAAAAACTGCCCGAAGGTTTCCAGCGTGCGGAATATTTGCTGGATCATGGGATGTTGGACCGGGTGACAAAACGCCCCGATCTTAAGGATGAATTGGTCACGATCGTGCGGATGTTGATGGGGCTTGATGCCCCAATCAAAGGTGATTTACCTGCACCCGAAGAAGCCGTGGTGGCGGAACCTGTTGAAACCCCGGCGGAACCAGAAAAGTGACCGCCGGATCTGATGTGATCCTTGATCGGATGATGGCCTTGCACCCCAAGGTTATTGATCTGACGTTGGACCGTGTCTGGACGCTGCTTGAAAAGCTGGGCAATCCGCAAGAAAATTTGCCGCCTGTCATCCATTTGGCGGGTACCAACGGCAAAGGGTCAACACAGGCGATGATCCACGCGGGGCTTGAAGCGGGCGGATCATCTGTACATGCCTATACATCGCCGCATTTGGCGCGATTTCATGAACGTATCCGGCTGGCAGGGACATTGATTTCAGAGGACGCGCTGACGGCGGTGTTGGACCAATGCTACACGGCCAATGGCACCGACCCGATCACCTATTTTGAGATCACGACAATTGCTGGGCTTTTGGCATTTGCGCAAACGCCTGCCGATTACACATTGCTTGAAGTTGGGCTTGGTGGTCGTTTGGACGCGACCAATGTGATTGCGCACCCTGCTGTTACGGTGATTACACCGGTCGATTTGGATCACCAGCAGTTCTTGGGTGAAACGCTGACAGAAATTGCAGGCGAAAAGGCAGGTATCATCAAACGCGGCGTGCCCTGCGTTGTTGGGCCGCAGCACGCAGAAAGCATGGAAGTGATCGAAGCCGTCGCCGCGCGACTTGGCGCCCCTTTGCAGGCTTATGGCCAGCATTGGCATGTGAGCGCCGAACGTGACCGGCTCGTTTTTCAAGACGAACGTGGGTTGTTGGATTTGCCGCTGCCCAGCTTGCCCGGGCCACATCAGATCATGAACGCGGGCGCTGCGATTGCGACATTGCGGCTGTTGGGCAAAGATGATGCCGCCTGCGAGGCCGCGGTGGCATCAGCTTATTGGCCCGCCCGGATGGAGCGGTTGAAAGAGGGGGCATTGGTTGATTTGGCTGGCACCGCTGAACTTTGGTTGGATGGCGGCCATAACCCGGCTGCGGCGCGTGCGATTGCGGCGACGTTGCAACAACTATCCGCGCGCCCTGTGCATTTGATCTGCGGTATGCTGAACACCAAAGATATCGGTGGTTATCTGGCGCCGCTCGCGGATGTATCGGCATCGTTGACTGCCGTGTCGATCCCGAATGAGAAAAACACAATCCCCGCGGCAGATACTGCCCGCGCAGCGCAGGGGGTTGGGATGAAGGCAACAATTGCCGACAGCGTCGCGGAAGCAATAAAATTGATAACCGCCGAAACGCCGGACGCCCGCATATTAATCTGCGGGTCGCTTTACCTTGCGGGCCACGTCATGCGCGAGAATGGCGCATGATCCGTATTGGGGCGACCATCCTTGCGTTATTCGCAAGTCAAACGCAGGCTGCAGAGTTCTATTTCTGTTGGACTGGCGCAAATGGCTACACGATGACAGGGCAGATGACGATTCCGGATAGCGCGCTTGGCCAGCCCATGATCGACGAGATGGATGTGACGCGTTTCAAGATCGCAGGCTACCAAGAGGGCACGCTGCTCGGAAAGTGGGACATGGCCCAGCGCACGGCCAGCACCAGTTGGATGTTGCGCTATGATCCACAGCGCGAGGTCTTTGTCACGCCGAGCGACCTTGGACTTGGGGTGACGCAAGCCTGGAACGCGGGTGGCGATGCCGATGATTGTGGCAATCCCGGGTTTGGATTTAACCTTGGTAACTATGCTCAGGATTTTTGTCTGAACGGTGTTTGGATCGAACAAAGCGGTATGCCCCCCGATACCCCGTTCTTGGTTAGCCCGGTGCCCATTGATCCCTATTGCCGGACATACGCCCCGGTAAGTTAATGCCGATTCGCGAATCACTCTATTGACTGCGAATCACTTCGTCGCGTAGTGTCGCTCTAAACGTAAAACGTCATACGTAATAGGCGTTGTGGAGCAGTCTTGGCAGGGCAAGCGGGCGGGTCGTTATGGCCTGTCTTCTTGTGCCAGCATCACTTTTGAGATCCCCCAAAAATTAGCTTGATGTGCCCTGTTCACGAGGACGTGTTTGCAAGCTTCGCCAGCTGTGCTTAGGCTGCAATTGAAACTTCCATAAGGCTGATTTGTATTTTGCTCAAACGTACCTTTATTCCCGCACTTGTTGTGTCCTGCTTTCTGACTTCTGGTGGGGCGGTACATGCCGATCCCGATGCCGGCGCATATTTGGCCAGCCGGCAGGCCGTTTTCGACAGCGATTTTGCTGCCGGCGTGCAGTATTTGACCAAAGGTTTGCTTGCAGATCCGACGAACCCTGATCTTTTAGACCTGAACTTGACCGCCTATGTCGCGCTGGCTGATTTCGACAAAGCGGTGGTTGTCGCAGAGGCGCTGGCCGATCTTGAAATCCGCAATCAGGTCGCACATTTGGTCTTGCAAGCTGCGGCTGCTGACGCTGGGAACTGGGATGAAATCTTTCGCGGGCTTGAAAACGGCCGCACGGTAAGCCCTTTGATTGATGGCGTGGCGCAGGCTTGGGCGCATTTGGGTAACGGTGATATGCGCAAGGCAAGCGCAGCGTTTGACCGGGTCATTGAGGCAGACGGGCTTGCTGTCTATGGCATGACCCACAAGGCTTACGCGCTGGCCTCTGTGGGTGATTTCGAAGGGGCCGAAGCCGTATTCACAACCCCGGTCGCGGGCGGGATGCGCTATAACCGCAACAGCGGTATCGCCCATGTTCAAATCCTGAGCCAACTGGACCGCAATGATGATGCGCTGACGATTTTCGATCTGATTTTTGGGGCAAATTTGGACCCTGAACTGGTCATGCTGCGTGCGCAATTGGCAGCAGGTGAAGCTGTGGCCTATGATGCCGTCGCGACCCCCCAGCAAGGCATTGCCGAGCTTTATCATATCACCGCTAGCGCCGTGATGGATGACGCGCATGACGCATACACATTGATGTTTGCCCGTTCGGCAAATTTTTTGTGGCCGGATAATTCAGGCGTAATTTTGATGACCGCAGGCTTGCTGGAAAAGCTTGAACAATATGATCTGTCCAACGCCGCCTACACCAGTGTTGCGCGCGATGATCCAGCGTTTTATGCCGCTGAACTGGGCCGGGCTGATGTTCTAGAGTCGGGCGGGCGCGTTGATGCCGCGATCGAGGTGCTAGATGCCCTATCGCGGAGCCATTCTGATATGCCGCAAGTTTTTGCAAACCTCGGAGATGCGCTGCGCCATGATGGACAGTTTGGCGCGGCAAAATCCGCCTACACACGTGCGCTCGAACTTTATTCAGATGACAACCCTGCCAAGTGGTTCGTCTATTACACACGGGGTATCTGCGATCACCAAACGGATGATTGGCCCAGTGCAGAATCAGACTTTCGTGCGGCGCTTGCGCTTCAACCTGATCATCCGATGGTATTGAACTATTTGGGGTATTCGCTGGTTGAGCGCGGTGAAAAACTCGACGAGGCGCTGGGTATGCTCGAAACTGCGGCAGACGCGCGCCCGGATAGTGGTGCGATTATCGATAGTCTTGGCTGGGTGTTGTTCCAACTTGGGCGCTATGACGAAGCTGTCGGATTACTTGAAAGTGCCGCCGCGCTTGCCCCTGTCGACGCCGTGGTGAACGACCATCTGGGGGATGTGTATTGGGCTGTTGGGCGCACCATCGAAGCGCGGTTTCAATGGCACCGTGCGCTGTCATTTGATCCGCTTGAAAAGGATGCCGCGCGTATCCGTGACAAACTAGAACGCGGGCTCGATCTTGTGCTTGTTGATGAAGGTCTTGCGCCGATCCGGGTGGCCAGTGGCGACAATTAAGGCGATCGCTCCGGCCAAGGTGAACCTCACCTTGCATGTGACAGGGCAGCGTGATGATGGGTATCATTTACTTGACAGTCTGGTGGTCTTCGCCGGGGTCTGCGACCAGCTGAGCGCGACGATCACGCCAGACCTAAAGATCAGCGTGCATGGCCCGTTTTCGGGCGGGGTGCCGACCGATGAGAGCAATCTGATGATGCGTGCGGCACAGGCGCTTCGGCGGGTGCGCGGGGTTATTGATGGCGCTTCATTGACGTTAGAAAAACACTTGCCGCATGCGGCGGGCATCGGCAGTGGTTCGTCTGATGCCGCGATTACCTTGGCGATGCTGGCCGAACTTTGGGGGGTTGCACCGCTTGAGGCTGACCATCCCGCCGTCACGGCGCTTGGCGCGGATGTGCCGGTTTGCTTGGCTGCGCCCAACCCGATGCGTATGTCCGGCATTGGCGAAGAACTAACACCGGTGCCGCAACTGCCTGCCTGCGCGATTGTCTTGGTCCGCCCGAAGGTCGCGGTGCCAACGGCGCAAGTATTTGCCAAAATGACCAATAAAAACGGCGCACCCATGACCCCAATGCCAGTTGGCGCGGATTACGATGCTTTCGTGGCATGGCTGCGCGATCAACGTAACGATATGCAGGCCGCAGCACAGGCGATTGCCCCTGAAATCAACACGGTTCTTGCCAAGCTGAACTCACTGCCCGGTGTCAGCGTTGCGGGCATGTCGGGGTCGGGCGCGACATGTTTTGGTTTGGTCAAAGATATGGCCACCGCGCGCCATGTCGCGCGGATTGTTCAGGTTTCGCAAATGGATTGGTGGGTCGCCCCCGCCGAGGTGCTTGGCACTGATCAGGTTTTTTAGCTGACGCCCAAGGTGGCGGCAATTTGATCCATATGGGTCACGGGGGTTGCGCCCGTATCGCCAATCCGTGACGGATCACCATCTGCTACATAGCCGAAACATCGCACACCAGCCGCTTTTGCGGCCAAGAACCCGGCGGGCATATCGTCGATCATCACGCTTTCTTCTGGGGTGACGCCGTGATCTGATATGATTTTGCGGAGCATATCGGGGCTTGGCTTGGGGCCGTGATCATGACCCGAATAAATCCGTCCCGCAAACAGATCAAATAGGCCAGAAGGCGCGAGGCTAATTTCCATCTTGGGCACAGGTCCGTTTGATGCAATCGCGCGTTTGATCCCGGCGCGGTCAAGCGCGCGGATCAGGTCGATCACCCCAGCGATGACAGGCACGCCTTTGCGCAGGGCTGCAAATATCTCGACATAGATATCGGCTACCCACGTATCTGGAAGGGTGGCACCAAGGCGCGTGGCTTCAATCCCGACGCCCTCAATCGTGCCACCTGCGAACATCCGGTGCACCTCATGCGGTGCGATGGACAGACCAAAGCGCTCCAAATTGGCCGAAATGATCTGATCCGTCATGGGTTCTGTATCGACCAGCACGCCGTCGCAATCGAAAATTACCAGTTTTGGGGTCATGGGTTTGCCTCAAGAAATGTGACCCAGCTGTCGCCATAGCGGCGCTGATCACGTGTTGAAAATCCAGGGGGGGCGATTTGGGCGGTGCTTTCTTCCCAAACGATCAGCGCACCGGGCGCGATCCATCCGGCGGAATTTGCAGCGGCGAGGGCCTTTGCTCCAAGCGCTTGCCCATAAGGCGGGTCCAAAAACACCAATCCACAAGGGGTACCCGTAGGCAGTTGCGTTGCATCGACGCTGATCAGCTTTGTGTCTGCTTGGCGTCGCAGCTTTGCAATGTTTTCGCGGATCAGTTTTTGCGCCACACGCCCGTTCTCAATGAATGTCACATGGGATGCCCCGCGTGAAAGCGCCTCAAGCCCAAGCGCACCCGTGCCGGCAAAAAGATCCAATACTGTGACCCCGTTGATCGGATCGCCAAAGCGGCCACCTTGCAGCACGTTAAACAGGCTTTCGCGGACGCGGTCCGTAGTGGGGCGCAAATGCGCGGCTGCATCACCCGCGCCGACATCCGCCAACAGGGTGCCGCGATGGGTGCCTGCAACGATCCTCATGGCTTAAGCAGGGCTTTCATATCGGTAGCGGGGTCGATGATTTGCGCGGGTGTTGGGCTGCGCCCTGCCTCGATCAGGCGTTTGCCGATCATGTAGTTGCGCGGATCATTCATCGCATCAACGGCCAAAAGCTCTGTGCCTCTATAGTACCAGTTTGATTGCACACCGGGCGCATCACCCATGCGCGTGTAAACATCGGTGTAACCCATGTTCAAGCCGGCGATCTGCAATTTGCAATCATATTGATCCGACCAGAACCACGGCTTTGGTACATAGGGTTCATCGTTGCCCATGATATTGCGCGCGATGGCTTCGGCCTGATCGATCGCATTGCCCACACTTTCAAGCCGAATACGCGCGCCCTTGAACAGACAAGATGCGCAATCGCCTGCAGCCCAGATATGCGGATCAGAGGTGCGCCCGTTTTCGTCAGTGGTGATCCCGCTATCGACTGCGATCCCGGCACTTTCGGCAAGGATCGTCGCGGGGGTGATCCCAACCCCGACAACGGCAAAATCAATGGCGATTTCGGTGCCATCGGTTAGGCGCGCGCCGGTGACATGATCGTCGCCAAGCAGGCGATCAAGCCCGACACCTTCGCGGATATCGACGCCGTGAGACGCGTGAAGATTGCGAAAGTAGTCCGAAGTTTGCGGCGCGGCGACTCGTTGTAAAATGCGATCTGCCATTTCGACCAGCGTGACTTTTAGACCGCGTTTCGAAGCCACCGCCGCTGCTTCTAACCCGATATAACCGCCACCAATAATCAACACGTGCCGCCCTTCAACTAACGCTGGTGCCATTGCATCTGCGTCGTCAAGATCGCGCATTCCGTACACACCATCGAGCATACCACCGATGTTGCCTGGCAACATGCGCGGATGTGCGCCGACTGTGAGAGCCAGTTCATCGTAGTGAACGGTGCTGTCATCAGACAAGGCGACGGTCCGATTCTGGGCGTCAATTGCGACCACACGGGTGTTCAAACGCAGTGAAATTCGCTGATCTTCGTAGAATTCCGCAGGGCGTAAATACAGCCGTTCTTTTGGCATTTCCCCAAGTAAATAAGCCTTTGAAAGCGGTGGGCGTTGGTAGGGGGGCACAGATTCGGCCCCAATCATCGTGATGTCACCTGCAAACCCGTCTTTGCGCAGTTTCGCGGCCAATGCGGCACCCGCTTGGCCCGCGCCGACGATGACGACATGTGTCATGCTGATCTCCTTGGGGGTCGCCCACTTGTTTCAGGACCATCTATATGGGACTCACCAAAAGAAACAAACACGAAGGGGTAAATAATCATGACAATAAAAACAGGTGACACGCTACCAGATGCAACGCTGCTGGTAATGGGTGAAAATGGGCCAGAGGAAGTCGCGCTTGCGGATAAATTGGCAAACCGCAAAGTCGTTATTTTTGGGCTGCCGGGGGCCTATACCGGCACATGTTCAACCGCACATGTGCCCAGCTTTATGATTACGTCTGACGACTTTAAAGCCAAAGGCGTGGATGAAATTATATGCGTCTCTGTGAACGACCCATTTGTGATGAAAGCATGGGGCGAGGCGACTCGCGCGACCGACGAAGGCATTACGATGCTCGCGGATGCACAAAGCGAATTCACGATGGCAATTGGGATGGAATTTAGCGCGCCACCGGCCGGGTTTATCAACCGCTCAAAACGCTACGCGATGCTGGTTGATAACGGCGTCGTTAGCATCTTGAACGCTGAATCTAACCCAGGGGAATGCGATATTTCGGCGGGCGAGACGCTTCTTGAAGCGATGGAATAGGAAAATGTTGGGCGGCGTGTTTTGCGCCGCCCAATCAAATTAGCCATTGGCTTGTACAATTGTCTGGGTCGGGAACGGAATATCGATCCCGGCTTGATCCAATGCTTCTTTGACCTGACGTTTCATATCCGCTTGGAACTGGAAAAGATCGCCGCGATCGCACCAGACACGCACCAGAAAATCAACAGAACTGTCGCCAAGGTTATTGACCTGAATAAACGGCTCTGGGTCGGTTTTCGCGCGTGGATCTCCAAGGATCGTATCGCGGATAACTTGTTCGGCTGTCTTTAGGTTCGCGCCATAGCCAACGCCAAAAATCCATTCTGCGCGACGTGTTTCATAGATAGAATAGTTGACGATTGTATTGCCCCAAACCTGCGCGTTTGGGATGATGATTTGCAAATTGTCGGGCGATGCCAGTTCAATAAAGTTCAGCGTGACATTCTGCACGGTGCCCATTTGGCCCGATACTTCGACAAAATCACCGATTTTCACAGGGCGGAAAAACACGATCATTACGCCTGCAGCGACATTCGACAACGTACCTTGCAGGGCCAGACCAATCGCCAAACCAGCCGCACCGATGACTGCGACAAATGATGTGGTTTGCACGCCAAATGTGTTCAGCACAAAGAGGAAGGCGAAGCCAATCACTACATAGCGGGTGATATTCCCTAGGAAGTTGAACAGGGTGATATCAAGATGCGGGTTTGCCTGCCCCAGTTTGATCAACCGCCGACGTAGCCAGCCGCCGATGATAAACCCTGCGACCAAAATGAAAATCGCGGCCGCGACATTCCCAAAGATAGATGCGAGAAACTGCACGGTCAGCAAATCGCCGACGGTGTTTTCGTTCCAAATGACGGTATTTAGCAACTTATCCAAGTTTGCCTCCTGCAAGTTCATCCAATTTTTCGCCAAGCTTGGCGTCTCTCGCCGATAGACCACCTGCGTCATGCGTGGTCAACGTGACTGCGACGGTTTTATAAATATTTGTCCATTCAGGGTGGTGGTTCCACTTTTCTGCCCAAAAAGCAGCACGCGTCATGAAACCAAAGGCATCAATGAAATTGGCAAAGCGGTAAGTCTTGCTAATCGCGTCGCGCCCGTCGACCATGCCCCAGCCATTTGCCAAGAGTGGGGCAATCAGATCTTCGCGTTCTGCTGGTGTCATTGCTGTTCCTCTTGGTGGGATTTCTTAGAGGGGCCATAGCTGGTGAGGATTTCGATTTCATTATCAATGGCCGCGCGTTCGGCCTCAAGATACTGCCCAATCGCGTCACGAAACCCCGGATCGCCGAACCAATGCAATGAATGTGTGGCGACGGGCAGGTATCCACGGGCGAGTTTATGTTCACCTTGGGCGCCAGCCTCGACCCGGCGCAATCCGTTTTGAATCGCAAATTCGATAGCTTGGTAGTAGCAAATTTCAAAATGTAGGCAGGGGTGGTGTTCGGTGCAGCCCCAATACCGCCCATAAAGCGTATCACGTCCGATGAAATTCAGCGCGCCTGCGACCGCTTGCCCGTCGCGCATGGCGAAGACCAACAGTATGTCGTCGCGCAAGCATTCTTGCGCCCGATCGAAAAAATCTCGGGTCAAATAGGGTGATCCCCATTTGCGGTTTCCTGTGTCTTGGTAGAATCGCCAAAATGCATCCCAATGGACCGGTTGAATTTGATCACCCGTAAGGATGATGATTTCACCCCCAAATGCCTGGGCTTGCGCGCGTTCTTTGCGGATGTTTTTGCGCTTGCGGCTGGATAGCGTTGTTAGAAATGCGTCGAAGTCTGCATAGTCGTCATTTACCCAGTGAAATTGCTGGCCTATGCGCGTTTGCAACCCCATTTCAGCGCCTGCGATGGCCTCGGCCTCGGTGCAGAACGTGGCGTGTAGTGAAGACAGTTCATTGTCGGCCGCAATTTGGATAGCCCCTTGGATCAGGGCCGACATGCCGACGGTTTCAAACCCCGGACGGGTTAAAAAGCGGCGACCCGTCGCGGGTGTGAAGGGGACGGCGATCTGTAGTTTCGGGTAATATCGCCCGCCCGCGTTTTCATAGGCCTGCGCCCAATTATGATCAAAGATGTATTCGCCCTGACTGTGGCCTTTGGCATACAGCGGGGCGGCGGCGATCATCTGCCCGTCTTTATGCGCTGTCAGATAACGCGGCCGCCAACCGCTGCCCGCGTCCACTGATCCGCTATCCTCAATTGCGCGCAAAAACCGATAGGTGGTGAACGGGTCAACGGGCCGCCCCACGGCGTCTTCGGGGCAGGCGCAGGCATCCCATTGTGCGGCGTCAATACCGGCAAGGCTGGGGTGCGCTGCGATTTCGATCGGGGTGTTGGTCATGCCCATAGATTTGGGATTGCGCGGGTCCGCGTCAAGCGCGGTACCCTTCAAAGGTCACATTTTCCGCGACTGCGCGCGCCTTTGCTTCTGCCTCGGGCGATCGGATGGTCCAACACAGCACGCGCGCGCCCTGCGATTTGAGCGCGGCCACGCGTGGGCGGTCTAGGTCATCGGCCTCGTGACTGATAAAGCAGGCCCCGGTGCGGGCGTAATCTGGGATTTCGCGCAATTCATCACGTCTATCGCTGGGAACCTCGGGCCAAAATTCGGGCAGGTAGCTTGAGGTCGTGATCCCGCGCGGGATTTGCGGGGCAAGCTGCGCCATCGCGGCCACGCTATGCGGGTTGAACGACATCACCGCAACGTCACCACTGTAGTTGGCAAGCGCATCGGCGGTGGCTTTTTCCAACTGACCGATGTTCGGACCCATCGCGCCGTCTTGGTCTTTAATTTCGATCAGAAGCGGGACTTGCCCGTTCACGGTGGTCAGAACCTCTGGCAATGTCGGAATTGTGCCAGCGTCATCCGTCAGGGGAATCTGCACCAATTCCGCAAGATTGCGTGCTTTCACGGGACCGGTTTGCGCGGTTAGCCGATCAAGCAGGTCGTCGTGAAACACAACGGCGTGCCCATCGCGCGATAGCTGCACGTCAATTTCGATGCCATAGCCTGCATCGACGGCGGCCTGTATCGACGCAAGGCTGTTTTCAACGCAGCCCTTTGCACGGTCATGCAAGGCGCGGTGGGTGATCGGGCGGGCAAAGAAAGATGCGGGCAGCGTCATTTGATTTGAAAGATCGCTTCGATTTCAACCGTGACCCCCAGCGGCAGGCTGGCTGCGCTGACGGCAGACCGGGCATGGCGGCCCGCATCGCCAAGGGCAGCAACCATAAAGTCAGATGCGCCGTTAATTACCTTGGGTTGGTCGATGAAATCGGCCGTAGAATTGACAAAACCTACCAGTTTTACAACGCGCACAAGCCGATCGATGTCGCCGTCACAAGCGGCCTTGAGTTGCGCCAAAAGGCTAATTGCACAGGCTTTGGCGGCGTCTGCGCCCGCTTCGACGCTTACATCAGCGCCCAGCTTGCCGGTGATCAGCCCGTCCGCTGAGGACGAAATCTGGCCAGACACGTAAACCATATCGCCAACAATAACATAGGGCACATAGTTGGCGGCGGGAGCGGGTGCGTCAGGCAGGGTCACACCCAGTTCGGCCAGTTTTGTTTCAATCGCGCTCATGGGAATCTCCTGTCATTTTGTCGGACGCTAGCGGGCAATCAGGCCGCGTGCAATCACGTCTCGCGGAATGCTTTGGCAAAATAATCTGCAAGCGGCTTAAGCAGGTATCCCATTGGGCTACGGTCCGCAGTCCGAATGAATGCTTCGACGGGCATGCCGGGGATCAGCGTCATATCTGCGGGCAGCCGGGCGATTTCACCTTCGTTCAATTGCACCTCAGCGCGATAGAACGACAGCCCCGAATTTTCGTTTTGAAATGCATCGGCTGAGACTTGGGTGACTGTCCCAAAAAGTTCAGGAGTGCGGCTGCGATCAAAGGCAGAAAAGCGCAGCGTGACTTCTTGGCCCACATAAATCTGATCGACATCTTGCACGTTTACTTGGGTCGCAATCACCAGCGGACGGTCTTGTGGTATCAAAAAAAGCACAGGATCAGCCGCGCGGATGACGGATTGTTCGGCAAAGACCTGCATGCCGTAGACGACCCCAGACACGGGCGCGCGGATATCTAGGCGGTCCAGTTGCCGGATCAATGTACGGCGCCGTTCGGCCAGTTCTAGCTGGTTGTATTGCAGGTCGCGCAGGCGGGTGATCGCCTCTTCGCGCCGCGTGGTTGAGAGCGCCAGAATTTGCAGGTCAATTTCGGTGGCGCGTTCTGCAGCTTGTGCGGCTTGTGCCGACAGATCCCCCATCGTGCCAAGCAGGCTGGCCTCTTCGCGTTGTAGCGATAAAACC
Source organism: uncultured Paracoccaceae bacterium (assembly GCA_938002605.1). Classification (GTDB taxonomy): domain Bacteria; phylum Pseudomonadota; class Alphaproteobacteria; order Rhodobacterales; family Rhodobacteraceae; genus Yoonia. The sequence continues at coordinate 99,837 of CALLAF010000004.1, read as the reverse complement.
CGGCTAGCCTGCGCAAGCCCGCGATCAAGCAGCGTTTGCTGATCGGCCAGTTCTTGCGCGATCAAGGTGCGTTGGGTGGATAGGGCGGTTTGCTGTGCGGTGATGCCGTCGATTTGGCTCGCTATTTGGGCGCTTTGCTGGTGTAGCTGCTCAACCGCGCTTTGGTTCGATTCACGACGGGCCGCAAAAAGCCGGTTTTGCCCTGCAATCAACTCGGCTGCTTCAGCCGTGCCTGCATCGGTCAAGGTCGCGTCAAACGTCAGCGTATCTGTTCCGTCGCGTTCCGCCTCGAGCCGTGCGCGCCGAGCGAGAATTTCGAACAGCTGTCCTTCAACAACAGCGCGTTCTGATTGCAGCACAGCCGCGTCAAGCCGGACAAGTAGATCGCCAGCCGCTACAGTGTCGCCTTCAACCACCAGAATTTCAGAGACCACGCCGCCGTCCGGGTGCTGCACAACTTGGCGATTGCGGTCGACTTCGATCTGGCCGCTGGTGACGACCGCACCGGTGATTTGCGCTAGTACGGCCCATGTCCCGAACCCGCCCACAAGAACAGTCAAGGTTAATATACCCGCCCAAAGCAGCCGTTTTGTAGACCAGTTATGTTGGGTTTGATCGGTCATGTGACACCCCCGGATTTGCCGCTTGCACGTTGAATGTCGCCGTGATTTTTGACCATCTCGGCCATTACTACATCCTTGGGGCCGAACGCACGGCGTGTGCCTTTTTCAATTACCAAGATTGTGTCGCATTCTTGGATCGCGGCGGGCCGGTGCGCCATGATAAACACAATCGCCCCTTCGGACTTGAGCGTCTTGATCGCGCGGTTCAGCGCAACTGATCCTTCGTTATCAAGGTTCGAATTGGGTTCATCCAAGACCAGCATAACGGGATCACCGTAAAGCGCGCGCGCCAAGCCGATCCGCTGAATTTGCCCGCCTGACAACCGGCCCCCGGTGGCGGTCACGCGAGTGTCGTAGCCGTCGGGTAACCGCAGGATCATATCATGTGCTGCGGATTTTTGCGCGGCTTTGACCACGGCAGCGTCATCCGGCTGCAACGCCATCCGGGCGATGTTTTCTTTGATTGTGCCGTCGAACAATTGCACGCGCTGCGGCAGATATCCAATATATTGCCCCAAGGTGTCAGGATCATACTGATCAAGTGCGGCCCCATCCAAACGAACCTTGCCGCCCGCAGGTTGCCACACGCCCGTCAGCACCCGCGCTAGTGTGGATTTCCCTGCGCCAGAGGTGCCGATTACCCCAACGGCTTGGCCGGGTTTGACTTCAAAGCTCATGGCGCGCAACGCAGGCAGGGTTTCCCCGGGCGGGACCACAGTCACTTGTTCCACGCGCAAATGCGCGTTTGGCTTTGGCAATGTGGTGTGCACGGTGTCGGCGGGAACCGCGCTAAGCAATACCGACAGATTGCGCCAGCCTTCGCGTCCGCTTTGGAAAACCGCCCAATGACCGACAATCGATTCAATCGGTGCAAGCCCGCGACCCAATAGGATCGATCCAGCAATCATCGCGCCGGGCGACAGTTGGTTGTTCAACACAAGATAGGCGCCAAGACCCAGCATTGCCGATTGCAAGAAAAGCCGGAACGTTTTGGTCAGTGCAGTGAATGTACCCGACGTATCTGCGGCTGAAATGGTTGCCTCTAGCGATTTTCCGCGTGCGCGTTGCCAGCGTCCAAAGGCAGCATCACGCATCCCTAGTGAATGGACCATTTCGCTTTCTTGACGAATTTGGCTTCCCATTTGGTCAGCCGCAAACCGTGCGGCCTGCGATTTGCTTAACGGCTTGCGGCTGCTGAATTGGTTCATCAACGCGACCGCAATCAAAACAACGGCCCCGATGACCGCAAGCCCCCCCATCAACGGGTGAAAGATAAAGATGCCCAAGAAAAACAAAGGGGCCCAAGGCAGATCAAACGCCGACATCAGCGCCGGAGACGTGATCATGCGCTGGATGGCTTCGAGATCACGCAATCCGGTGGCCGCTTCACGCGGGGCGCGGGCAAGCGTTGTGGCTTGCATTACGGCGGCAAAGACAGGACGGTCTAGCTGCGTTTGAAACTGCGCGCCCACGCGGGCCATGATCCGGCCACGGACATAATCCAAAGTGCCCATCATCCCGTATAGAAACCCAACGAGAGCCGAGAGTGCGATTAACGTTTCAAACGAACGCGAGCTCAGCACGCGGTCATAGACGTTCAACATATAAAGCGGCCCGGTCAGCATCAGCAGGTTCACAAAAAAGCTGAAAATTGCGACGGCCCAATAGAGCGCGCGGCTAGACTGTCTGGCAGCGCGTAGTTGGGACAGACCTTTGGCGTTGTCGGGCATGCGTGAAATTTTCCTTACCTGCGCATATTTTGCGCAACCTATAGCAAAACACAAGGGTGTTAACCTTCAATCTACACCTTTGAATTTATGCGCAATCATTCATTTAATAGATTGATCATCTTGGCTCATTCCCGCTAGCCTCGGCGTTATGACATATCTGCCTAAAATTGCTTTTGCTCTGCTTGTCCCCAATCTTGCCTTTGCCGACCCGTTTGACGGTGTCTATAAACAGACAGCCCATTCGGAATGCGCGTTAGTTGGCGTTGATGGTGGGTCGCTTGAAATCAAAGACGGGATTTTCCATGGCGTTGAAATGCAATGCCGTATGACCAATCCTGTTGATATCAACGATATGGACGCAACCATTTTTCAGATGGAATGCTCGGGCGAGGGGCAAACATGGTCGGAACGTGCCATCGTAATGAATGACGCCGAACAGGCCGGCATCATTATGATATGGAACGGCTATGCGTTTCGCTATTCGCGCTGCGAAGAAGGCGAATATTAGTCGCCGATAATCGAATCAAGCAGGTTCAAGATATCCTGATCAAGCACCTCACCGCCTTCGCTATGCAAGAGACCTGAATCGAAAGGGCGCTCCGGCACAATTACCGGCAGCGGCGTCGGTGTTTTGTCGGCCAGCACACGGGTCATTGTTTCGCGCCAAATCGTTGCGGGCAGGCCGCCGCCTGTGACGCCTGTCAGGGGGCGGTTGTCATCATTACCCATCCAAACCCCGGTGACATAATCGCCGGTAAACCCGATAAACCAGGCGTCACGTGCCCCTTGGGTCGTGCCTGTTTTGCCCGCGATTTCCCAACCATCAATCCGCGCGCGGCCTCCGGTGCCTTCTTGGACAACTTTGGTCATCATCCACGTCAATTGACGTGCGGCATTTTGGCTGATGATGCGTTCGCCGATGCCGGACCCTTGCGAATCCATCAGCGATTCATTGTCGCCACGAATGCGCAAATCAACCAAACCATAGGGTGTTACTTGCGACCCACCGTTCAAGATACCTGCATAGGCACCCGTCATATCCAGCAAGGTACTTTCCGAAACACCCAACGCCAAAGCGGGGCCAGCGGCCAAGTCTCCGTTTAGTCCAAAGCCGTTGGCGACGTTGCGTACCAATTCGCGCCCTACGTCTTCGGATAGAATAATCGCGGGGATGTTGCGGCTTTCGGCGAGGGACTGGATAAGTGTGATTGGCCCTTTGAATTCGCGGTCATAGTTTTCGGGGCACCAATCGCCTGCGCCGCGCCTGCTCCAACATGTGCGGGCATCATCAATCATGGTGTAAGGCGATATGCCAAGATCAAGCGCAGCAGCAAAGATGAACGGCTTGAACGAAGACCCAGTCTGCCGGTTGGCTTGGGTCGCGCGGTTGAACGCGCCTGTTTCGCCAATGTTGCGCCCGCCAACCATCGCACGGACCGCGCCGTCTGCCGACATAACGACAATCGCGGCTTGCGCTGTAGAATCGGCGCTGACCCGTTCCTCGAACACGCTGATCATCGCTTCTTCGGCGGCGGCTTGGATTTCCGGGTCTAATGTGGTGCGGATATGCACGTCTTCGGTGGTGTTGCGGGTGAATGATTCTGGCCCGCTGCGCATGATCCAATCAGCAAAGAATGTGGCGGCATTTGCGCGCGCGGTTTCCGACAGGGTCGCAGGGGTGGCGCGTGCATCATTGGCCTGGGCCGCCGTTAGATAGCCTTGGTCCTCCATTAGGCCGACGACGACGGCAGCCCGGTTCTGGGAACGCTGCAAGTTGCTTGTGGGTGCCAAGGTCGATGGCGCGGTAAGCAAGCCGGCCAACATCGCTGATTGCGCGGGGTCTAACGCTCTTGCCGGAATGCCAAAGTAGCGCTGCGCTGCGGCCTCAAAACCGCGTGCACCTGCACCCAGGTAGGCGCGGTTCAGGTAAATGGACAGGATTTCATCCTTGGTATAGGCGATCTCCATGCCGACAGAATACACCGCCTCGCGGGCTTTGCGCCAAAGCGATCCCCGGCGACAGTCGTTTTCATAGTCGGATTCCGATTCCCAACGGGTCGGATCAAATGGCACGCCCAGACAAAGCAGTTTGGCGGTTTGCTGCGTGATCGTGGACCCGCCGTGGCCAGACAGTGGCCCACGCCCTTCGCGCAGGTTGATCCGGACAGCGGATGCGATCCCGCGCGGGGAAATGCCAAAGTGGCGATAGAAGCGCTTATCCTCAGTGGCGATCACCGCATTGGTAAGATGGTCCGAGACGCTATCAACTGTAACCATGCCGCCAAATTGGTCGCCGCGCCAAGCAAAGACCTCGCCGCGAAAGTCGGTCATTGTGACCGAACCGCGTGTCCGCCCGTCAATGAGTTCTTCGACTGGGGGCATCTGAGCCGCGAAATAGAATGAAAATCCGGCGATGATCAGCCCAACAACAAGACCAAGCCGCCAGCTAACAGCCCAAATGATGCGCAAGGCCCAGCGGAATGGCAGCAGAATCCAGCCCAATAGCCCGCGTGGCTTACGCTGCTTTGGCGTCGCCTGACGGCGGGTGCTAGGTTTCGCAGCAGGCTTTTTCTTCGACGCGGGCTTCTTTTTGGGCGTTGTTTTCGCCGGGTAGCGCTTGTCGGCCACCAAAGGTGTCCGTTTATTGCCGTTTCCAGTCATTGTCTGCTCGATTGATTATTTATCAGGTTTTTTACAACCATAACGCCGATTTTTACAAATGTAGAGCGTGATGAGTCGCGGTTTAAGAGTTTTTATAGCGCCCAATAAGTGGGCTGTTGTGGTAAATTGTGCAAAAATTGTGCAACTGTGGCCGCTTTGTGGGCAGTTTAACACCTCGGAAACCTTGCTCGGATGGGGCGCACGCGGTTTTTGTCCCCTTGCAAGCCGTCGCTGCAAAAGCGGCGTGCATTTAAATATTGCAAGGGGACGAACGTGAAACTCATCATTGCAACAATCAAGCCGTTTAAACTCGAGGAGGTCCGCGAGGCGCTGACCACCGTGGGTGTACGTGGCATGATGGTGTCAGAAATCAAGGGCTTCGGCTCGCAATCCGGCCACACAGAAATTTACCGCGGCGCTGAATACGCCGTGAATTTCGTGCCAAAGGTCAAGCTCGAAGTCGTCGTGCCTGCGTCGATGGCCGAGCAGGTGGTTTCCACCATCGCATCCACCGCTAAAACCGAAAAAATCGGCGACGGCAAGATTTTCGTTCTCGACGTTGAAAGCGCCGTTCGCGTGCGGACAGGCGAGACAAACGACGACGCGCTTTAAGCGCGCCCAAAAAACAAGGGACAGACACTAATGAAACTCTCAAACCTTATTCCAGCCACAGCGCTCGCGACTGCGATGCCGTTGGTGGCTTTTGCACAGGACGCCGAAGTGGCTGTCGCTGTGCCAACGGATTCCGTCTTTATCTTTAACTCGCTGCTGTTCTTGATCGGCGGCTTTCTTGTGTTCTTTATGGCTGCGGGCTTTTCCATGTTGGAAGCCGGTCTTGTGCGCTCTAAGAACGTGACCACCCAGCTGACTAAAAACGTCGCGCTGTTTGGTTTGGCTTCAATCTTCTATTATCTCATTGGCTACAACCTGATGTACCCGCTTAGTACGAATTTCTTTGCCGGTGGTGTGGTCGATACCGATTCAATCTCTTGGGCGATCTACAGCTTGAAAGAAAATGTAGAAGTCGATGGCGAGACGGGCACAGTTGTCATGGGTTATCTATCTGGCCTCTTTGGTCCAGGTGTTCTGGAAGCTGTTGGCGTGACCGCTGAAGGCGCTGACGACTATAGCTATGCGTCAACCGGTTCTGACTTCTTCTTCCAGCTGATGTTCTGTGCGGCAACCGCATCGATCGTTTCTGGTACTGTTGCTGAGCGTATCAAACTGTGGCCGTTCTTGATCTTTACGGTTATTTTGACTGCAATCATCTACCCAATCACTGCGTCTTGGACGTGGGGCGGCGGTTTTGTTGGCCAAGCTGGCTTCTCTGACTTTGCTGGTTCGACAATCGTTCACTCTGTCGGTGGCTGGGCTGCGTTGACTGGTGCGATCATTCTTGGACCACGTTTGGGCAAATACAAAGATGGTAAGGTAACACCTTTCCCCGGTTCAAACCTGCCATTGGCCACATTGGGTACATTTATCCTGTGGATGGGTTGGTTCGGCTTTAACGGTGGTTCACAGCTTGCTATGGGTTCTGTTGGCGACGTTGCAGATGTTTCGCGCATCTTCTCGAACACCAACGCGGCTGCTGCTGGTGGTGCCGTTGCTGCGCTGCTGTTGACACAGATTTTGTACAAAAAGGCCGACCTGACAATGGTTCTGAACGGCGCACTTGCTGGTCTGGTGTCTATCACCGCGGAGCCTTTGGCACCGTCTTTGGGTCTGTCTACGATCATTGGTATGATCGGCGGCGTCTTGGTTGTCGTTACTGTACCACTTCTTGACAAGTTCAAGATCGATGACGTTGTTGGTGCGATCCCTGTTCACCTTGTTTGCGGTATCTGGGGTACGCTGGCTGTTGTTCTTACGGGCACTGCAACTATCGGTGACCAGTTGTTCGGTATCGTTGTGATCGGTCTTGCGACCATCGTTGCATCGGCTGTTGTCTGGTTCATCCTGAAAGCAACCGTCGGTATCCGGGTTTCTGAAGAAGCTGAAATCAACGGTTTGGACGTGTCCGAGTTGGGAATGGAAGCCTACCCTGAGTTCTCAAAAGGCTAATACTTAACCTTTGTTAAGTGAGCATAACCCGGGCGTTCGCGCCCGGGTTTTTTTGTGCGCTGGTGGATCAAGATCCACCCTACGTTTTGGGTGCAAGATTGTTCGAATTATTGCGACTTTGCGCGATATTTTTGCGCCTATTAGCGTATTGGGGTGTGAGATAGCAAAGAATTCCCGTGATTTGCGCTGTAATCGTCAAGAAAGAGTTTCCCCTGCATTCGGAGTAGTCCCATGATCCAGACCCCATATCTTTTGTTTCTTGGCGATGCGCCTGATCAGCTTGCCGCGAAGGTCGCGCAGGGGATCAAAGATTGGCGCCCCGATAACGCCGTTGGCCAAATTCGCATGCCAGGTTGTGGCGCGGATGTCGGTATTGCCGATATGACGCTTGCCCAAGCGAAAGAGGCTGGTGCAAAAACCCTTGTTATCGGGGTCGCCAATCGCGGGGGTGTGATTTCCGACGCGTGGAAAGAGGTCTTGATCGAGGCGCTGCAAATGGGGTTCGACATCGCGTCAGGGCTGCACAATTTGCTGCGCGATGAAAATGATCTTATGGCCGCTGCCCGCGTCAATGGTCGTACACTGTTTGATGTGCGAATTCCCTCTGTCGCGTATCCCATCGCCAATGGCGTCAAGCGGACCGGAAAACGTTGTCTTGCTGTGGGGACCGACTGTTCGGTTGGTAAAATGTATACCGGGCTTGCGATGGATGCTGAGATGCAAAAACGCGGTATGAAATCCACGTTCCGCCCGACTGGCCAAACAGGGATTTTGATCACCGGGGGTGGCGTGCCGCTTGACGCTGTGATCGCCGATTTCATGGCGGGTGCGGTCGAATACCTAACCCCGGACAATGACGAAGATCATTGGGATCACATTGAGGGGCAGGGCAGCCTGTTCCACGTGTCCTATTCTGGCGTGACTATGGCGCTGATCCACGGTGGTCAGCCAGATGCGCTTGTGTTGGCGCATGAACCTACCCGCACCCATATGCGCGGCCTGCCGGGATATGCTTTGCAAAGTCTTGAAAAATTGCGCGACACTGCACTTCCGCTGGCACGTATTGCGAACCCCGATTGTCAAGTGATTGGGGTTTCCGTGAACACCCAGCATTTGTCAGAGGCCGAGGCCGAGGCATATCTTGCCGAAGTCGAATCCCGCATGGGGCTGCCAGCAGTTGATACATATCGCCAAGGCGCTGGCCGTCTGGTCGATGCGCTTGCGGCGCTATAAGATCAGATTTCGTAAATTTGATCGTGCCTTGCGGGGTGCGCGTATAAAAAGGGTATCGTGATGAAGTTCGATGTGACACGCGACGTGTTCCAACTGGCGCAGGTGTTTACGATCAGTCGCGGCTCGCGCACGCAGGCCGAAGTTCTGACCGTCACTGCACAGGGTGACGGTGTCACTGGCTGGGGCGAATGCGTGCCCTATGCCCGCTACGGCGAAACGCTTGATAGCGTCACCACGCAGATCGCTGACTTTGACGGGACGTGGGGCGATTTGCCCAATGCATTGCCCGCCGGGGCAGCGCGCAATGCGCTTGATTGTGCGCTTTGGGATCACGCAGCGAAACGTGCGGGTAAACGCGTGTGGGATTTGTTGGATTTGCCGGCGCCCAAACCCGAGATCACGGCGTTCACCCTGTCATTGGATGCGCCGGACGCAATGCAGATGCAGGCCGCGAAAAACGCGTTCCGCCCGTTGCTGAAAATCAAACTTGGCACCCCAGACGATATGGCCCGGCTAGAGGCCGTGCGCCGCGGTGCGCCAGATTCGCAGATTATCGTGGACGCCAACGAAGGCTGGACGGCGGATGTTTATGCCGAACTTGCCCCACATTTGATCCGCCTTGGGGTGCAGATGGTTGAGCAGCCGCTCCCTGCTGGCGCTGATGATATGCTTGCTGAAATCGCGCGCCCTTTGCCTGTTTGCGCCGATGAAAGCTGTCATGATCGCGCAAGCCTGCCGAGCTTGAAGGGCAAATATGACATGGTGAATATCAAGCTTGATAAGACCGGTGGGCTGACTGAGGCGCTTGCGCTGAAGCAGCAAGCCATCGCCGAAGGTTACGGCGTGATGGTTGGCTGCATGGTCGGATCGTCGCTTGCGATGGCCCCTGCGACCATCTTGGCGCAGGGTGTGGCATTTACGGACCTTGACGGGCCGCTGTTATTGGCCGAAGACCGTGACCAACCACTGCAATTTGATGACAATGGCGTGCATGCACCTGCCGCCGCATTATGGGGATGACCATGCGCACAGTATACGTCAACGGCGACTACCTACCTGAAAACGAAGCCAAGATTTCGATCTTTGATCGTGGGTTTTTGATGGCCGATGGCGTTTACGAGGTGACATCAGTTCTAGACGGTAAGCTGATCGATTTTGACGGTCACGCGAAACGGCTAGAACGGTCCTTGGACGAACTGGACATGCCGCACCCGACTGTGCTGCCCGATTTGCTTGAGGTGCACCGTGAATTGGTGCGTTTGAACGGCATTGAAGAGGGCATGATCTATCTGCAAATCACACGTGGTGCGCCTGATGACCGTGACTTTGCATTCCCTGATCCGGAAACGACAACGCCAACGGTTGTTCTGTTTACCCAAAACAAACCCGGCCTTGCCGATAATCCTGTCGCGCAAAAAGGTATCAAGGTAATCTCAATCGAAGATCAGCGTTGGGCGCGTCGTGATATTAAGACTGTGCAACTGCTTTACCCATCTATGGGCAAGATGATGGCCAAGGCCGCAGGTGCAGATGATGCATGGATGGTCGAAGACGGCGCCGTGACCGAAGGCACGTCAAACAATGCCTATATTGTCAAAGGTAATACGATCATTACTCGCAACCTTGGCAATGAAATCCTGCACGGCATTACCCGCGCCGCTGTTTTGCGTTTTGCACGCGAAGCCCAAATGCAAGTCGAAGAGCGCAGCTTTACCATTGCCGAGGCGCAAGAAGCCGATGAGGCGTTTATCACCTCGGCCAGCACATTTGTCATGCCTGTGGTTGAAATCGACGGCGCTAAAATCGGTACAGGCACACCGGGTTCAATCGCAGCTCGTCTGCGCGAGATTTACCTGGAAGAAAGCCGCAAGGTCGCGATCTAAGGCGTCGCCGCAAGAAATGGCGGCGCCCCCAAAAGAAATTTCATCTTAGCGGGATTATTTCTGCGGTCCCAACCGTTCGTATCCAAAGCGACTACTGCTTTGGTTTAAACGGAGAAGAACAGATGAAATTTTCGAACGAAATTCTTGCGGCATGTGTGGCCGCATGCACGGCGACGTCGGCACTTGCACAGGGTGCCGGTGATTTTTACGGCGGCGTTGAGGTGCTTCAATTTCAATGGAGCGACACTGACGGCGATGATAGCCAAGATGCGTTTTCAGCGGGGTACCGGGCCACGGTTGGATACAGTTTTTCACAAACATCTGGTGTGCGCTTGCGCGCGTTTCAGTTTTCCGGGGTCGATGACGACAGTGCCTCAGATACGTTGGATATTGAAACCAAGGATCTAGAGTTTGTGTCCCAGTTTGCCCTTAGCGAGACGATCGACGCTGAATTCAGCGCCGGTATTCGATATCTGGAAATGGATGCGCCTGATGGTCGATGGGAAGGGGCGGTTGGCCCTGTTGTCGCCGCGAAACTTACCAGCGCGCTGGGTTCCGGCTTTGGTATCTACGGCGGCGTGCGTTCATCGGTCGTGTTCGGCGATGAAGCTGTCGAAGATCACCCGCACCAAATTGCCATAACTGAACTTGGCACGGGTGTGAGCTGGGAAAAAGATATGTCAGCTGGGACTTTGGGGTTGGATTTGGGTATTGAGGCCCAGCAATATCAATCGGTTCGTAACGATGAAGAGGATTACGGTCTTTTGGGTCTCGTGCTAGAAGCCAGTTTCACCTTTTGATAATCTTTGCGTTAGCGATCATTGCCCGGCGCTAGTTTCGCCGCCGGGCTTCTTGCGCTTTGATTACCCGTGCGATGCCTTGAATGCCTCTTGCGCCTCGGGGCTTGCTTCGGTCTGGTGTTTTGCTTTCCATTCCGCAAACGGCATTCCATAGAACGCTTCGCGTCCCGCGTCTTTGTCCATCTCGATGCCGCGTTCATTTGCCGCTTCTTGGTACCAGCGTGACAGGCAATTCCGGCAAAATCCGGCAAGGTTCATCATATCAATGTTTTGCGCATCAGGCCGATCTTGCATCAAATGATGTTGCAGGCGCCGAAATGCTGCGGCTTCGATTTCGATCCGGGTTTGGTCGTCCATGGTGTCCTCCGTTGTTGTCTTAACCTAGCTGCAAAGGCAGCCTTTAAAAAGGGCGCGTGTGACATGTTTGATGTCATTCCGGTGTCACGCGTAGTAGGCTAGTTGTGATAGAGATAGAATTGCGCAATAAGGGCGCAAAGCCGGGTGTTATCGCTAACGGCAGTAGACGCACGAAGGAATTATCATGAGACGCCACCGTAACGTAAAGATCGTCGCCACACTTGGCCCTGCCTCCAATGATTACGAAATGATCCGTGCGTTGCACGAAGCAGGCGCTGATGTTTTTCGTTTGAATATGTCACATGGCGACCATGCCGAAATTCGTGCGCGTCATGAGATTATTCGCCAAGTTGAAAAAGACTTGGACAGCCCGATTTCAATTCTGGCTGACTTGCAGGGGCCGAAACTGCGTGTTGGTGTCTTTGCTAACGGCGAAGAAGAACTGGTTGTTGGTGCGTCATTCCGGCTCGACCTTGATGATGCCGAAGGCGACGTCAATCGCGTGAAGCTGCCACATAAAGAAATTTTTGACGCGCTTGAGCCGGGCGCGCATCTGTTGGTGAATGATGGCAAAATCAAGCTGCGTGTCAAAGACTGCGGCGCAACTTTTGCAGATTGTGAAGTCATCGTCGGTGGGGCAATTTCGAACCGTAAAGGTGTGAACGTGCCAGACGTGACCCTGCCATTGGCCGCGCTGTCTGAAAAAGATCTTAAAGACCTCGAATTCGTGTGCGAATTGGGTGTCGATTGGTTGGCCCTGTCGTTCGTGCAGCGCCCCGCCGATGTTGAACAAGCCCGTGCCTTGGCGAAAGGCCGCGCAGCGATTTTGTCTAAGATTGAAAAGCCAAACGCGGTGAAATCGTTTGATGAAATTCTAAAAGTCAGCGATGGTATCATGGTTGCGCGTGGCGATCTAGGTGTTGAACTGCCCGTGCACGCGGTGCCGCCAATTCAAAAGCAATTGATCCGAAAATCACGCGCGGCCGCCAAACCGGTGATCGTTGCGACCCAGATGTTGGAATCGATGATCGATTCACCAATGCCGACTCGCGCCGAAGTATCTGATGTTGCGACTGCGATTTATGAAGGCGCAGATGCGATTATGCTATCTGCTGAATCAGCAGCGGGTGATTATCCGATCGAAGCAGTTACCACGATGAATAATGTCGCAGGCGAAGTCGAAACCGACCCAACCTACACCGACATCATCGAGGCATCTCGCCACGCTGACGGCAAAACCGTTGCGAACGGTATTGTGTCTGCGGCGCGCGAGATTGCGGAAACGACCGATGTCAAAGCAATCTGCTGCTTCTCACAATCCGGCACGACTGCTTTGCTTGTCTCGCGCGAACGTCCGCGCGTGCCGATCATTGCCATGACCAGCCATGTCGATACGGCGCGTCGCCTTTGCCTGTCTTGGGGAACAAACTGTGTGGTCACTGGCCCGGTTGATCGCTTTAAGGATGCGGTGATTGCGGCGGTCCGCGCGGCTGTTGGTCAAAACCTTGCGACCAAAGATGATATGGTCGTCATTACTGCGGGTGTGCCGTTCAACACGCCGGGTTCAACCAACATTTTGCGCGTCGCCCCCTGCGATGAACGTTTGATTTTCCCTGCAGAAGCGGACTAAGTTACCGAAAAGTCGCGTAACGGGAACGTAGATATGGATTATGACCTGATCTTTGTGGTGGGTGTGCTGTGCTGTGCCTTCGCGATTCCGGCCTTGATTGCTGCGTTCTCGGATCGTCGTTTCCCGCGTGTCGCGATTGCATTCGGCGTGCTGGGCGGTGTGAGTATCGCCTATGCGATGCAAGAAAATCCGGGAGTCTACGCTGTCGGCGTGATTGATGAGATATTTGTCGATGTGATCGGACGCTATCTGCTCTAATCCACTTGCCAATTGTTCGGATGCGTCATATATGGCGCGTCTGAAACCCGCGCGTCCGGCCGACATGGCATGCCGAGTCGCGTTTTCTACCGACCCAAAGAGGAGACGGAAATGCCGAAGATGAAAACAAAATCGAGCTGCAAAAAGCGGTTCAAAACGACGGCTTCTGGCCGTGTCGTAGCTGCCCAAGCGGGTAAGCAACATGGCATGATCAAACGCTCGAACAAATTCCTTCGTAACGCACGTGGCACAACCACTTTGTGCAAAGCTGACGAAGGTATCGTTAAATCAATGATGCCTTACGCACGTTAATTAGAGGGAATTAGGATATGCGCGTTAAAGGCGGAACAGTCACACATCGTCGTCACAAAAAAGTTCTCGACGCTGCCAAAGGTTATTATGATCGCCGGTCAAAGACTTTTAAAGTCGCCAAACAGGCCGTCGACAAAGCCAACCAATATGCAACCCGCGACCGTCATAATCGCAAGCGCAACTTCCGCGCTTTGTGGATTCAGCGGATCAACGCAGGTGTGCGTTCAGTTGACGAAACACTGAACTATTCCAAGTTCATCAACGGCCTGACATTGGCTGGCATCGAAGTCGACCGTAAGGTTCTGGCTGACCTTGCTGTGAACGAACCTGAGGCATTTGCGACAATCGTCGGCAAAGCCAAGGATGCACTGGCAGCCTAAGCAGTAAGAAATCTGAATTTGGGCCGTATTGGGAAACCAATGCGGCCTTTCTCGTTTTTGGCAACGAAAACGAAACGAATTTGCGCGATGCTGCGGGCCATGGTGATACTGCGGCTAACATTGTGCTGTGCGATGCTGATCTGGCCGGCGATCTGCCGGGCGGAAACCGGGTCGCTTGTTGGTGATGGCGCTTTCGGGCAGGCGCAAGGGTTGCTTTCACGATCCGCGGATGCGGTCGAAATAACATCGACCGGGGCGAGTCTATTTGCAGGCAATGCTGAGGGCAGTCTATTCGCACCGTTCCCTGCCATGCTTAGGCAAAGTGCGCCACTTGATGCGAACCCTGATGTGGCGGCTCATGTGCGCGCAATTATTGGGCGCGCGGAATCGCCTTTTGCCGGGTATGATGCGGTGCAACATGGCGCCGCGATCAAGCCTGATAAACCCCCAACACAGATGACTATTGGTGAAATCTTTGCATGGATCGCGGCAACCCCAGGTCAGCCGCATGCCATTGGGCGCTACCAGTTTATTCCAGATACGCTGGCCCGCGTGGTTGAACAAACGGGTGCGCGTCAAAGCGATCGGTTCAGCCCTGCGATGCAGGATCGGCTCGCGGATGTGCTCTTGGCTGATGCGGGGCTGCCCGCGTTTCGGGCCGGGCAAATCAGTCAGCAGCGGTTTATGAACAACCTTGCTGCGATTTGGGCGGGGCTGCCAACGACATCGGGGCAGTCAAAATACCACGGGATCGCGGGAAATCGCGCCACGGTATCTCTTGCATATTTCCGGTCAGAGATCGCCAAAATTGCACCGGGGTAACCCTTGCTAGTCGCGCATATGCTTGCAACTAAGCCCTCAGTTCGCTAGCACCGCGTGGACAGTTGCAAGAGGCGCGCCATGGACGATCTGAAATCAAAATACCTTTCCCTGATTGCGGATGCCGCCGATGAGGCCGCAATCGAAGACCTGCGTGTGCAGGCTGTTGGCAAAAAAGGTGAGATCAGCCTGCAAATGCGTTCGCTGGGTAAAATGACACCAGAGGAACGCCAAATCGCAGGCCCGGCGTTGAATGCGTTGAAAGATGAAATCAACAGCGCATTGGCCGCAAAGAAAGCCGCGCTTGCAGATGCGGCGCTGGATGAACGCCTGCGCAGCGAATGGTTGGATGTGACATTGCCATCACGTGACCGCCGCGCGGGATCAATCCACCCGATCAGTCAGGTCACAGAAGAGGTCAGCGCGATTTTTGCCGATATGGGGTTTTCGGTTGCCGAAGGGCCGCAGATCGAATCCGACTGGTATAATTTTGACGCGCTCAACATTCCCGGCCACCACCCCGCGCGCGCCGAAATGGACACGTTTTATACACACCGCGGCGCGGATGATGACCGCCCGCCGCATGTGTTGCGCACCCATACCAGCCCCGTGCAAATCCGCAGTATGGAGGCGAACGGCGCCCCCATTCGCATTATTTGCCCGGGCCGCGTGTACCGTGCCGATTATGACCAAACACACACGCCGATGTTTAACCAAGTCGAAGGTCTGGCCATCGACAAAGACATTAGCATGGCCAACTTGAAATGGGTGCTCGAGGAATTCTTTAGCGCCTATTTTGGCGCGCGCGTGAAAACCCGTTTCCGCGCGTCCCATTTCCCGTTCACCGAACCATCCGCCGAGGTGGATATTCAATGTTCATGGGTTGATGGGCAGTTGAAAGTTGGCGAAGGCGATGGCTGGCTTGAAGTTTTGGGGTCCGGCATGGTCCACCCCAAGGTGCTGCAAGCCGCGAAGATTGACCCTGATCTCTGGCAAGGCTTTGCCTTTGGCGTCGGGATCGACCGGATCGCGATGCTGAAATACGGCATCCCCGATCTGCGTGCGTTCTTTGATTCAGACCTGCGCTGGCTGCGCCACTATGGGTTCAGTGCGCTGCAAGTGCCGACGTTGCATGGTGGGCTGTAGTCAATGAAACGGGATGATGAATACCTGCGGCAGCTATTATTTGAGATTGAGGCTGATGCAGAGGGATCATTTCCGGTACGAAATTACATGAGCATGCCGCCTGAAGTTGAAAAGAAGAACTATCATGTGGAGTTGCTCCGTGATGCAGGTCACTTAACTCGCGTATCTACGTCAAGTTATCGTATGACGAATGCTGGTCATGATTTTTTGGACGCCATTCGGTCCGATAGTATTTGGAAGCAAACTAAGGACGCTGTGGCTGAAACTGGCGGCAATGCTACGCTGGAAATCATGAAGCAATTGGCAGTCGGCTATCTAAAGAAAAGAATATCTGAAAAAACGGGTATCGAGTTGTAATCCTACCCGGCATTGCCGGGCAGCGCCCGGACCTCCCCCATGGGGAGGGCGCTTCGCACCCACCCCGAGTTCCAAGCGCTGCCCTGTGTTTTGAATGGAAACCACATGACCAATGACGTTGAAGACCTGCAAGACACATACCCCGGTGCGGGGACGTTTCGGTTTGGGGATGGTCCCGCGCTGTGCCAACATTTGATCGCGCTGGTCCGTCAGGGTAAAAAACGCGCGACTTGTGCGGCGCTGTCAGATTTTGACGGTGACCCGGATGCGATGCCCGTCGTGGGGCGCTGCGATATTGCCGCCAATTGGGATGGCACACCCGCATTGGTGATCCGCACAACGGGCGTTGAAGAGGTCCGCTATTGCGATGTCACCGAAGAAATGGCGCTTGCCGAGGGCGAAGATGATACGCTGTTGGCTTGGCGTAAATCACACAAAGCTTATTTCAAACGCGGCGGCGATTTTCACCCCGAAATGATGCTGGTGTTTGAGACCTTTGAACTGGTCGAAGACCTTGCTGGCCGTGAACTTTGACGGGGCGGTGGGGTAAACCCCACCCTACGGCCTTTCCCATTTGCGCGTAATCCGCTAAGCCCAATCCAACCAATGCAAACCGCAGGACCGGACCTATGAAATTCACCCTCTCCTGGCTGAAAAACCACCTTGAAACCGACGCGAGCGTCGATGAAATTGCTGACGCGCTGACTGACCTTGGGCTTGAGGTCGAAGGCATCGAAGACCCGGCTGCGAAGCTGCGCGATTTTACGATTGCCAAGGTGACCCACGCCGAAAAGCACCCTGATGCGGATAAGTTGAAGGTCTGCAAGGTGCAGTCGGATGAAGGCGAAACGCAGATTGTCTGCGGCGCGCCAAACGCCCGCGAGGGGATCACCGTTGTTCTTGCGAAACCCGGCACCTATATCCCCGGTCTCGATATCACCATTAAGGTTGGCAATATTCGCGGTGTCGATAGCTTTGGCATGATGGCGTCTGAGAAAGAGCTGGAACTGTCAGACGAACATAATGGCATCATCGAATTGCCATCGGGTGATGTGGGTGAGAACTTTGCTGATTGGTTGGCTGTGAACGATCCGTCCAAGGTTGATCCAGTGATCGAGATTGCGATTACGCCGAACCGTCCTGATGCGCTGGGTGTCCGTGGCATTGCGCGCGATCTGGCGGCCCGTGGATTGGGCACGCTGAAACCGATTGAGGTTGATCCTGTTGCCGCGTCTTTCAAAGCCGACTTGGATGTGTCCATTGATGATGACACGCTTGATGGTTGCCCGGTTTTCTATGGTCGTTTGATCAAAGGTGTTAAAAATGGCCCAAGCCCAGAGTGGCTTCAGCAGCAGTTGCGTGCCATTGGTCTGCGCCCGATTAATTTCTTGGTCGATGTCACCAACTGGTTCACCTATGATCTGAACCGCCCGCTGCACGTGTTTGACGCGGATAAGGTCGCGGGTAATCTGCGCGTACACCGCTCCGCAGGTGGTGAAGTGATCACCGCGCTGGATGACAAAGACTATACTTTGCAGCCGGGGCAGATGGTGATTTCGGATGATACTGGTGTTGAAAGCATTGCCGGGATCATGGGCGGTGCTGCGACGGGCTGCACAGAAGACACCGTGAATGTCTTTGTCGAAAGCGCCTATTGGGACCCGGTGCAGATTGCCTATGCGGGGCGCGCGCTCAAGATCAATTCTGACGCGCGCTACCGGTTTGAACGCGGTGTCGACCCGGCGTTCACACCCGAAGGTTTGGAGCATGCCGTGCGCATGATCGTTGATCACGCGGGCGGCGAAGCGTCCGAAGTTATTCAAGCGGGCAGCGTGCCGGACACCGCGCGCGCCTATAAACTGGATGCGAAACGTGTGATCAGCCTTGTTGGCATGGATATTCCCGAAAGCACCCAGCGCCAGACGCTAACCGCTCTTGGTTTCAAGCTTGAAGGTAATATGGCTAGCGTGCCGTCTTGGCGCCCGGATGTGCAGGGTGAGGCCGATTTGGTCGAGGAGGTTGCGCGCATTGCGTCATTGACCAAATTGCAGGGCGTGCCATTGCCGCGGATGACGGCCGGCGTGCCAAAGCCGATTTTGACCGATGGGCAGCTGCGTCAGCAGACGGCGCGCCGGACGGCGGCTGCGCTGGGGTACAATGAATGCGTGACCTACACCTTCATCGACCGCGAGGCCGCGAAGCTGTTTGGCGGCGGTGACGATGCGACGATGTTGGAAAACCCGATCAGTTCAGAAATGTCCCATATGCGCCCCGCGTTGTTGCCCGGTCTGCTGCGTGCAGCCGCCCGTAACCAGGCGCGTGGTTTTATGGATATGGCCCTGTTCGAAGTTGGCGCGGCTTTTCACGGTGGCGAACCGGGCGAACAGCATAACGCCGTGTCAGGTATCTTGATCGGGCGGACTGGGCCAAAGGATGTACATGGCACGTCGCGCCCTGTGGATGTTTACGACGCGAAAGCCGATGTAGAGGCCGTTTTGGCAGCTGTTGGTGCCCCTTCCAAGGTGCAAATCTTGCGCGGCGCACGCGAATGGTGGCATCCCGGCCGGCACGGGCAGATTTGTCTGGGGCCGAAAAAGGTTCTTGCAATCTTTGGTGAATTGCATCCCAAAGTCTTGCGCGAAATGGATATCAAAGGGCCTGCCGTTGGATTTACGATTTGGCTGGATGAAATTCCAACACCGAAAAACAAATCCGCGACCCGCCCTGCGTTGGCAGCGACTGATTTGCAAGCCGTTGACCGCGATTTTGCTTTTGTCGTCGATGCCGATGTTGCGGCGCTGACATTGGTGAACGCAGCGTCCGGTGCGGACAAGGCGTTGATCACCGATGTCCGCGTTTTTGATGAATTCATCGGCGGGGCGCTAGGCGAGGGTAAGAAATCGCTTGCGGTGACGGTGCGTTTGCAGCCCAAAGATAAGACGCTCAAGGATGCGGATATCGAAGCGGTTTCTGCAAAAATCGTTGAAAAAGTCACCAAAGCGACCGGTGGCGTGTTGCGCGGATAAGGAAGAGAGCCATGCTGAATGTCTATTTGTCGGGTGAAATTCATACGGATTGGCGCGATCAGATCACCGCAGCGGCGGCGAATCTGGCTGTTACGTTTTCTGCACCGGTGACGGATCACGCGGCTTCAGATGACTGTGGCGTCGCGATTATGGGGGCTGAGCCTGACAAATTTTGGCACGATAACAAAGGCGCGAAACTAAACGCGATCCGCACCCGCCACGCGATTGAAAACGCGGATGTCGTTGTTGTGCGGTTTGGTGACAAATATAAACAGTGGAACGCGGCGTTTGACGCGGGCTATGCGTCCGCTTTGGGTAAATCGCTGATTGTGATGCACGGAGCAGATCACCAACATGCGCTGAAAGAGGTCGACGCGGCGGCCCTTGCCGTGGTGCAAGAACCGCAGCAGGTTGTTGAGATCCTGCGCTATGTGATCAGCGGGCAATTGCCCTAGCTACCCGTTAGGGTTTGGGATCGATCTGGCTTTCTGGACGGCTGGGCGGGCAAAGAACCGCTCAACATAGGCGGGTACGTTTTTCAGATCGTGATAGCCGACCAGATCTTTGGTTCCATAAAATTCAAGCGCATTGATCCAAGGTGCAATCGCGATATCGGCAATAGAAAAATCGTCCGCGATCCAGTCTTTTCCTTCTAGCTGGGCGTCCAGAACAGCCAAAAGGCGAATTGCTTCGTTCAGGTAACGTTCGCGGGGGCGGGGGTCTGCGATGTCTGCGCCCGCAAATTTGTAGAAAAATCCCATCTGCCCCAGCATCGGGCCAAGCCCGCCCATTTGGAACATGAGCCATTGTGTAGTTTTCGCCTTTTCGGTCGCCGTCTTCCCTAAAAACTTTCCCGATTTTTCAGCAAGGTACAGCAAAATCGCACCGCTCTCGAACAGGCCAATAGGGCCGTCTGGCCCGTTTGGGTCAATGATGGCAGGGATCTTGTTGTTAGGGTTCAATGATAGGAATTCGGGGCTTTTCACGTCTGCATCGCTGAGTGTCACAAGATGCGCTTCGTACGGTAATCCCATTTCTTCGAGCGCGATTGAAATCTTAACCCCGTTTGGTGTGGGGTAAGAATACAGCTGTATGACGGAGGGGTTTTTTGCAGGCCAGCGTGCAACAATTGGAAATTCATTGGTATCAATCACGGTGGTCATCCTTTGTGTCATGACGTTAGGGAAATTAGATAGTCTGCACAGACTAGGACAAAACCCATAGAAACCTGCTCAAATATAGGAGATACTGTGCGCCTATGCGCAACAGAAAGAGTGAGATCAAGAATGATCAACGAATTTAAAGATTTTATCGCCAAGGGCAACGTCATGGATATGGCCGTTGGTATTATCATCGGTGCCGCCTTCACGGCGATTGTGACGTCGCTTGTTGGTGACCTGATCAACCCAATCATCGGGCTGGTGTCCGGCGGTATCGACTTTACTAACAAATATGCGGTTCTTGCTGGCGAAGTTCCTGCCGGTGCGTCATTGGACGCAGCACGTGAAGCTGGCGCTTCGATCTTTGCATATGGTTCCTTCATCATGGCGATCATCAACTTTCTGATCATCGCGTTTGTGGTGTTCATGCTGGTAAAAACTGTGAACCGCGCAAAAGACGCAGCTGCCAACGAAGAAGAGGCAGCAGCAGAGGAGCCAAAAGGCCCAACCCAAGAAGAACTTCTCGCAGATATCTTGGCTGCTTTGAAAAAGTAAGTATCGCGCGATAGCGATAAGAAGAAAGGCCTGCAGATCATGCGGGCCTTTCTTTTGTTTACACCTTGAGCGCCAAGCTTGGTGACAGCACGTCAATTTCCAACGCCTTGCCGACGGCTGCATAGGTCAGTTTACCCGCGTGAACGTTTAGCCCGCGCAACAGGTGTTCGTCGTCCTCACAAGCCTTGCGCCATCCTTTATCCGCCAAAGCGATCATAAAGGGCATGGTCGCATTCCCAAGCGCGATGGTCGATGTGCGCGCGACCGCACCCGGCATGTTGGCCACGCAGTAATGCATGATCCCATCGACATCGTAGATCGGGTCTTGGTGGGTTGTTGCGCGTGACGTCTCAAAACACCCGCCTTGGTCGATGGCCACATCCACAAGCGCGGCACCGGGTTTCAATTTGGCCAATTGCGCGCGCGAAATCAGCTTAGGCGCGGCCGCACCGGGGATCAGTACTGCGCCGATGATCATGTCCGCTTCACGGGCAAGCTCTATAGTGTTGCCTGCGCTGGCATAGCTGGTCTTGAACTGCTGACCAAACACGTCGTCAAGATAGCGCAATCGCGCCAGCGACCGATCAAGCACAGTAACATCCGCGCCCATACCCGCCGCGATTTTGGCTGCTTGTGTGCCAACAACACCGCCGCCGATCACCACAACGCGGGCCGGGCCAACACCGGGCACGCCGCCCATCAATACGCCACGCCCGCCGTTTGCCTTTTGTAGCGTCCATGCGCCAACCTGCGGGGCCAAGCGCCCGGCGACCTCTGACATGGGGGCCAGCAATGGCAGGCCGCCACGATCATCTGTCACCGTTTCATAGGCGATACAGGTCGCGCCTGATTCCATCAGATCACGGGTTTGGTCCATATCAGCAGCAAGGTGCAGATAGGTGAAAAGAATCTGTCCTTCGCGGAGCATTGCGCGCTCGCCCGCTTGGGGTTCTTTGACTTTGACGATCATATCCGCGGCTGCGAAAATCTCGGCGGCGGTGCTGGCGATAGTGGCTCCCGCAGCGACGTAATCCGCGTCAGTAAAACCAGCGCCGATCCCGGCATCTGTTTCAATTGTCACACTATGGCCGTGGTTCACAGCCTCTTGCGCGGCGTTTGGGGTCATGCCAACGCGGAATTCTTGGGGTTTGATCTCTTTTGGGCAACCGATGTGCATTGCTTTGTCCTCCTGTATTGGAAAACCTTCGGCCTGATTGGGCGCAATTTCTTTGGGAATAGCATTGGTTGTTTGCGCTAAACATGGTAATATCGTGCGCAAAATACGCAAATATCAAAAGGATTGTGCGCCGTATGGAGCTGGACAGTATTGATCGCCGAATCTTGCAGGTCCTGCAGAAAACCGGACGCATGTCCAATGCGGAGCTGTCCGAGGTTGCGAACCTGTCCCCATCGGCTTGCCACCGTCGCGTACAGCGGTTGGAAAAAGACGGCTATATCCGTGATTATGTTGCGCTACTGGACCCGCGCAAAGTTGGCTTGCCAACCACCGTGTTTGTTGAAATCACGCTCAGCGCCCAAGCGGATGAGGTTTTAGACGCGTTTGAACGTGCCGTGGCACTAGTGCCGGATGTGCTTGAGTGCCACTTGATGGCTGGTACTGCTGACTATCTGCTCAAGGTCGTGGCTGACGACACTGATGATTTTGCGCGCATCCATCGCCGATATTTGGCGCGTCTGCCCGGAGTGGCGCAGATGCAATCTTCGTTTTCGTTACGGACGGTGCGGCATACCACGGCTTTGCCTGTATGATGCGCCCAACTTACTGATCCGCGCCGGGAGGAGGGCCGCCCGGTCTGCCGCCACGTGGCGACGTATCGCAGCTACCATTTTCGTCAAGCCGAGTACAGACAGTTTGCCCGGTCAGGCAGGGTAGGATTTGGTTCGTCGCTGTATCTGACACATGATAATGATAGCCCAACCCTTCTACGCTATGCCCACGGCAGGCGTCTAAATCAGCGGGTTCTGTGCCGTCTTGATCAAGCTGTTCGTACAGATCAAACCCATCCAAGGCGACACCTAGCTGTGCGGAATGCCCTTCAACCGTAGCCGCAACACGGGCGCCGCAACCGTCCATAATCCCGTGGTAGTGATAGCCTTCAGAGGGGTTTATGTGCCCGCCACAATCATCAAACGGCCCTAACGTGTGTCCACCTAGAATCAATTCGAGTGGGGCTGGCCCTTCGACTTTGACACCGTTGAACGCAAGACCAACGCCTTGGCGGATATCGCTTTCGCTGGTTTCTCTGGGGATCGGGCTTAGTGGAATTTGATAGGTATTTGTGACGGTATTGCCGATAAAGCCAAGGCTGCAATCGACGCAAATATTGTTGGGCTGCCCGGTTTCGTTGGTTGGATCACCTGCCACGATACAGCCGATTTCATTGTTACGCACAAAGACATCACCGGTTTCGGGGTCAAACATTTGCCAGATATCGTCTTGGTAGATTTCGGATAGGTTCGCGATGAATTCGCCATCGACATCCATGACTTCGCCATCGACAAACCATTTGCCGCCCGCCTCGGCTGTGTCGGAAATGTTGAGCGGACAATACGGACCCGTGATGTGATCCGCTGGGGCCGCAACCACAGTAATATTCAGACAAAAGCCTGCGGCGTTTTCCACCATTGTGCAGGGCGAGAGGCTTGGTTCACCGACGACTGTGGCAGATTGGAAATGTGCCACTAGGGCGTCATAGCGGTTTTGTTCCGCTTGGGTTTGGGCCAAGGCCGAGCTTGCAAAAACGGCAGTAGAAGCAAGTGAAAGGAGGGCGCGTTTCATAGAGCAGTTCTTTTCGGTTGCGTTTCTCGATCAGCATATCGTGCGCGTTGTGCAATTCCAAATCACGTTTTGAATGAAAAGGGTCTGGTGTAAGTCTATACATATAAACCCCAAAATCAGCTAGCGACGAATCTTTTGGTGATCCGAACGTATTGCTAGACGTTGGTCGTTTTCTATGCCTCTTTTCCTTATTTCACGAAGGGTGTAACAGGCAGCAATCGCCAAAAAGGAATTGATGACATGGGCTATAAAATTGCTGTTGTAGGGGCCACGGGTAACGTGGGTCGTGAAATGCTGAACATTCTCGCCGAACGGGAATTCCCTGTGGCCGAGATCGTCGCACTTGCCAGCCGCAAATCGCTGGGTAGCGAAGTCAGCTTTGGTGAGCAGACCCTGAAAACAAAGGATCTTGATACCTTTGATTTCGCCGGTTGGGATATGGCCCTATTCGCTGTTGGTTCCGAGGCGACAAAAATCTACGCCCCCAAGGCCGCGGCCGCTGGCTGTGTCGTGATCGATAACTCTTCGCTTTACCGTTATGACCCCGATGTGCCGCTGATCGTGCCCGAAGTGAACGCCGATGCGATTCACGGCTACACAAAGAAAAACATCATCGCGAACCCGAACTGTTCGACCGCGCAAATGGTTGTTGCGTTGAAACCATTACACGACCGCGCGACGATCAAGCGCGTTGTCGTCAGCACCTATCAATCTGTGTCCGGTGCGGGCAAAGGTGGGATCGACGAATTGTGGGATCAAACAAAATCGATCTACAATCCGACCGATGAAAAACCGGCTAAACAGTTCACTAAGCAAATCGCATTTAACGTGATTCCGCACATCGATGTGTTCATGGAAGACGGGTCGACCAAAGAAGAATGGAAAATGGTCGCCGAAACCAAAAAGATCATCGACAAGGCGATCAAGGTCACTGCCACCTGCGTGCGTGTACCTGTATTTGTTGGCCACTCCGAAGCGATCAACATCGAATTTGAAGACCATCTTGATGAAGATGAAGCCCGCGATATCCTGCGCGAAGCCCCCGGGATCATGGTGATCGATAAGCGCGAAGACGGCGGCTATGTGTCCCCGATTGAATGTGTCGGCGATTTCGCGACATTCATCAGCCGCATCCGCCAAGATAGCACAATCGACAACGGCCTGAACCTGTGGTGCGTCTCTGACAACCTGCGTAAAGGTGCGGCGTTGAACGCGGTGCAAATCGCCGAAGTGCTGGGCCGTGAGTGTCTGAAAAAGGGCTAATAGACCCAAATCGAAAGACCTGACAGGGGGCGCTTATTGCGCCCCTTTTTGCGTTCTTGTGCGCCAAATGATCACCAGCCCTGAGGTCACAATCAAGGCGCTGCCGATCAACATAGCGGGTGTCACAGTTTCCCCAAAAAACAAAACACCGCAGCCGATTCCAAACAAAAGCCGTACATAGCGAAACGGCGTGACCGCTGACACTTCGCCTGTGCGCATGGCCTTCATCAACCCGCCGTATGCAACTGCCCCGACCAATGCGAGCCCGATCAAATAGGGAGCATTTGCGGATGTGGTCGCCGTAAACGGCTGGCGTTCATAGGCTGCATAAAGTGCGCCAGCAGCAAAGAGGGACATGAACCCGTAAAACCCTAATGCGGCAGTGCCGAGTGTTTTAGGAGCCGCGCGGCTGGCAAGGTCGCGCCCCGCGAAACCAAACATCCCAATCAGCGCAAGAATGGAGGCCGCCGAAAAGCTATCACTGCCGGGTTGGATGATGATGACAACACCCAACAACCCGATAAAAATCGCAACCCAGCGACGTGGACCAACCGTTTCGCCAAACACCAACGCAGCCCCCGCGACAACCACCAGCGGGGTCGCTTGCAAGATGACCGTGGTTGCAGAAAGCGGTGTCAGCGCAAGGGCCAGTGCAAAAAATAACCGCCCCAAAATTTCAAAAATCACCCGCACGCGCATAGCTGGCGAAATAGCGTCGCGGCTGATTAAGCGGGTTTTGGTGACCATTGCCATAGCCCAAAACGCCAGCGCACCACCTGCGCCAAAAAGCATCAAAAGTTGCCCGACGGCCATGCTCTGGGATGCTGCTTTGAACAAGACATCTTCGATTGCAAAACAGGCCATCGCCCCGATCATCCAAAGGCTTCCTATCAGATTGGCGTGTTTACTATCTGCGTGCATATTGGGCCTCCACGCGCATGTGTGGGCGGCTTTGCAGGGGCGGTCAATCGCTTGTAAACTACCAGATTAAATATATCTCCCTAATTACCAAAGGATTGCGTGGTGGCGCGCGTCCTACCATCATATACTTATTTAAAGTCCCAATGAGGAAACCACATATGTTGCGTCCACTTTTGACAACCAGCTTGATTGCGCTTTGCGCGCCCGCCTTTGCGGATAGCTTCACGGGCGCGGCCCATGTCGATACCGTCACGATCTATCCCGGCCTTGCGATGGTCACGCGGCAGGTCGTGCTTGATCTGCCTGCAGGGCAACATGAAATCACGGTGCCCGGATTACCCCAAGGGCTCATGACCGAAGGATTGCGGTTGGCTGCACCGCAGGGCGTGCAAATTGGCGCTGTGAACCTCGCGCACGACCGTTTGCCCGTCACGCCGGATCAAACCTCCCCGGAAGTTCGGGCCGCCAAAGATGAGGTCGAGCGGCTTGAAGATGTGTTGCGCGCGCGTGATACAGCGATCGCGGAAATCCGGTTGCGGGTGCAGGCCGCAGACGAACAAGTCGCGTTTTTGCAAAGCCTGTCACAAGCCAGCGCGGGCGATGCGCTGTCGGCCAATGGCATTGATGATATTCGCGCGCTTGCTCAAATGGTCGGCGCCGAAACTTTGGCTGCACGTCAGGCGGGGTTTGCTGCTGAACAAGAGGCACGCACAGCAGAACGAGCACGCGAAGACGATATGACTGCGCTGCAAGACGCGCAGCGCGCGCTTGCTGCACTTATGGCCCCTGAAAAAGACGGATCGGTTTTGACGTTTTCTGTTTTGATGGCTGAGGCGGGCGAAGTCGCGATTGATGTCAGCACCCAAGAAGGCTTTGCAAATTGGGCGCCCGTTTACGATATGCGGCTGACGACAGGCGATACGCCTGCGCTTGATCTTGATCGTTCGGTTGTGATTAGCCAAAGCAGCGGCCAAGACTGGATGGATGTGAAGCTGGTGCTATCTACCGCGCGTCCAGGTGAACAAATCGCCCCTAGCGGCGTCTGGGCGCCGTTGCGCCAGATTGTATCCGAAGAAGAGCTAGAGAAAGAACGCGATGAACGTGCGGTATCTGACCGAATGTCCGGGTCTGTTGCCTTGATGGACGCGCCGGCGCCGATGGCGATGGTCGCCGAGATGGCACCTGCCGTGGTCGCAACCGCAGATTTCAGCGGGGCTGCGGTGACCTATACCTATCCGGGCCGCGTAAATATTCGCAATGGGGTCGAAGATTTGCGTCTACCGCTTGATACCCTGTCGTTGGACGCTGATGTCTGGGCGGAAGCGGTGCCAAGCCGCGACAACATTGCTTACCGCGTCGCCGAATTTACGAATACGACTGATGAATTACTGCTGCCCGGCACAGCCTTGATGTTTGCGGATGGCACGATGATTGGATTTAGTGAACTGCCGTTGATTGCGTCGGGGGCGGACACGCAGATGGGCTTTGGGCCGCTTGACGGCATCGTTTTGAACCGCATGACGCCAAACCGATCCGAGGGCGACCGTGGTGTATTTTCCAGCACAAACGAGCTGAAAGAAGAGGCTGTAATCACCGTCGAAAATCTGACTGGGCAAGATTGGGATGTATTGCTGCGCGACGCGGTCCCCTATTCCGAACAAGACGACCTAGAGGTCACAGTTTCCGCCAGCCCGGCCCCTGATCGTACCAGCCCAGAAGGGCGGCGCGGCATCCTAGAATGGGATCTGAACGTGCCTGCGGGCGAAAGTGCTGACATTGCGCTTGATTACACGCTGTCGTGGCCGGGTGGGTATGTTTTGCGGTAAGGTGGATTAAAATCCACCCTACGTAGGGCCAAAAAACGTCCGCAAGTAGCTGGTTAGGGCGACAGTAAGGACCGAACAAAACCCAATGAGGGCGAGCCGCGAACGTAGGCTCGTCCGTACCGTATGCTCGGGGTAGGAAAAAACCCATTTGCCTGCTTCCGCGGACGTGGCCAACATATCTATGTTGACGGGAATGAACGGCAGGACTTTTCCATGAACGTCGATTGGTAGTACCCGTCGATGCCCCGGTGGTTCATCACCGATGTAATGAAAGTACCAGTGCTCAAAAAGGCGGGTCATATCAACGTTAAAGTGTTTAGCGAAATCGTCGACCAGTTCACTAGCATCATCGCCTTCGAAACCGTTCGCGATGAAAATATCCGAACAGTCGAGACGCTTTTGACCGTGCAGCCCATAGGCGGTCAAAAGCGATAGTATCTCGTCGCGAATAGCCATCATACTTACATATTCGGATAATTCGGCCCGTCGCCGCCTTGTGGGACTGTCCAGGTGATATTCTGGCTTGGGTCTTTGATGTCGCAGGTTTTGCAGTGCACGCAGTTTTGGAAGTTGATCACAAACCGTGTGTCTTTGTCTTCTTCGTGCACAAATTCATAGACGCCTGCCGGGCAATAGCGCGCTGATGGGCCTGCGTATTTGGCGAGGTTCACGTCGACCGGCACTGACGGATCGGTCAGGTGCAAATGCGCGGGCTGGCTTTCTTCGTGATTGGTAAAGCTGAACGACACGTTCGTCAGACGGTCAAACGATAGCTTCCCGTCGGGTTTCGGATAATCGATAACCTTGTGTTTGCTTGCGTCCTCTGTTGCCTCTGCATCAGATTTACCGTGCTTGAGCGTGCCAAGCAGCGAGAACCCGAATGTGTTTGTCCACATATCCATGCCGCCAACAGCAAGCGACGCAAGCAGTCCAAATTTGGACCAAAGTGGTTTGACGTTGCGCACTTTTTTCAGATCTGCGCCGATGTCACCTTCGCGTACGGAGGTTTCATAATCGGCCAGCTCATCGCTTTGGCGGTCGTCTTTGATTGCCGCAACCGCAGCTTCGGCGGCGGCGATGCCGGATAGCATGGCGTTATGGTTGCCTTTGATGCGTGGCACGTTGACCATCCCCGCAGAACAACCCAGCAGGGCGCCGCCGGGGAAGGTCAGTTTTGGCATTGATTGATAGCCGCCTTCGGTGATTGCGCGCGCGCCGTACGCCACGCGCTTGCCGCCTTTCAGCAGCTCCGCGACCATCGGGTGATGCTTGAACCGCTGGAATTCCATATAGGGGAACATATGCGGGTTTTTGTAATTCAAGTGAACCACGAAACCGACGTAGACCTGATTGTTTTCAAGGTGGTAGATGAACGACCCACCGCCCGCGTTGCTGCCCAAAGGCCAGCCCATTGTGTGGGTTACGGTGCCTTGCTTGTGCTTGGCGGGATCGATTTCCCAGATTTCTTTCATGCCCAGCCCGTATTTTTGGACATCATGCCCATCGGTCAGATTGTATTTGGCGATCACTTGCTTGGATAGCGACCCGCGTACGCCCTCGGATAGGAACACGTATTTGCCGTGCAATTCCATGCCGGGTTCATAGCCGGGGCCTTCAGAACCATCGGCGCTTTTGCCAAATTCGCCCGCGACGACGCCTTTGACTTCGCCATTGTCGCCGAACACCAATTCGGAACAGGCCATGCCGGGGAAAATCTCAACGCCGAGTTCTTCGGCTTGTTCGGCCATCCATCGGCACACGTTGCCCATAGACACAATATAATTACCGTGATTGTTCATCAGGGGCGGCATTGCCATATTGGGAAGGCGAATTTGGCCTGCGTCACCCATCATATAAAAATTGTCTTTTTCAACGGGGACGTTCAGCGGCGCGCCTTTTTCTTTCCAGTCAGGGATCAGCGCATCCAAACCGCATGGGTCAAGCACCGCACCTGAAAGGATATGCGCGCCAACTTCGGACCCTTTTTCAAGCACGACGACTTCTAGATCAGCGTCGAGCTGTTTCAAGCGGATTGCTGCTGATAGCCCGGCAGGCCCTGCGCCAACGATTACTACGTCATATTCCATCGTTTCGCGTGTCGTCTCGGCCATCTGGGTATCCTTCGTCTATTGGGGCGGTGCCCCCTTTAAATTGCTTGTCTCAAGCGTTACCTGATGCAGGATTGTGGGGCAATCAATACACGACGTCAAAGCGTTTGACCGCGACACGGTAACGCGTCAAAGCTCTTGACTTTGCTGACCCCACTTAGGCTATGAACGTTCGATTGACACTATTTACCCCGGAGCAAAGGCATTATGGACAAGATCCCACTTACACGCGCAGGTTTTGACAAGCTGGATGCCGAATTGAAGCATCTGAAGACTGTTGAACGCCCGGCTATCATTCGCGCTATTGCCGAAGCACGTGAACATGGTGATTTGTCCGAGAACGCCGAGTATCATTCCGCAAAGGAAAAACAGTCCTTTATCGAAGGGCGCGTCAAGGAATTGGAAGGCGTGATTTCTTTGGCCGACGTTATTGATGTCGCCAAGCTGACCGGCACCATAAAATTCGGCGCGACTGTCGCATTGGTAGACGAAGAGACCGACGAAGAAAAAACCTATCAGATTGTTGGCGAATACGAAGCCGATATCGAAAACGGAAAGCTGAACATGCAGTCGCCCCTGTCGCGTGCCTTGATCGGCAAAGAGGAAGGCGACAGCGTCGAAGTGCGTACCCCTGGTGGTGTGCGCAGCTATGAAATCCTGTCGATCACTTTCAAATAGGGGGCAATCGTCGCATGGCGCGCCCTCTGATCACTGATTCAGATCCAGTTTCACGGGTTGCCGTGGGGTTCGCGGTTGGGTGGCTTGTCGTGCTTGCAGTTCTTTTCTTGCTGTCGCCGCCACGCATTGTGACCGATGCGGGGTTTGACAGCCTGCGGCTTGTGGCCTTGGTCGTTGTCACATGTTTGCCTGTTGCAGTGGCCTTATTGGCTGCGGCGGGGTTTCGTGCGCACCGTAAGTTGCGTGACGACGCGTTTCGCATGCAGTCCGCACTTGATGCGCTGCGCCAAACCCGCGCGAGCCAGCCTGCGCCACAGCGGCCTGTTGAGGCAAAATCTGTACAAAGGCCCCAGGCCGCACCAGAATCCAAACCAGCCGCCGCATCTGTTGCCCCGGCGCCTGCCAGTGCCTTGGACCCAATCGATCTGATCCGTGCCTTGAACTTTCCTAATACCGAAGACGATGCCGAAGGTTTCGCGGCCCTCCGTGCCGCGCTGCGTGATCCGCAAGCCCGGCAATTGGTGCAAGCAAGCCAAGATGTGCTGACGCTTTTGTCGCAAGACGGCATCTATATGGATGATTTAAAGGTCACGCCAGCCAGCGCAGAGTTATGGCGCAAGTTTGCGGCGGGCACGCGCGGGGCTGCGATTGCGGGCTTGGGCGGTGTGGCCGATCCGGCAGCATTGGCCGCAGTGGTGCACCGCAAGAAAGACGACACGATCTTTCGCGATTCGATGCTGCATTTCTTGCGCTACTTCGACAAAATGCTCGCGCAATTTGCACCTGAAGTAAGCGATGACGCGTTGCTTGTTCTTGCCGAAACACGCAGCGCGCGCGCGTTTATGCTGTTGGGGCGTGCGGTGGGCACGTTTGATTAACCGCAAACGATGGTCACTGTTTCACTGGTGATTGCATGGGTGACAAGCATCTGATCCTGCGCTAGCCGTTGTGCAAATGACAGGAGGTCTTGATGAAAACAATTTCTGAAAATCGCTGCTATGGTGGGACCCAAGGGGTCTATTCACATGCATCGACAAGCTGCAATTGCGATATGACCTTTGCGGTGTTCCTTCCCGAAGAAGCCGCGCATGGCCCCGTGCCTGTCTTGTGGTTTTTGTCGGGCCTGACCTGCACGCATGAGAATGCGATGACCAAGGCTGGTGCGCAGGCATGGGCGGCTGAACAAGGGATTGCACTGATTTTTCCGGATACATCCCCGCGTGGTGCGGATGTCCCGGATGATGAAGCCTATGATCTAGGGCAGGGTGCAGGGTTTTATATTGATGCGACCGAGGCCCCCTGGGACAAGCATTTCAAAATGTGGACGTATGTTGCTGACGAGTTGCCCGCGTTGGTGGCAGAACACTTTGCGTTGGATATGGATCGTCAATCCATTTGCGGCCATTCGATGGGGGGGCACGGTGCATTGACAATGGCGCTGGCACTGCCGGGACGGTTTCGGTCGGTGTCGGCTTTTGCGCCGATCTGCAACCCGTTGGCCAGCGAATGGGGCCGCAAACAGTTCACGGCTTATTGGGGCGCAGATGAGGCCAAATGGGGCCCGCATGACGCCAGCGTCCTGATGCAAGGCAGTGGATTCGACGGCCCGATTTTGATCGACACGGGCACAGAGGATCAGTTCACGCATTTGCTGGGCACCCCAGCGCTCGCTCAGGCGATGGCTGCAAAACCGCAAGAAGGCTCGATCCGCCTGCAAAAGGGCTATGATCATTCCTATTTCTTTATCTCAACCTTCATGGAAGACCATGTCGCATTCCATGCAGAGGCGCTCTACGGATGATCTATGTTGATGCGGATGCCTGCCCGGTCAAGGCAGAGGTCGAAAGGGTCGGCACCCGTCACAAATTAAAGATGTTTGTCGTCTCAAACGGGGGCATCCGCCCATCACCCAACCCCTTTGTTGAAACGGTCGTCGTGCCTGACGGCCCCGATATCGCGGATATGTGGATCGCGGACCGCGCGACCAAAGGCGATGTGGTGATTACAGGGGATATTCCCTTGGCTGCGCGTTGTATTGAGAACGGGGCGCTTGTGCTCAAACACAATGGTGAACCGCTGACGACGGCCAATATCGGTAATGTGCTCGCGACCCGTGATCTGATGGCAGACATGCGCGCCGCTGACCCGTTTCGGCAAGGTGGGGGGAAACCCTTTGGTAAGGCGGATCGCGCACGTTTTTTAGACGCATTGGAACGGATGGTACGCCAAGCGGCGCGATAGCATTTACACCTACCCGATCGCTGTTAGACTATCTTAATAAAAAATTTTGGGGGCCAGTATGGCAAAAATTCAGGCTGTCATTTTTGACATCGGCAACGTACTGATCGAATGGCAACCAGAGCGGTTTTATGACCGTGTTATTGGCGCGGAACGCCGCAAAGCGATGTTCGCAGAGATTGATTTGCACGGCATTAATGATCTGGTCGACCGTGGCCATAATTTTCGCGACACGATCTATGCAGCGGCGGACGACAACCCCGATTGGGCCGCAGAAGTACGGATGTGGCACGATAATTGGTCCGAAATGGCGACACCAGCGATTGATCATTCTGTGCGCCTGCTCCGAGCATTGGGTGCGGCGGGGGTGCCGGTGTTTGCCCTGTCGAATTTTGGTATCCAGACGTTTGACATCGCGGAACCCGTCTATCCATTTCTCAAGGAATTCGACCGCCGCTATATTTCGGGGCATATGCAAGAGGTGAAGCCCGGCCACCGGATTTACGAAATGGTCGAACAGGATTGCGGTATCGCACCCGAGGCGTTGTTGTTCGTCGATGACCGTGCCGAAAACATCGACACGGCAGCAGCACGCGGATGGCAAACGCATGTGTTTACCGGGGCGCAGGGCTGGGCTGACCGCCTCGTTGCCGAGAACCTTTTGACTAAAGAGACCGCACAATGACCGTGATGATTCCCTTTGCCGAAGGCGAAGAGCAGCTTGATTGGATCGCGCTTACCGATGCTTTGGCCGCTGGGCATGATTTACCCAAAGCGGATGTCGCGGATGTGTTTCTTTATGAGGGCGACAATACGCTGTTGAACAGGTCTGCTTGGATTGCGGGCATGGGGCTTGCGGTGAAATGTGCCACGATTTTTCCAGGCAACCGCACGGTGGGTAAACCGATGGTTGGCGGTGCTGTGAACCTGTTTTCAGGGGATGACGGATCGCTAGAAGCCATTGTCGATTTCCATCTTGTGACGAAATGGAAAACGGCGGGCGATAGCCTGCTTGCTGCACGGCGTTTGGCGCGACCCGATAGCAAGAATATCCTCATTGTTGGTGCGGGCACGGTTGGGCACAGCTTGTTTGCTGCTTATTCTGCCGCCTTTCCGGATGCTGCGTTCACTGTGTGGAATAGATCGCCTGACGGCGCAAATTCTTTTCAAGAGTCACACCCGCAGGTCAAAATTGCGCAAAATCTCGCCGAGGCGGTGAATGCCGCTGATATCGTGACTTCGGCCACGATGTCGACCGATCCTTTGATCAAGGGCGAATGGTTGCGCCCGGGGCAACATATTGATCTTATTGGTGCATATCGACCTGATATGCGCGAGGCAGACGATCTTGCGCTCCAGCGATCCCGCATCTTTGTGGACAGTTTTGACACGACGTTGGACCATATCGGAGAGCTCAAGATTCCGCTGAAAACAGGGGCAATCACGCAAAAGGATGTTGTGGCCGACTATTATACGCTAAATCAGTTTAAACGCGTCGATGACGCTGAGATTACGCTGTTCAAAAACGGTGGTGGGGCGCATCTTGATCTTATGACAAGTCGCTACATACTGGCTGCATGGCAGACGCGGGGCGCGGTACCTGCTAAATAACGGGACAAAAGATTATGTGGTATTATTGGGTTCTTGGGGCATTTGTGGTTTTGGCTGCCTTGCCGCTGCTGTTTGAACGGATGCGTAAACCAGTCAGCGAATGGGAGCGCGGACAAACGACCGGTGATCTTGCACCTTTGTCACAAGGTTTGACGCATTACCGCTGGGTGGGTCCCGTGCGCGGTCCGGTTGCGGTGGTAGTACATGGGGTATCAACGTCATCGGCGTCTATTGACGGGCTTGCAGAAGGCTTGGGCGAAATGGGCTACCGGGTCTTGGTGTATGATCTTTACGGGCGCGGGTTGTCCGACACAGCCTCTGGCCGTCAAAACCGCGCGTTTTTTTTACGACAGCTGACCGAATTGCTTGCTTATCATCATCTCTCGGAAGATATCACACTTGTCGGCTATTCGATGGGTGGCGCGATTGCGACGGCGTTTGCAGCCGATAATCCGCACTTCATCAAGCAGCTCATTCTTGTCGCTACGGCTGGCGTCGTGACCGAAGAAAGCAAATTTTCTGAGTTTTGCCGCAAGACGCCGGTGCTGGGCGATTGGGTGCACGGAATGCTTGCGCGCCGCCGTGCCGCCAAGGCGATTCCAAAGGTCGGGCCAAGTTCAATGGCGGGCAAGGTCTATGCCGCGCAGCGCCTTGAATTGCGACGCCGTGGATATTTGCCCGCAATTCTTTCTAGCCGTCGCGGCATGTTATCCGAGGTGCAAGAAAAGGATCACCGGCGCCTTGGCCGTGTTGATGTGCCGACAATCGCGATCTGGGCAGAGCATGACCAAGTGGTCCCAATTCAGGCGCTGGGCGTTTTGGCGCAATGGCACCGCGCCGTCCGCCAAGAGGTTGTCGCGGGCGCTGATCACGCGATGCCTTATACACATTGCCCGCAGCTTTTGCAGGCGATTGTGAAAGCTATGAAAATCTAAGCGGGGGCTGGTGCGGTGCGATTTTCTTTGATCGGTAAATGCACGATCGCACTGAACGCGCCAATTGCCACACCGACCCACCAGACATGTGTGTATGTCCCATAGATATCGTACAGCTTACCGCCGAGCCAAACCCCCAAAAACGATCCTAGTTGATGGGAAAAGAACACAATTCCATAAAGTGTGCCCATATAGCGAATCCCATAAAGATGCGCGACCAGCCCGGAAGTGAGCGGCACAGTAGCGAGCCACAGGCTGCCCATTCCAACAGAAAACAGCACGACCGATAGCGGTGTAATTGGCAGCAAGATAAACAAAGCGGCGATAATAGTCCGCCCCGTATAAATCCCTGCGAGCAAATATTTTTTAGAATATCGATTACCAGCCCATCCGGCCAATAAGGTGCCCCCGATATTGGCCAGCCCAATCAATGAAATTGCGACCGCGCCAAGCCTACTGGTTGTCGTAATCCCAAGCCCGGCAAGCAGCCCGCCTTGGTCCAATGGCCCGCACATTTCCGTCACAAGCGCCGGAAAATGCGCCGTCACAAAAGCAAGCTGATAGCCACATGAGAAGAACCCCAAAAAGATCAACGTATAGGACGGGTCTTTGAACGCGCGGATCAGGATCGTGCCCATGCTTTCTTCAAGCTCTGCCTTTGTCGCTCGCGCAGGGCTGCGCATCATTGGCAGCACCAAGAGGGTCGCCATGATCATGCCGGCAAAGGCCACAAAGGTGGATTGCCACGTCATGAAACCCAACAAATATTCCGCCAATGGCGCACCAAAGACCTGACCCGCAGACCCAGCTGCCGTTGCGATGGCAAGTGCCATCGACCGGTTTTCAGCTGATGCCGCCCGCCCGACAACGGCAAGGATCACCCCAAACCCGGTGCCTGCAATCCCAAAGCCGACTAGGATTTCGTAAAACTGATGTGCTTCGGGCGTGGTCGCGCCCGCCGATAGCAAAAGCCCCGCGGCATAGAACAAGGCCCCCATAATGATCGCTTTGCGGTCGCCGATCTTTTCGGCGATTGCCCCAAATATCGGTTGCCCAATCCCCCAAGCCAAGTTTTGGATCGCAATGGCGAGACTGAAATCGGCGCGGACCCAGCCAAATTCATCCGCGATTGGGATTTGGAAGACCCCAAATGATGCGCGGATCGCGAATCCGGTCATGATGATCAGGCAGCCGGCAATCAGGACCGGGGTGATAAGGGGGGCTTTATGTTCCATTGGTGCAGTTCGCGTGCTTGTCGCGGTTTTGTCAAATATTCAATTGTATCGACACGCTTTCCATCACCGCAATCGCGGGGTATCTGACCGTTATGACAATTCAAGATGTATATCATGCCGCCGTTGCTGCGGGGACCTTAACGTCTGACGATGCGCAGCTAAACGTTCTACCCGAGTTAGAGCGCGTGCGGGTGGCGCTTGCGACACCACCGGCTAAGCGTGGCTTGTTCCGTAAAGCCCCGCCACCCGTGCCGGGGTTGTATATGTGGGGCGGCGTAGGACGCGGTAAATCCATGTTGATGGATTTGCTATATGATCAGGTTGATGCCCCCAAACGGCGCGATCATTTCCACGCCTTTATGCAATGGGTGCATGCCGAAATGACCGAAGCCCGTAAACGCGGTGTGGATGATGCAATTGCACCCGTTGCTGCGAAACTGGCGGATGAAGTCCGGTTTTTGGCCTTTGACGAAATGCAAATCACTGACATCACCGACGCGATGATTGTTGGGCGCTTGTTCGAAGCGCTTTTTGCAGCGGGCGTTGTGGTGGTGACGACGTCCAACCGCCCCCCCGATGACCTTTATAAGAATGGCTTAAACCGCCAGCTTTTCACGCCATTCATCGCGCT
Source organism: uncultured Paracoccaceae bacterium (assembly GCA_938002605.1). Taxonomy (GTDB): domain Bacteria; phylum Pseudomonadota; class Alphaproteobacteria; order Rhodobacterales; family Rhodobacteraceae; genus Yoonia. The sequence goes on along the minus strand of CALLAF010000004.1, from coordinate 62,597 downwards.
CATCAAAGACCGGATGGTCGTACATGAGTTGGTCAGTGAAACAGACTATCGGCAGGATCGGCTCGCTGGAAAGCAAAGCTACTTTACCCCCAACGATGCCGCTGCGCAGGCCGCTATTGCCGAAATATGGGATCACCTGAGCAATGGTAAATCAGAACCATTGGTGCTGCACGTGAAAGGGCGCGAGGTTGACTTGCCGGGTTATCACAACGGGGTGGCACGCGCTAAATTCTATGATCTATGCGGGCGTTTCTTGGGGGCCGCAGATTACCTTGCGCTGGCAGAGGCCGTGCGCGTGTTGATCCTAGAAGATATTCCCACATTGTCGCGCAGCAATTTCAACGAGGCAAAACGCTTTGTCACTTTGATCGACGCGCTTTACGAGGCAAAGGTACAGCTGATTTGTTCGGCCGCCGCCGCGCCCGAACTGCTCTATCTCGAAGGTGAAGGGACGTTTGAATTTGAACGCACCGCCAGCCGTTTGCGCGAAATGCAATCGGCTGACTGGGGGATTTAGATCGGTACGAACCCGTCCACGTCTGGATCATAGGATTCGAGCGTGCCTTCGCCGATGTCGTTCCAAAGACCGTGCAGTGACAGTGTACCTTCTTCGACGGCTTTTTGTACAAATGGGAACGTCATGAGGTTGTTCAGCGACACTGTGACCGAAATTTTTTCCAGCGCACTTTTGCGGGTTTCGTCATCGCCTTCGGGCAGCGCGTCAAAGCCGGGGCGCAGAATTTCCATCCAACGGCCAACAAAGCTGGTCTTTTCCTCAAGTTCAGGCGCGTTGCCCGAACACATGTCATAGCAGCCCGCGACGCCGCCGCAGCTGGAATGGCCCAAGACAACCAAATGCGAAACTTTCAACGCGTTGACCGCATACTCTACCGCTGCTGACGTCCCGTGGTTTTCACCGTCGGGGTTATAGGGCGGCACCAGATTCGCGATGTTGCGGTGAATGAAAAATTCGCCTTGATCCGCACCGAAAATAGACGTGACATGCACCCGGCTGTCGCAGCATGAAATGATCATCGCGCGTGGGCGCTGACCTTCGTCTGCAAGGCGGCGATACCAGCTTTTGTTTTCGGCATGGGTTGTGGCTTTCCAGCCGTGGTAGCGCGTGACCATATAAGAGGGCAGAGGGCGGGCGTATTTCATAGTGGGCTCCGTCGTGATTTTAGCCAAACTAAATCGAATTGACCGGAAATTCGAGCGCTTTTTCTATCGTGTGTAAACATTCCGAAAACCTTCGACGCATATAATGCGCCTATGAAAAATATACATCAAACGCCGATACCAACTGTAGATGCCGATATTGACGTGATCACGCTTCGCTGTCCTGATCTGCCGCAACTCAATGCGGTCCCGTTGCAACGCCTTTTTGCCGCCAAAAGCGAAAGTGAAGCAGAGGCAATCATTTGTCGCGTGCTTGAAGATCTCGTGCGGCGTTTGGATGTGCTGCAAAAAGGATTGGCGTCGCAGAACCTTGCGATGATGCTGAAACCTTGCCGTAAGATTCGTCTGATTGCGGAACAAATCGGCCTGACAGAAATTGCTATCACTGCGGATCACGTACAAATCTGTCTGCGGCAGGCCGATCTAACCGCGCTTGCGGCGACAATGGCGCGGCTAGAACGCGGTTTTGATGTGGCCGTCAGCGAGGTGTGGAATTTTCGCAAAACCTAAGCGGGGCCACTTGCAGCGCCACCGTGGCAGGGTAGTCTGGTGTTTCATTGACCCTATTGGATAGATCCCATGCTACTCACCTTCGCCCCCGAAACCGCCCAAGCAATTCCGATAACGGTGGTCGACAAGCCGGGGTTTGATGATGCAATGGCCGCGCTTGATGATGCGGGCCGCGCGTGGGTGACAGCGCAAGGGTTTACTGCGGGATTGGGGCAGGTTTTGACCCTCCCGGCGGCGGATGGCGGTATAGCGCAGGTCTTGGTCGGCTATGGCAGTGCCGAACGCCGTGCGCGCGGGCGGTTTCATATGGGTGCAGTGGCAGCTAAATTGCCTGCTGGCGTCTATGAGATTACCAATGGTCTGGAAGGGCCTGCACTGGAAGAGGCGGCTCTTGGCTGGCTTATGTCACAGTATAAATTTGATCGCTATGCTTCTGCCAGCGCGACGACGGCGCAGCTGGTTGCCCCTGCTGGGATCAATGCTGAAAAAATTGCAATCATCGCCAATGGTGAGGCGCTTACCCGCGATCTGATCAATACGCCCGCGTCCGACATGGGGCCGCAAGAGCTCGAGGATGCCGCGCGTGCTTTGGCGGGCGAGTATGGCGCAAAGATTGCCGTTTCTACTGGTGATGATTTGCATGCGGATGGGTTCCCAATGATCCACACGGTCGGCCGCGCATCATCGCGCGCGCCGCGCCTACTGGACATGCGTTGGGGGGATGCTGGTCCGCAACTGACACTTGTCGGCAAAGGTGTTTGCTTTGACACTGGCGGGCTGAATATCAAGCCCGGCGGCTCGATGGGGCTGATGAAAAAGGATATGGGCGGCGCTGCCACTGTCTTGGGACTTGCGCATATGATTATGGGGCTGGGTCTGCCGATCCGTTTGCGTGTATTGATTCCGGCCGTTGAAAACAGCATTGATGGGAACGCATTCCGCCCGCAAGACATCTTAACATCCCGTAAAGGGCTAACCGTTGAGGTTAATAATACTGATGCCGAAGGGCGATTGGTACTGGCAGATGCCCTGACCTATGCTGACGAAGATCAGCCCGCGTTGGTGATTTCTATGGCGACGTTAACCGGCGCTGCGCGGGTGGCCGTCGGCCCCGATATTTCCCCGTTTTATACCGATAACGATAGCTATGCCGCGGCCCTTGCGGATGCGGCGGTAACTGTTGCTGACCCGGTTTGGCGGATGCCATTTCATGATCCATATGAGGCAATGATCGAGCCGGGGATCGCTGACCTTGATAACGCGCCTAAGGGCGGCATGGCTGGAAGCATCACTGCCGCATTGTTTTTGCGCCGCTTCACAACAAGCCCCTATATCCATTTTGATATCTATGGATGGCAACCTTCTTCCGCGTCTGCACGGCCAAAAGGCGGTGTTGGGATGGGCGCGCGCGCAGTGCTTGCTGCGTTGCCTACGCTGCTAGACCTATGACCGACCGCAGGCTTTTGGCCGCCAACGGCCGGGTCGCGGCAATGGATTTGGCGGGCACAGTTCAGGCGGATAACTATGTTGTCGGTGCGCCGATGATGGTGTGTCGGCCGGTGACGGACTTGCGCCGGGCACCAGATGGGCCAAGGGATCGGCAGGTTCTGCTTGGCGCGGTTGTCACCCTATTAGAAGACCGCGAGGGGTGGTCGTTTGTTCAACTCGCCAATGGGTATGTTGGATATGTGCTTTCGGCGCATCTTGCGGGTCATCAAAACACCACACATTTTGTCAGTACGATGGCGACCCACGCATATACAGCGGATGACTTTCGGTCAGAGCCAATGTTGTCATTACCTTTTGGGGCCCGTGTAACCGTTACGGATGAACGGCGCGAATTCTTTGAGACGACAGTTGGGTTCGTGTCAAAGAAACACCTGCGCAATGTGGACCGCCCCTTTCAGGATCCGATCAATGTGGCGCAGCTTCATTTTGGCGTGCCCTATCTTTGGGGCGGCGATTCCACACGCGGCATCGATTGTTCAGGGTTGATTTCCGCCAGCCTGACCGCTTGCGGCATCGCTTGCCCAGGCGATAGCGACCTGCAGTGTGATGTGATCGGGACGGATGTGCAGGGGGACCTGATGCGTGGCGACATCGTATTTTGGCAAGGTCATGTGGGTATGATGGTTGATGCAGATATTATGCTGCACGCGAGCGCGACACCCATGGCCACAGTCTATGAACCACTGACCAAGGTGATTGCCCGCGTGGAATTTCAAGGTCACGGACAACCATTGGCACGGCGGCGGGTTTAGTGGACCGTAGCGGTGATTGGTGCGCAGCGTTGAAGCGGCGGCCTTTGCCGTTTCATCATGCGTTTTAAAGCACATCCCAAATCAGCGGCGATCGGGGTGATGATAGGGGCGACATCGGTGCGTACCAACAGGGTGGCGATCAGCATCGCGTCTTGACGATCACCCTCGGCTGCGGTGGTCACAAAATGCGCAAAACAGGCTTCGTCTGCGCCAAGACACCGGCAATCCACCGCGTGGCGCATCAGTGGGCGCCGGCGGTGGCGCGCACAAAAGTCGAACAGGCTTTCGAGAATTTCCAAGGTTGATCGCGCTTGTGCCTCGCCCAAACCAGATGCGAGATCCTTCCAGACCGCTGTTTGCCCTTCGGGGCCGTCACACCACATCCGGAAATATAGAACGACATAGCGCGCAAGCGGCGATTGGTCGGCCAATTGGCCGATAGCCGCACCGCCGGGATTGCGAAATGCTGCGGTCATTTTGTAAGAATCAGTTTTCCAGCGCGCGTAATGCGAAGCGTATATGTCTGATCGCGCAGGACGATATTGGCGAGATCGCCATCTTGTGTCAGCACTTCGGCATCATAAGTGGGCAATTTCGGTGCGGTGCTCGGTTGTGGGCGCGGGACGCTGTGGAATGACATGTTTAGTTCCTTGAGGTGACGAAGGCATGAAAGTGTCTGCGTACTTTCACCCTTGGGAATTGACGGATTGGCTTGCTGTCACGCGAACAGGTGGCTTGATACCTGATTAATTTAATCTGATATACGGCCGTGAGTCAATCCGACATTTTTAGTCAGGTATTAAATTACTCAACTGCGCGGATCAGTTTGCGTTCTAGTACGCGCAAAACCTGCCGTAGATCGTGGCCGCGCTTGAGCACCTGCCCATCCATGCCTATCACCGCATATTGGCCTTGGCGTTGGCGTAGCTTGGGGCGTTTTTCGATCCGGTACAGCGGATGTTCCGCAGCGCGCCGAAAGATCGAAAACACGGCGACTTCGCGCAGGCATGAAATGCCGTAATCCCGCCATTCACCCGCTGCGACCATTCACCCGCTGCGACCATACGGCCGTAAAGCCCTAAGATTATGGCTATTTCAGTGCGATGGAATGCGATTTGAGGTGAGTGCGAAAACGGATCAGTCGGGTGTATGTTCATAGCAAATCGTCGCGCCAAAGAGAAAGAAAATCAAGCCCGTAAGGGCAAGCGCCATGTTTGCGCCTTAATATTACCGCGTTAGCGCCGCAGGTCTTACCCAATCGGGTCACATCTGCATGCAAGGGTTTCGTTATAGCAAATTGCTACCCCGGTGTTGCGGCTAATTGCCCCCACCTCGTTCGCGATGCCGGGGACCACTTTCCTTTAAAACAACCTAACCGCAGGTAATCGCTGCGATCTTTTCGTCGGCGTCGATTTTAAAATTGATCCGCTCGGGCCGGAAATCCATAGTGACAATGTCGCCTGGGCGCGTGACCCGGACCATTCCCAGAATCAGAACACGTTCAAGTGCTGTGGCGTCTTGCCCAATCAAATCGGCGTGTTTTGCGGCGCCACATGTGTCGTCTTGAGCCTCGGGCAGGCTGGGCATTGCAGCGGTACAGGCAGAAAGTACAAGAAACGGAAGGATATATCTCATCTTTTGATCATGCGGTATTTGTCCAAACCAGTGCAAGCTGAAACAAAACCGTCGTTGCAGTTTCCGTATTTTTCGCAGATCGTTGCGGCAAACAAATGGAGATGAAAATGCGGACACGTGCAGCAGTGGCAATGGCAGCGGGGCAACCGCTAGAAGTGATGGAAGTGAACCTTGAAGGGCCACGCGCAGGCGAGGTCTTGGTCGAAATCAAAGCAACCGGTCTTTGCCATACAGATGAATTCACACGATCCGGCGATGATCTCGAGGGTATTTTCCCAGCGATTCTTGGCCATGAGGGCGCGGGCGTGGTGATCGAAGTTGGTGAAGGCGTCACGACGCTTGAGGTCGGCGATCATGTGATCCCGCTTTATACGCCAGAGTGCCGCGAATGCGAATATTGTCTGAATCCCAAGACAAATCTTTGCCAGAAAATTCGGTCTACCCAAGGGGCGGGGCTGCTGCCCGACGGATCAACACGGTTTTCAATGCTCGATGGGACGCCGATCCATCACTATATGGGCTGCTCGACGTTTGCGAATCATACGGTCGTGCCGGAAATTGCACTTGCGAAGGTCCGTAAAGACGCACCGTTCGATAAGATTTGCTATATCGGCTGTGGTGTGACGACTGGGATCGGGGCTGTCATAAACACGGCCAAAGTCGAAATTGGTAGTCGCGCGATTGTATTTGGCCTTGGTGGAATCGGCTTGAACGTCTTGCAAGGGCTACGTCTTGCGGGGGCTGATCAGATTGTCGGCGTTGATATGAACGACGCCAAAGCGGAAATGGGTCGCCATTTCGGCATGACCGATTTCGTAAACCCGTCCAAAGTAGAGGGCGATCTGGTTGCGCACCTTGTTGAACTGACTGGCGGCGGTGCCGATTATACGTTTGATGCCACGGGCAACGTTGGCGTGATGCGCACCGCACTTGAGGCTGCACATAAAGGCTGGGGCGAAAGTATCATCATCGGGGTGGCCCCCGCAGGCGCTGAAATCTCGACCCGCCCGTTCCAGCTGGTCACCGGACGCAGCTGGCGCGGGACCGCATTTGGCGGTGCAAAAGGGCGTACAGATGTCCCCAAAATCGTTGATTGGTACATGAACGGCAAAATCGAAATCGATCCGATGATCACGCATAAGCTGAAGCTTGAAGATATCAACGAGGGTTTTGAATTAATGCACGCCGGGAAGTCGATCCGGGCCGTTGTGGAATACTAACCCATAGGGCCCGGTGCCGTATCGGGCCCAAATCCAGCGCCTGCGCTTACACACCATACTTTGCCAAAAACACTTCAACCGCGCCTTTGGCGATCCGGTGTTTTTCGCTGTCTGAGAAGGTGTCAGTGATGTTGAAAAGCATACGCGGAAAGATATCCGCGCGGCAGAGTTCGTTGAACTGGTCAGCGGCCAGCGTGCGGTCTTCAATCACCAAATCGCCTTTGGAAATTGCACATTCAAAGTAATCTTCTAGCCGGCTGCGGACCATCATTGGGCCGCTTTCGTAAAACTGCTGTCCCAATTCAGGGAAACGCCCGCCTTCACCGACGCAGACCCGGAAAATGCGCATCCCAAATTCAGAGGTAATGAATTCCCCAATCTCGCGGGCGGCTTGATACAGAACGTCTTCGACAGGGGCGTCCATGTCGATTGCTTCAATCGCCCGCTCAGCTTGCGCGCAGCATTCTGCCTTTGTGACTTGCAAGAACAAGAAACGTTTGTCTGGAAAGTAGCTATATAGCGTCGCCTTTGACACGCCCGCCGCCTTGGCGATGTCGTCCACAGATGCGCCTTCAAAGCCATCGCGCAGGAATACAGTTCGCGCGCCCTCAAGCACCTGATCAAACTTGCGTCCTTTTTTGGGTTCTACAGCGCCATCAGGCATAGGTCCGCCTCCTCGTGGGGACCTCAACTATAAACTGCCCGGTTTAGTTCAGGCAAGCGTGACGTAACGATGAGACTATTCTGCGTCCTCCGGACAGGCAGGTGCGTCCAACGTGGTTAGATCAACGCAAGATTGGTCCGCGGTCGGCGTCACCGGGTGCGGGGGATAGGTAAGCAGCGGTAGGTTAACTGAAAACGCGTGCCCCGCAGATGCGCTGAGCAATGTGACGAAAACGATCGCTGGGAAAAGACGGTTCATGGCTGATTCCTTTCTGATGCCTTGGAAGTAAACTAAACTGTTTAGTTTCTATATCAAGCAAAACCTGAACTAACCGGTTCACTTTTTAAGATTGACCGAAAGGCTGGATGAGCTAAGTTAGAATTATTCTAAACAGGAGACCCTTGATTATCCCCGGAATTGCCAGCCGTCGCCGCTTTAAGGATTTGTCAGAGCAGGAGATACTGGCGTTAGCCATTTCTTCCGAGGAAGACGATGCGCGTATCTATCGTAGCTATGCAAACCACTTGCGTGCCGATTTTCCGGCCTCTGCCGCCGTGTTTGATGGTATGGCCGCTGAAGAAGACGATCATCGCCGTCGGCTTATTGAAATGCACACTTCGCGGTTTGGTGATCTGATCCCGCTGATCCGACGCGAACATGTGTCGGGGTTTTACGCGCGCAGCCCTGTGTGGTTGATCGAAAACCTTGGGCTTGAACGTATCCGCGAGCAAGCCGCGCAGATGGAACACGACGCAGAACAGTTCTATCTATTAGCGGCGTCCAAAACTGCGGATGCCGGGACCCGACAGCTGTTGGGTGATCTTGCCGTCGCCGAGGCAGGGCATGCAGATACCGCCGAGGCTTTGGCGCAGGAACATTTGGGTGACGCTGAAAAAACTGCCGAAGAAGTCGCGGCGCACCGTCAGTTTGTCTTAACTTGGGTTCAGCCCGGGTTGGCGGGCTTGATGGATGGGTCGGTGTCGACACTGGCGCCAATCTTTGCCGTCGCATTTGCGACACAAGATACGTGGACCACATTTCTTGTTGGGCTTGCTGCGTCTGTTGGGGCGGGAATTTCAATGGGCTTTACCGAAGCTGCGTCAGATGATGGGCAGCTGTCAGGGCGCGGATCACCCATCAAACGCGGGATTGCGGCGGGGGTGATGACGACGCTTGGCGGGCTTGGGCACGCGATGCCTTATCTTATTCCCGAGTTTTGGACCGCGACGATCATTGCGCTTGTTGTGGTTTTCGTTGAGCTCTGGGCAATTGCCTGGATTCAAAACCGCTATATGAACACACCGTTTTTACGGGCCGCTTTTCAGGTCGTTCTAGGTGGGGCATTGGTGTTCGCGGCAGGGGCGCTTATTGGTTCCGGCTAGACGTCGCGGACCATAATTGTCGCCGCGTTGAACCCAAAAATATAACGTAAAAGTCCCATTTTGTGGGTCTCAACTTCGCGGAACCCTTCGTGCAGATAAAGTGCGCGGGCGCGTGGGTTTGTGTCCACCACATCAAGCCGAACCTGTCGATAACCCCTGCGTTTGGCCTCTGCACTGACTTCATTCAACAGGGCAGTGCCAACCCCTTTGCCACGGGCCTCGTGCGCGACAAACAACCCGTCCATTAAGAAACGTTCGTTTTCGGTGTCACGTTCAAGTGTTCCCATCAGCTTGACCCGGATCGCGGCGCCAACCCAACCGTAAACTTTGCGGATATCGGTAAAACTACCGCCGACAAGCGCCCCTTGCGAGGTTTTAAATCCCGCCACCCCGATCAACCGCCCTTGCGCGTCATGGGCGCAAATCCCATGATCCGACCGCATCACCCGGTTGATATAGACAAGCGCGCGGTATTTCGGCCCCATGGTAAAGCCCAGCTTGGTGCCAAAAGCCTCCCAATATAGGGCCGCTGCTTCGCCGCGGCTAGCGTCAGGAATGCCAACTGTAATTTTCATAACGCGAAGTTTCCAAAAGGAATGAAACGGACAAGATCGCCCGGTGCTACCTTTTGCGCGGGATCGTCCAATTCGACAAGCCCTGTCGCCCAACTTAGCCCAGAAACCCGACCTGACCCTTCGGAAGCAAAGACCTCCACGCGGCCATCCGTGACCCGCGCACGCAGATATTCACGACGCCCCGCCTTTTTGGATTTCGTGAAGGCGGCAGGTAATAGATAGCCCTCGGTCTCGGCCCAGCCTCCGCCCGCCAATTTGTGCAACGCCGGGCGCGCAAATATCAAGGTGCAGACCATCGCCGCAACTGGATTTCCGGGCAGCCCAAAGACGGGGATGTCGTTCCATAGCCCAAGCGCTAGCGGGCGGCCCGGCTTTATTGCAATCCGCCAAAGCGCAAATGACCCGGTGTCAGCCAATAGCGCCGACATATGGTCTTCGTCGCCCGCAGAGGCCCCGCCAGAACTTAGAATCACATCACAGCGCTTGCTGGCGTCATCCAAGGTCGCGCGCAGCTTGGGGCGGTCATCCGGCGCGCGGCCAAGGTCAATCACATCGTACCCCCAACCCGCCACAACCGCGCAAAGCATGGGGCGGTTGGCATCAAATATCTGCCCTTCATGCGCGGGCGTGCCGGGATCACGCAATTCATCCCCTGTCGACAAGATACCAACGCGCAAGCGTTTGCGCACCTGAATATGCCCAATGCCAGCGGCAGCCATTGTGCCGATGTCTGCTGGCGTGATTTTGTGCCCCGCTGAAAGAATGACATCGCCCTTGCGCATATCTTCGCCCGCGTCACGGGCGTTTGAACCCTTTTTCAGCGGCCCATGAAATGCGATTTGATCATCCGTCGCGGTGACGTCTTCTTGCAAAATAACGGTATCTACGCCTTGCGGGAGGTTTGCCCCGGTCAAAATGCGGATCGCCGTGCCGGGGGGGACCGCATGGTTGTAGGGTTGCCCAGCAGCCGAGCGCCCCGCGAGAAGAGGCAGGACATGGCTGCCAGCTGGGATCGGCCCCGCAAACCCATAGCCATCAACGGCGGAATTGGGGGCGGGCGGGTGTGACCGGGCCGCAGATACGTCTTCTGCCAAAATCCGGTGCGCCGTCCGTGCGATTGGTACCTCTGCGACATCCGTCACCGTTCCAAGCTGGTCGCGTAGATGGGCGAGCGCGGTGTCTACCGGGGTCCAATAGGCCCCTTGCGGCATCGCAAAACAATCATTGCGCAGCGCAGGCTGCGCGAGACTGGCGCGCAAAATGTCCGCTGATCCTGCACCAAGCACCCAGCCTTCGGGCGTCGGCGCAACATCCATCATCGCAGCCATTTCATCCGGGGTAAGCGCTGAAAACGCGCGGGCATATAGGGCCACCTGCGCGGCATCTTTGATCGGCTCGGGCGAAGCAGTAACAAGATCGGGAAGTTGCGAAAAATAGGTCTCGGCCATGACGATTTGCGCGTCCGGGGATTGAAACGGCCAAACGCAAATATCTGCGCCAAAATGATGGCGCAATCGCGAAAGCGTGGGCAATCCCATGATCACCTGACCGCCAACCGCGCCGGCCCCCGCCAGTTGCCATGGTGAAAAACTGCCTTTGACTGCGAGATCGGCTGCGCGTTTTTCTGGCAACCCGTGCCCCCGCCTTTCATTGCCTTTGCGGGGAAGCCCCTGAATTTCGCGTTGCAGCCCGTTGAACCAAAACGGCCCCACGCCGGGAAATAGGGCGTTGATATCCCCGGCAAGATCAAAACGGTTGTTGGCGTTTGGACGATCTTCCACGCGCGCGGCAAACCAATCCCACAGCGCAAGCGTATCTTCAGAACCGATCAAATGCGTGGCGAATCCTGTGGGATAGGCAAAGCACAGATCAAATGCCAAAAGCACGCGCAATCCTTGGTCGCGCAGGTCGGTCAGGGTGTCGCGCAGCCAGTGTTCGGCCACCTGCCTATTGCGGAAATAGATGGGGTCTTCGGTGGTGCCGCCTGCGCCAATCGCCGCCCAAATCGCGTCTTTTTTCGGGGTTGCGCCCCGGTCGTTGCCGCCAGACCAATCCACCATAATGACCCGGTCGAATTTCATAGCCCGACCTCAGCGAGGATAAAATCAGCAATGGCGGTCGTGTCATCCAGGTTAAAAACGGGGCGATCACTATCGACTGGCGTGTCAGATGCGATGGCGCGAATGCTGGCGTCCTCTGGTGCGATCAGCGGGTTGTTGGCCTCTGCGCGAAAGGCTTCGACTTTGGGGTGGCTGTCGCGTTTGTAGCCTTCGATCAAGATCAAATCGACAGGGGCAAGTTGCCCCAGAAGATCAGCGAGCGGGGGTTCTGGTTGGTCACGAAGCTCTGTCATCAAAGCCCAACGCGACTGCGATGCCAATAGCACCTGCTGCGCCCCCGCGGCGCGGTGGCGATAGCTGTCTTTTTCTGGCTGATCGACGTCAAAGCTGTGATGTGCATGTTTGATGGTCGAAACGCGCAGGCCGCGCCCGCAGATTTCAGTCACGAGGCGCTCCATCAAGCCGGTTTTACCAGCGTTTTTGTAGCCAACGACACCGTAAATCTTCATAGCATTGCCTGCGCTTTGACCAGATCATCCGGCGTGTTCACATTGAAAAAAGCCGCGTCATCTGCGAATTCGGCGTATCCTGCACCATGTCTTTCCGTCCAAAGAACGACTTTACGCATGCCGTCTTGCAAGGTGAGGCGAAGGTCTTCGCGCAGCGCCACGGGCCACAAGCCAAATGTCGGTTGCCGCCCGCTTGGGCTGGCCGCCAGTGCCAGATCAGCGCCTGCATTTTCGGCAGCGAGCATCAATTGTGGCACCAGATCACAGGGAAAAAACGGAGTGTCCGCCGCCGCGGTGACAATATGGGTTGCCCCTTGCTGTGCCGCCCAATCCAATCCGGCCAAAACGCCCGATAGCGGTCCGGCAAAGCCCGCGATACTATCCGCAATGACGGGTAGGTTGATGCGTGCAAATCGGGCGGCATCCCCATTTGCGTTCAATGCGATGCTGCCAACCTGTGGTTCAAGCCGATCAATTACATGCGACAGGATTGTGCCCGCGCCAAGCGGTAATAGCGCTTTGTCGCCGCCGCCCATACGGGTTGCTTGCCCGCCAGCAAGAATAACGCCCAAAGGTTGGATCATTTGTGCACCCTGTCTGCGACGCGGTGCATCCGCCTCCGGCGGGAGTATTTAGGGCAAGATGATATGGGGATCATTGGGTCCCCTTTCGGTTCGATTGTTTGGGTTCATCGACGATCTTGTAGGGGTCGGCATCGCGGATTAGTCGTGTTTCGCCAGAGAGACAGACAAATCGTTGGCCTTTCATCCGGCCGATGAGTGTCAGTCCGACCTGGTTTGCGATTTCGACACCCCAGGCAGTAAACCCAGACCGCGATGCGAGGGTGGGGATGCCCATTAATGCGGTCTTGATCACCATTTCGGATGTCAGCCTGCCTGTGGTGTAGAGGATATTATCGTCGGGTTTAATCTGTTCGGAAAGCATCCAGCCGGCGATTTTATCAACGGCGTTATGGCGGCCGACGTCCTCCATGTAGACCAGCGGTCGGTCGCCTTGGCAAAGCACGGTTCCGTGGATCGCGCCCGCCGTAAGGTAGAGCGATGGCGTGCGGTTAATTTTGGCGGCAAGTGTATAGAGGTCAGAGGTTTTTACGGGCATCGCTGGCAGGGTCACATTGTCGAGCCCTTCCATCATGTCGCCAAAGACCGTGCCCACAGCGCAGCCGCTGGTGCGGGTCTTTTTCTTAAGCTTGTCTTCAAAGATGGTCATGCTGTCGGTCCGCACGACAACCACACCTAATTCTTCGTCGTAATCAACCCCGGTGATCGTGTCTGTGTCACGCAACATGCCTTGGTTGCGTAAGAACCCGAGCGCGAGGTATTCGGGGTAGTCCCCAATCGTCATCGCGGTCACGATTTCTTGGGCGTTTAAGTAGATTGTGAGCGGCCGTTCTTCAATGACGTTAAGATCAATAGGTTGGCCATGTTGATCAGTCCCGGTGAGGGCCCGCGCCAGCCCTTTGGTCTGCACACGGGGCGCGATTAAATAATCTGTCGTATTCTCAAGTCGCGCCAATTGCCATTCCCGGTTTGCAGGTCTAAGCCTGTCGTAATAGGCTTAGGCTAGGGGAAAGAGATGGCGACTTCCACCGTCAAAAAGGCAAGTAAATCCGCCTATTGGGCCGGGGTGCGTGATGGTGTGCCATTTATCTTTGTTGCGGGTCCCTTTGCGCTGTTGTTCGGGGTGATCGCGACGGACGCCGGGCTGACAATTGGTCAAGCGATGGGTTTTTCCATTTTGGTCATCGCGGGGGCATCACAATTTGCAGCCGTTCAGATGATCACAGAAAATGCGGGCATTGCGTTTGTTTTGATGGCAGCCCTTGCGGTGAATTTGCGGATGGCGATGTATTCGGCGTCGCTCGTGCCATTTCTTGGGTCTGCGCCAATGTGGCAACGCGCGTTGGTTTCATATTTGAACTTTGACCAAACTTATATCACGTCAATCGCCCGCTATGAGGCCCGCCCCGAGATGACAGTGCCGGATCGAGTGATGTATTTTCTTGGCGTGGCGAGCCCGATTACCCCTTTGTGGGTGATTATGACATTGGTTGGCATCTTGGCCGGAACCGCGATTCCGGAGGCATGGGCATTGGATTTCATCATGCCGATTATGTTTCTTGCGATGGTCGCGCCGATGCTGAAATCGCTTGCGCATGTTGCCGCGGCGATTGCGTCAGTGATCGTGGCCTTGTTGCTTGTGGGATTGCCTTCGGGAACGGGGCTGTTGGTTGCTGCAGGTGTTGCGATGCTGACAGGTGCGGCTGTTGAAACATGGATGGAGAAACGTGCCGCATGACCTATAGCGCTGCTGAAATCTGGATGGTGATTGCCCTTTTGGGCGTCGGAACGTTTTTGATCAGGTTCTCGTTTTTGGGCCTCATCGGGGATCGCCCGATGCCGCCGTTTGTGTTGCGCCTGCTGCGGTTCACCCCTGTTGCGGTGTTGCCTGGCATGGTTGCGCCATTGGTGCTTTGGCCCGCGGCGACGGGTGGGCAGCCTGATATCGTCCGCATTTTGGCTGCACTTGCCACCGTGGGGGTCGGGCTGTGGACGCGCAATGTGCTTTGGGCCGTCTTCGCGGGTGTTGCGGCGCTTTATGTGGGTTTGGCTGTTACTGGTCTGCAGTTGTAAGTGCAGCCTCAATTTGCGCAGCGGCGATTGATTTGTCGTCTGCGTCTTCTTCGCGGTATTCATAAGTGGTCACGCCAGGTAGACGTGCGAAATCTTCTGACACCCGGTTCGGGTCCCACGTCTGGCGAAAATCACCAAAGCCGGGCAATTGGCGCAAGATGCGCGATGTTGTGCGGGCGCAATGGGCTTGGGGTACAGGGCCATTTGACATCGCAAGCTGCAAAGCTTGTTCGGCGACGGCTGGTGGAACTTCGATCGTTTGCCCGACGACGTAATAGGTCACGCGGGCATGGTAGCTGACGTAATAGGATTCAAGTTCTGGGGTCACCCCAAAAAGAACGTCATTGCGTTCAGGCATCCGGGTTTGTTCAAATGACCCAGCTGGATCAAATATCACGCGTTGGCTTGCATTGATCAAAAGCGCGGTATGGGCCCCATTGTCAGAGCCCGTGTTTTTCATCGTGTATAGTGTCAGGTAGGCCGGATCTGGATCGCGGTAAATGGCGCGCGATACGATGTCATCAGGTGCCCAGCTTTCTGTTGCTGAGCACGCGGAAAGGGCAAGCGGAAGCCCGATAATAAACTGACGGCGATCCATGGCGCAATTAGCCGTTTACGAGGCCGATAAAGATCAAAACGCAAATGCAGATGATCGCGCCTTTGGTCACCATGCTCATAAACCCGTTAAAGGTTTTTTCCTGCACAGAAATATCCATTTCACCGTGTTTGTGTTCTGACATATGTGTATTCCTTTTCGGTCGTTTGATCACCGCATAGCCGATAATTGGCGGCCTGTCACGCGGTCACATTCGCGTCGCGATCCAATGCCGTGGCAAGCTGGAACCCGATCCGATTTGGTTCAGGTTGGTCGACGTTCTTTGGGCTGGCGATCAATGTGACATTCAGCTGGCTGACATGTTGAATAAGTTGGGTTTTGGCACCTTCATCGTTGACGCCGTAATAGGTGACAATATCTGGGTCATAATACCCCAATCCTTCAATTTTGATTACGCCGGTCAATCCGCCAGCAAGGCTTACCCCGATCTCGTGATCATTATCGAGCTGCTTTTCAAAATTCTGAATATACATGATGATCCGCTCATAAGCCCATTGCGCGGGGCTTTTCTTGGCGGTTGATTCGTTCAACGCTTTGGGCAGGTCTGCCGGCGAGGGAGAGGGGACATTGGGGTCCGTGTGTACCTCTTGGGTTTTGGGCAAGATGTCATTCTCTAACAACTCGGCAGAGGTGTCGATTGTCATATGCAGGGGCGTGTCAGAGCTCATAGGGGTACCGCAGTTGTATCTTTGATTTCTTCCATAACAAAACTTGCCGAAATATCCGATACAGAAATGCGTGACGTCAGTCGTTTATAAAAAGCATCATAGGCCGGAACATCGGCTACGCGCACACGCAGCACGTAATCGAGATCCCCGGTCATCCGGTACGCGCCGACGACTTCGGGGAATGTTTGTAGGGCCGACTGAAACGCGGCCATCCATTTGGCATCATGCGCATTCGTCCTGATCAAGACCATGGCCGATAAAGGGGCGCCAACCTTGGCTGGATCCACAAGCGTCACGCGTCCGGTGATCACCCCGGCCTGTTCCATCGCTTTGATCCGCCGCCAGCAGGCGTTGCGTGACAGATTAACCTGCGCACTGATGTCATCAACTGATTGCGCGGCATCATTTTGCAAGACGCGCAGTATATTTCGATCTATTTCGTCCAGTTTATGTGTCATGGATGAGATTTTATCTCGGAATATATCAAAATGATAGGATTATTTGGGACCTATTTGACTCGGTGCTGGGATACGCTGCCAAAAAATCAATCTGAAAGATGCTCTATGTCCGATACTTCTCCAACCCCCGCCCGCCGTAGCCTCTTTGCGACCTTGTTTCTGGATCATCCGGGTACTGTAAATGAAACCTATTTCACCCACATGCGTTTTGCGCTGAGTTTCGGGTTTTGGTTGGCCGTCGCCGCAGTCGCTGCATTGTTGCATGCGTTTATCCCTGCCGTCTGCGAAACAACGGCTAGCCGTATTGTGAAGCGACTTCAGCAGCGGATCGACAGCCGTCACGAGGGTTAGATGTGATTCTGCGCGAATGAGGTTGCATTTTAACCTTCGTAAAATTTACGTTCTCTTTTGATTTCGGGCCTATCGATAAGTTCGTAAGTAGAGCGTTTAGCTGCGCCTTACTTTGCCTGAAACACATAAGCGCCGTCGTTGCGCAGCCGCCGCGTCACTTGGCCTGTGTGATACAGGTGGTTCACATGGGCGACAGCTTCGACCAGTGCCAGCCCGTATTCTGCTGGACTTATTTTGCGTTTGAACAGCGGGGCAAAACATTCGCCCGCCGCGCGCGGTTCCGACAGGTGTTGAAGCAATCGGGGCAGCGCGTTGTGGTGGTTTTCGATCATCTGCCTAAGCCGCAGCGGTAGCCCCGTAAACGGCAATTTATGCCCACCCAAGACCAATTGGTCATCGCGCGCATAAGGCATCAGCCGTTCACAAGACGCGAGCCAATCGGCGACCGGATCGGCCTCTGGCTCTGTCGGGTAGACCCCAAGATTAGCACTGATCGAGGGCAGCAATTGGTCGCCCCCAATGACAAGGTTGTCGTCCCGGCTCCAGAAAGTGGCGTGTTCGGGCGCATGCCCGTCGCCCATCCGAATGTCCCAGTTCCGCCCCCCCATTTGGATTGTTCCACCTTCGATCAGGCGATCATAGCCCAGGGGCAGCGGCGTGACGCAATCGGCGAAATTGAACGGGCGGTCCTTGCTGCGCCTTGCAAATTCGGCAGGCTCCATGCCTGCGCGTTTGTAAAATGCGAGCGTCTCAGGGGGTGCCGTTTCTTGTACATCAAGCGTGAGCATCCGCGCCATCAACCAGCCCGTGCGCGGCATCGCAAGGCTGGCCCCATTGGCCACAAACCAGCCGGCAAGCCCGACATGGTCGGGGTGATGATGTGTCACGACGACCCTACCGACGGGCTTGCCTGCCATCGGACCATCAATCAAGCTTTGCCAAATTTTGCGGGTCACCTTGCTGGCAAATCCGGTATCAATCACTGTCCAGCTGTCCCCGTCATCAAGCGCATAGACATTCACATGATCGAGCGCCATCGGCAGCGGAAGACGCATCCACAAAACGCCCGCCGCGACCTCGATAGCCTGACCTGAGGCTGGGGGGGTATCCCAAGGGTAATGTATCATGCTGAATGCCTATGGTGCAGGAGCGGGCAGAGCAAGCCCTGCTTCTTTACGAAATCTTGCGGCCCACATACGGTTCCGTTCCGAAGAGAGCACGGCTGTTTGCGGTGCCGCGTTGTTCGCTTTGTCTGGGTCGGCACCGATATGTGATAAAATGCGCCGTAACTGGGGTGTAGGCTGGGCGGCAAGCGCCTCATAGCTAACACGTAGCGGGGTGATGTTTTGCTTTGTGAACCAAGCGTCCCACGCGCGTTGGCCATCGGTGACTTCATCATAGGCAGCTTGGATGCGGGTAGCATCATAGACGGGTTCGGCGGCCTTTGCCGTCCGTTCGCGTTCGGTGCCGTCGGCATTGCGGTGCCACAGGCCCGATTGTTCGGCGATATCAAGTGATACCGCTTCAGCAACTTTGTCGGCACGCGCGAGATGAATGAACTTTAGCGGCCCAAATGCGGCCTGTAAAAGCGTGTGATCATCCGCCGTAGAGCGATAAAGTTGTGCAAGCCTTGCTGTCAAAAGCGGCACGTTGGTCCACATGATGCGCATGCCAAAACACCCGGTCTGTGCTGTCCCTTGCGCGCGCGCGGTGTCAATATACGCGTGATCAAACCCGTCGATGGTTTGTGCCGGGATACCCCAATCGTTGGCAAAATCACCCATGGATTGGGGGCGAAAGAAAGAATTCGGACGCCCCGCGACCCCGGTTTGTGTCAGCAGATCGCACAGTAGCGTGCTGCCACTGCGTGGCATCGTACACAGCAGATATGATCGATCAGGCGACGAGATCATCAGCCGTAATGGTCAGCAAGCCATCTGCGCCTTCGCGCACATGCGCGAGCAGCCCAACATGTTCTGGCAGTAACCGCTTGATGTAGAAGCTTGCCAGTTTCACACGTGACGTATCCCCGGCGATTGCCGACGCAAGGTGAACATGCCCACCCAATACGCGCGCAAACGCCCGCAGGTAAGGGACCGCGCCTGCAAAGCGTTGGTTCAGATCGGATTGCGCAACAAGCCATTCAGTTGCTTCGCGCAGGGTTTCAGCGGATTGCCAGACAGCTTCGGCCAATTCGGGATGTGCTGCTTTGGCAGCTTCGGCGCCTTGTTCGATTTCTTCGAGCAGACGGAACGCGGCCTCGCCGCCGTCCATCAATTTGCGGGCAACAAGGTCCATGGCTTGGATGCCGTTGGTGCCTTCGTAGATTGCCGTCACGCGCACGTCGCGGGCGAATTGGGCAGCACCCGTTTCTTCGATAAAGCCCATGCCGCCGTGTACTTGGATACCTGTGTTGGCGGTTTCAATTCCAATATCGGTGCCAAAGGCCTTGGTGATCGGGGTCAAAAATGCTGCGCGCGCTTTCCAGCCCGCATCATCTGTGGCTGTGGCCATATCAATCGCAACCGCGTTCATCAGCGCAATTGCACGTGCGGTGTAAGTTTCGGCTTTCATCGTGGCTAACATCCGGCGAACATCAGCGTGCTCAATGATTGTGCCTGATCCGCCTGCTTTGCCTTGGGTCCGCTCTTGGGCGTAATCTAGTGCATGTTGATAGGCGGCTTCGGCAATGCCGATCCCCTGAACGCCAACACCCAGACGTGCGTTATTCATCATCGTGAACATTGCCGCCATGCCGCCATGTTCAGGGCCGACAAGCCAGCCTGTCGCACCGTCATATTCCATGACAGCGGTAGGCGACCCATGCAGGCCAAGCTTATGCTCAAGGCTTACAACTTTCAGGCTATTACGTTTGCCGGGGTTGCCATCCGCATCTGGAATGAACTTGGGGACCATGAACAGGCTAATGCCTTTAGTGCCGGGCACGCCGTCAGGCAGGCGGGCCAATACGAGGTGGCAGACATTTTGGGTGAAATCATTGTCGCCCCAAGTGATATAGATTTTCTGCCCAGAAATCGCAAAGGACCCATCGCCGTTTGGTTCGGCCTTGCTACGCAGTGCGCCAACGTCGGATCCAGCTTGCGGTTCGGTCAGGTTCATCGTGCCGCACCATTCGCCAGACATCATCTTGGGGATATACAGCTCTTTGATGGCGTCCGAGGCGTGGTGTTCTAAGGCTTCGATCTGACCCTGCGACATCAGCGGGTTCAATTGCAAAGACAGACAAGATGACGACATCATATCGTTAACTGCTGTGGTCAATGTCATCGGCAGGCCCATGCCCCCCACATCGGGCGAAGCAGACATGCCGACCCAGCCGCCCTCTGTGATTGCGCGGTAACCATCGGCGAATCCCGGTGACGTGCGCACCACACCATTTTCGAGCGTAGCGGGATGCAAATCGCCCGCGCGGTTCAACGGTGCGATGACTTCTTCACACATCTTTGCGGCTTCGGTCAGGATCGCATCAACCATATCTGGGGTGCTTTCAGAAAACCGGTCGGTCTTGGCTACCTCGTCAAATCCGATGATGTGATCCATCAAGAATTGAAAATCGCTGACAGGGGCGCGATATGGCATTGGTACTCTCCAGTCTGTGCTGCTGCTTGGCAAAGGCAGGCGCCACAGCTATGCATCAATAAATCTTGTTCACCCTAACTGCACCGCCATCCTCAGCAACTGAAACGCCACGTCATGACCAACACGCCGATGCAAATACTTGCGCCAGATACCGCTGGTTTGACAACAGCCGCTGGAATCTTGCGCGCGGGTGGACTTGTCGCATTTGGGACTGAAACTGTCTATGGGTTGGGGGCGGATGCGCGTAATGATACGGCGGTTG
This sequence comes from uncultured Paracoccaceae bacterium, assembly GCA_938002605.1. Lineage (GTDB taxonomy): Bacteria > Pseudomonadota > Alphaproteobacteria > Rhodobacterales > Rhodobacteraceae > Yoonia. The sequence goes on along the minus strand of CALLAF010000004.1, from coordinate 41,993 downwards.
CGGGGATATACGCGGCCAAGGGGCGTCCAAGCTTCAATCCGTTGATTGTGCATCTGCCCGACCTTGCCACGGCTGAAGAATACTGTGTGTTTAATGATAATGCACGCGCTTTGGCCGCTGCGTTTTGGCCGGGTGCGATGACCTTAGTGCTTCCCTTGCGGCAGGCCGCGGGCATTTCCAAACTTGTTACGGCAGGGCTTGAAACATTGGCGGTTCGCGTGCCGGATCATAAGTTGGCGCGGGACTTGCTCGGAAAATTTGATGGCCCAGTTGCCGCCCCGTCTGCCAATCCGTCAGGCCGAATTAGCCCGACAAATGCAGATCATGTGATCGCCGGATTGGGCGGTAAAATAGATGCGGTAATCGACGGCGGGCCATGTGGGGTTGGCGTCGAATCGACGATTGTGAGCTGTGTTGATACCCCTGCAATCCTGCGCGCTGGAGGCATCCCTTCCGAAGCGATTAGTGCCTGCCTTGGGCAGACCATCGCCATGCCCGACGATCCCGCTACGCCACAATCGCCTGGGCAGCTTGCGTCGCATTACGCGCCCAAAGGGCAGGTGCGGCTGAACGCGCAGCAGATCGACCCAGACGAGACGCTTTTGGGGTTTGGTGCAGTTGATGCCGCGCTAAACCTATCGCCAAGCGGCGATTTAACCGAGGCCGCAGCGCATCTATTTGACTACTTGCACCAGCTAGACGCAATGGGGGCTATGCGGATTGCGGTGTCGCCAATTCCGGATCAAGGGCTTGGGCGTGCGATCAATGACCGTTTAAAACGCGCCGCCGCCCCGCGCGATTAGGCCTCACCGCTGTTTTGGCGTTCAACATAGGCGCGTAGTTCTTCGGCTTCGCGCCGGGCCTCGCGCAAACCATCCATCGCTGCGCGCAATTCAGCTTCGGTTTGCGCAAGCTGATTGGTCATTTCTGCCTCGCGCTGCTGCAAATAGGTGATTGCTTGGTCGCGGGTTTCTTCGGCCTCGTGCAGGGCTTGGGCCATTTTGTCCAATTCGCCAATTTCGGATTTTGTGACGCGGGTAAACCGATTGACCAGCCAACTTGCAAACCAGCCAAGACAAAAGGCGACAAACAAGATGCCTGCAGTGGCGATGATGAATTCAGATCTATTCATTTGTGGTGCCTTCTGTTTCTTCTGCGGGCGCTTCCTCGGTAGGCGTTTCCTCGGCCTCGGGTGCGTCTTCTTCGGTTTGTGGCAGAATGTTTTCTTCTGCAATCGCTTCAAGCGTTGTTTCTTCTTCGGGGATCGGTTCAGGGACGATCAAGCTAAATTCGATCCGGCGGTTTGCCTCGCGGCCTTCTTCGGTTTCATTGTCGGCGATTGGGCTTTCTTCGCCGAAACCGACCGATTCGAACGTGGACACAGGGACGCGGCGCGCGCGCAGCGCTGTGAGAACCGCATCAGCACGGCGTTGCGATAACTGCTGGTTCATTTCTTCGCGGCCTTGGCTGTCGGTATAACCTGCGACCTGAATACGCAGATCACCACATTTTTTAAGGATATCTGCAATGTCATCGATCAGCGGCACCGCCGCTGCAGAAATATCCGCCGAACTTGGATCAAAGGTGATCTTGCGATCTTCTGTCACTGACAGAATTTGGGCGATGCATTCTTCGGGGCTTGGTAGGCTGGCAATTGGATCAAGCTGCTTGACGTAGGTGACATCGATATCGAAATCGGCGGTTTGTCCCAGCTTTTCGATTAACAGCCGCGATATATCGGCACTTGCGACTTCATTGCCAGTGTTGCCGCGGACTTCCATTGTATTGGGTTCAACCACCACAACGCCGTTTGACAGCTCTGAGAGCGCTTCGATCCCGGCAAGAACGCGCACCGACCATCCGTTGGGCAATCCGTCAACCACGCGTGTACCCATGGTGATATTGTCTTGGCCAAACTTTGCGATGGCAAAGTTTTTGGCGACGGTATTGGTCAGCTCATCTGGGATACGGCCACGCAATTGGACCTGCCCTTCGGGGCTAAGGGTCGCGGTGAATCGCGGCGGGCCTTCGGGGCTTGCCTCTGGGGCCACAGGCAATTCGGCGGTGACGGCGAAACCATCAGGTAGGTTGTTTTCAAGCGTGCCCACGACATCGTCGAATAGGCGTGGATCGGTGCCCATTGGGGCCAGCAAGGTCACATCGGTGTCCGCAATTGTTACTGTCCCTCCGCCCAAATCACCGACCGCTGTGATCGCAAGCGCAACGGCGCGCCCCCAGCTTCGTGACGGTGCGCCAAGCGCCAAAGTACAATTCAGCTGCCCTGTATAACCGACCTCGGTTGCGGCGGCGATAATTCTGCCCACGGCCTCGCTTGTATCGGCGGCGCAGGCGTCGAACATTGGCCCGTCGCGATCGATCCCAAAGCGTACCGTAAACGGTGAAATAACCGGGCGTGGCGCGCTGATGTCGATAGTCAAATCGATGTCGGGCGGCGTGTTGCGCCCTAACGCGACTTCAAGCCGATGCTTTTCTTCGGGACTGTCAGAAATGGCATTCACGATAACCCGATCCGCGTCGATTGATATCTTGGATCTTGGCAGCATTTGCAGCGCGCGCAGACTGTAGTTCAACGCTGGGCGCCATGTTTCGGGGGTTGGATAGTCGGCTGCTTCAAGTAAATCAACAACAGGCAATCCGTCGGCGATATTGCGGATACGCGCGTTCAGTGTTTCGCGATCTGTTGTGGCCGGGATCAACCCTATCAGTGAGACACCGCTGTCGTTGCGTAAGATTTCGATTGCAAAGGTCGGTGCGACGATCTGTTCGGATGCGGCAACGGACATGTTGTCGATAACGCGTGCGGCATCGACGATCGCGCCAGATGCAGAAATTGCGCGGAACCGTTCAGCTTCGGTTGGGGCCTCGCCTTCAAGAATAACCTGAAGCCCATCCCCCTGCACGGTAGCCCATCCGTAACCGCGATCTTCAAGCGTGATTTGCACACCTTCGACCGAACGTTCTTCGACAGTTGTAACCGTCAATTCTGCCGCGACATAGGCAACGTAGCCAGCGATGGCAAAAACGATCAAACGTATGAAAATTGCTGAAAGGCGCATAGGTGTCCGCTTTGTTGAGTGATGCCCTGCATAGGGCTAGCTGCGTCGGTGATCAATCACACGAACATCGCTAAGGCGAAAAATGGCAGAACAATCAAACCAGCGTTTCTATTTGACCTGAAAAGCCGAACTAATCCATCATTGTCGTCAGGATCGAAACGCGCGAGCTGCCACGTTAGGTGCCACCCCAGCGCCCAAGGACCGCCAAGCGCGATCACAAGCGACAAAATGCTGCGATCCATGCAAGCAAGCACAACGGCTGCCCCAAACAGTAAAATTGTGATCGTCAAGAACAGGCGCAACCATTGGCGCGATTGATCCCCAAACAGACGTGCAGTTGATTTGACGCCAATCAGCGCGTCGTCTTCGGTATCTTGATGCGCATAGATCGTGTCATAAAACAGGGTCCAAGCTATCCCAGCGAGGTAAAGGATCACCGGCACAGGTCCGATGCTGCCCGTGTGCGCAGCCCAAGCCAGTAAAGCCCCCCAGTTAAACGCAAGGCCAAGAAAGACCTGTGGCCACCATGTGAACCGTTTGGCAAAGGGGTAAATCGCGACAGGCACAAGCGCGATAACGCCAAGTGCGATTGCCGCCCAATTGAAGGTCAGTAGAATCACAAAAGAGATTGCCATCTGTGCGACCATCCAAAAGAGCGCGCCGCGCACGGTGACCTGACCCGCAGGAATCGGCCGCGACCGCGTGCGCGCGACTTGGCCGTCAATATGGCGGTCGGTGATATCGTTCCACGTACACCCCGCGCCACGCATCAAAAACGCGCCAAGGCCGCAGCCGACCGCTGTCCATAGATCGTGTGCGCTTGCGGATTCTGTTGCCAACATCGCAAGCCCCAACCCCCAAAGGCAGGGCATATAAAGCAACCATGTCCCAATCGGGCGATCTGCACGCGAAAGCCGAAGAAACGGGCGCGTGAATGCTGGGGCAAAGGTGTCGACCCAATTGCCGTCAACAGCATCAGAAACTGTGCCGGTTTGCTCTGGCGCTGATCGGTCGTCGGTCATATGCTTGCCCTATGGCTTCCAAGGTTCGACTTTATGTAGATCACCCGCTGGGTGAAGGGCAATCAGTTCCGCTGTCGCGCGACCAAGCACATTACCTGTTTGGGGTGATGCGGCTGGCTGAGGGCACGGTTTTATCGTTGATAAACAACCGCGATGGCGAATGGGATGCCGGGATCGTGAAAGCTGGTAAAAAAGGCGGCATCTTGTTGTGTTCGGCGCAGACGCGCCCGCTCCAGTCTCCGCCTGACCTATGGTTGATCTTCGCGCCGATCCGCAAAGAGCGCACGGCCTTTATCGTTGAAAAGGCGGTCGAGATGGGGGCCGCCCGGATTATCCCGGCGCAAACTGAATTCACCCAAGGTGCCAACCGTATCCGGCAGGACAAATTGCAAGCCCATGCCGTTGAAGCGGCAGAGCAATGCGGAGGCACATTCGTACCGCCCGTGGATGATCTGCAAAAGCTGGATCGGCTATTGGCGGATTGGCCAGCGGAGCGTCAATTGATGTTCTGTGACGAAGCCAAGATTGGCGATCCCATTGGGTTGCCTGACACACCCGGCCCATGGGCGATTCTGATTGGCCCCGAAGGTGGGTTTTCTCCTGCTGAGCGCGAAAAATTGCACGCGCTACCCTATAGCCACCCCGTTAGCCTCGGCCCGCGCATCTTGCGTGCCGACACCGCGGCAGTAGCGGCATTGACCGTTTGGCAGCAAACGCTTGGGGATTGGGGGTGATCCGCGCGAGCGCCGCTGACCGGCCTGCGATTGAGGCATTTCTGACCAAACACATCGCGACGTCTATGTTTCCGCTGTCGAACCTGCGTGACCACGGCATGGGCGGCGGGCATCCGCGTGCGGTGACGTTTTGGGTGCGTTGGAGCGCTGGAGAAATCACCGATGTTGTGACTGTGACAGACGAAGGTTTTGCGTTTCCGCAATGCCCGACAATGCCTTGGGGCGAGCTGCGGATTGTTTTGGCAGGGCAAGCGTTGACCGGCATTCTTGGTGATGCGGCGCAGGTCGCTACGCTACGCCTAGCGCTAGGGTGGACAGCATCAGCGGATATCGATGAAATTGAGCCGCTTTACCAATTGAAATTGGCGGACCTACGGCTGCCAGATTGTACGGGCTATGCGTTGCTGCCGTTGGGAGAAGCGCCGCGCGATACTTTGCAGGCGTGGCGCGTGGCCTATCTGAATGAAACAGGGGTCTATCCCGGCGAAAGCCCCGAAGTGACCGCGAAAAAACAAATCGCAGGGTATATCCAACGCGACAGCCACCGGGTGCTGTACCTTGGCAACCAGCCGATTGGCATGACCGGGTTTAATGCGCAATTGCCGCAGGTCGTACAAATTGGCGGGGTTTTCACGCCAGATGAATTTCGCGGGCAGGGGGGTGCGCGGCGGGCTGTTGGGCTCCACCTAAAAGAAGCGCGTGAAAACGGTGTGAAGGACGCAATTCTTTTTGCGGCAAGCGATCCTGCCGCACGCGCCTATGAGGCGATTGGTTTCGAAAAAATCGGTGCCTTTGCAATGGTGATTTATAAGGACCCGCAGGTGATTAATGTCTGACTTTTTCCGCCCCGAAGTGCGCGCTTTGCTCTGGCGCTGGCGCGATGCGCTTGCGGGTGTTGCGCTGATTGCGCTGGGCCTTTGGTGGGGCTTGCGGGCATTTGGGGCTGTGCAGTGGTTGGGTTATGTCGTGATTGTCGGCGGGGTCATCCTGACCGCCGCAGGTGTTCAGCGCGCCCGGTTCCGCCAAGATGGCATTGGGTCGGGCGTTGTGCAGATCAACGAACGGCGCTTGTCGTATTTCGGGCCGTTGGATGGCGGTGTGATTGACGTGGCTGATCTGACCAAACTGGAACTGGACCCAAACGCGCACCCTGATCCCAATTGGGTGCTGTCTGGCGTTGGGGGGCAAACCCTGTCGATTCCGATCAATGCGACTGGGGCAGAGGCATTGTTTGATGTCTTTGCCGCTTTGCCTGAAATTAAAACAGGTGATGTTTTAGATGTGCTTTCACGCACACCTGATGCGCGCGTGACGATTTGGGCGCGTGTGCGTCCTCTCTTGCATTGACAGCAGGCTTGCAGCAAGTCACCGATAGTAATTCTGATAGATCGCAAGCACGGAGCGCGCCTATGTCCATTCCTCAGTCCGGTGGTGGCCCAATCGAAGATCACGCGCAGCTCGCGCAGATGTTGTCCGACGGCTGTAAGCCCAAAGATCAATGGCGCATTGGCACTGAGCATGAGAAGTTCGGCTATTGCCAAGATACGCTGCGCCCGCTGCCCTATGATGGGGAACGCTCTATCAAGGCAGTGCTGGAAGGGCTGGAAACCCGGTATGGCTGGAACCGCGTCGAAGAAGAAGGCCATATCATTGGCCTCACCAAAGACGGTGCCAACGTCAGCCTAGAACCGGGCGGCGCGTTGGAACTGTCAGGTGCCCCGCTTGAGACAATCCACCAAACCTGTGACGAGGTGAACACCCATCTGGCCGAGGTGAAATCAGTCTCGGATGAAATCGGCGTGAAATTCATCGGTCTGGGCGCGGCCCCCGAATGGTCACACGCAGAAATGCCGTTGATGCCCAAAGGCCGCTACAAGCTGATGGACGCCTACATGAATAAGGTCGGCACGATGGGCACGGCGATGATGCGCCGGACCTGTACGGTGCAGGTGAACCTCGATTTTGGGTCCGAAGCGGACATGGTCAAGAAAATGCGTGTGGCTGTTGCGTTGCAGCCTGTTGCCGCCGCACTTTTTGCAAGTTCGCCGTTTTTTGAGGGCAAGGTTAACGGCCACAAATCATGGCGTTCGCGGATTTGGCGCGATTTGGACGCGTCGCGGACGGGCATGATTCCGTTCGTTTTTGACGAAGGGTTCGGGTTTGAGGCTTGGGTGCAATGGGTGCTCGATGTGCCGATGTATTTTGTCTACCGCGATGGCAAATACATCGACGCGCTGGGTATGTCGTTCCGTGATTTTTTGAAAGGCGAATTACCTGCGCTGCCCGGTGAAAAACCGCAATTGTCAGATTGGGCTGACCACCTGACCACAGTTTTCCCCGAAGCGCGCATGAAACAGTTCATCGAAATGCGCGGTGCGGATGGTGGCCCTTGGCGCCGTCTTTGTGCGTTGCCCGCGTTTTGGACCGGGTTGACCTATGACCAAACGGCGCTCGATGCGGCGTGGGATATTTGCAAAGACTGGACAGCTGAACAGCGCGAAGCACTGCGTGTGGCCGCATCTGTGGATGGGCTGCAAGCGCAGGTCGACGGCATAAACATGCATGACCTCGCCCGCGAAGTCGTTGCGGTTTCAGAGGCCGGGTTGAAAGCGCGCTCGCGTCCCGGCGCGGGTGGCCTAGTTCCAGATGAAACGCATTTTCTAAATGCGCTTCATGAAAGCATCGAATCGGGAAAAACCTTGGCCGACGAATTGCTGGATCACTACAATGGTGATTGGAACGGCGATCTGAAACGGATTTATAGCGAATACGCATACTGATCACCATTTGACGCCCACACTGGTTAACCGGCGTGGGCGCATCGGTTTATTCTGTTGGTTTTTCGCCAAACTGGTTGGCGCCGTCTGTGCCTTCGAGATAGCAGGTATAAAGCAGCCACAAGCCGCCCAGAACCGGCACAAGCGCTGCCAATGCGAACCAGCCGATCATATCACGGTCGTGCAACCGGCGGACCAATACTGCGATGCTCGGGACCAAAAGCGCAAGCGACACAATTGTCGCAACGATGCCCAATCCAATTGCGCCGAAAATTACCGTAGCTAGAATGTTGACGACAAGGGTAAAGACAAAAAATGTCCAAAATTCGGTCCGTCCAGCACGGCCGTTAAAGTTCGCATAGTTTTTTGTTAGAACCGTTTTGACGATTTCGATTGATGCGTTGATATCCATTTTATTCTCCGTTGGATTTGACGGGCACTCGTCACTTAGAAACGGAAGGTGTGCAAGTAAAACGTGCGTGTGTGATGGGGCTTTCTTGCCGTGGGCGACAATCCGCTGATTGCATACAATGTAGGTCAGTTGCCGTATATCTATCTGGTTCAGTGCTTCGCACCAATTTTGGTTTCGGTGCCAGCGCGCAGGCGTTTAATGTTTTCAGCGTGTCTTACGTACATCAGCAAGCATAAAACAATCGCCAAAATAAAACTGGTTCCGTAGCCGGTGAAGGCCATGACAACTGGCGTCCAGCCAGCCGCGACAAGCGCCGCCAATGATGAATACCGGCTGACCAATGCCACAACCAACCAAATTCCGCAGGCAGCAAGCCCCATTGGCCAGCACAGCGCGAGCAAAATGCCGATATAAGTCGCGACGCCCTTGCCGCCCTTGAACCCTAACCAAACGGGAAAACAGTGCCCCAAAAATGCGGCCAAAGCACCGATTTGCGCGGCGTCTTCACCTGCAAATGCGCGTGCAATCAGCACTACAATCGCGCCCTTGGCCGCGTCAAAGATCAGCGTGAGCGCGGCGGCCTTTTTGTTGCCTGTGCGTAGCACATTGGTCGCGCCAATATTGCCGGAACCAATTTCGCGCAGGTTTCCAAGGTTCATCAACCGGGCGATGATCATGCCACCCGAGACCGATCCGAACAGATAGCCGATGACAGCCAAAAGACCCAAGATCAGATAAGAACTTTCGATTGAAGGCATTATGCTTTCTCCCAGATGCGGTCGCCATCGACCCAAGTTCCCAGCACTTTGCCTTGCATCCGCGCGCCATCAAAGGGGGTATTTTTCGATTTCGACAAAAGCTGTGACCGATCCAGTTGAAACGGCGCGTCTGGATCAAACAAGATCAAATCAGCGGGGGCATCTTTGTGTAGTCGCCCTGCTTCCAAGCCCAAAATTCGTGCTGGGTTCAGGGTGAGCGCCCGGAACAGGCGGGGTAGGTCGATCATTTCTGCGTGGTACAGACGCAGCGCGGCTGGGAGCAATGTTTCAAGCCCGACAGCGCCGCTCGCGGCTTCTTCAAAGGGCAGGCGTTTGCTTTCTTCATCTTGCGGCGTGTGCATGGAACTAATCACGTCGATCAACCCATCTGCGACGGCTTGGACAACGGCGATCCGATCATCTTCGCTACGCAATGGTGGCTTGACCTTAAAAAACGTCCGGTAGTCCGCGACATCCATTTCATTGAGCGTCAGGTGGTGCACGCCAACGCCTGCGGTGATATTCAGCCCGTTGCGTTTAGCGCGTTCCAGCGCAGGAAGCGCACGGGCTGTGGTGATCTGGCTGGCATGATAACGCGCGCCCGTCATTTCCAGCAGGGCAATATCACGATCAAGCGCCATACGTTCGGCCATTGGGGTCACGCCGGGCAAGCCGCGCAAAGACGCAAATTTGCCGGATGTAACGGCAGCGCCCTTGGACAGACCCGGGTCTTGGGTATGGCCGATAACCAGCGCATCAAGGCTGCGCGCATAGGTCAGCGCGCGGCTGAATACCTTAGTATCCGTCACAACGCGGTCGGCGTCAGAAAACGCAACGGCCCCTGCATCCTGCAAGAACCCGATCTCAGTCATTTCGCGACCTTCGCGGCCCTTTGTCAGCGCGGCCATCGGCAACACATGTACAGGCGCGTCAGCCTGCGCGCGGCGTTCGACAAATTCAAGCGTTTCGGGCGTATCAATTGCGGGCAATGTATCGGGGCGGGTCACAATTGTCGTCACCCCGCCCGCCGCCGCAGCGCGCCCCGCAGTGCGAAATGATTCCTTGTGGCGTTCGCCGGGTTCAGACACTTTTACACCAATGTCGATGATCCCAGGGGCCAGACATTTGCCGCCGCAGTCAACAACCTGCGCGTCGCCTGCATTTGGATTGACGTCAAAAACCTCAGCGATCTTGCCACCGCGCACCAGTAACGCGCCCAGCGTATCTGTCAGCGCAACAGGGTCGATCAAACGGGCATTGATAAATAGGGTATCGGTCATTTTTGGTCCTTTTGGACGGATCGCAGTAAGGTCAGAACCTCGCGCGCATCGTGGATAAGTTCAAAGCCGATTGGTACGGTGTAGGTGCTGTTCTTGCCGCGTTTGGTTTCAGTTGCAAACATCACCGAAGGAATCGGATCATCGCGCAGCTCAATGGGGGTTTCCGCGGTGATCGGGTATGATTTCAGCTTTTTACCAACCACCGGCAATTCAGTCGCGATAAACGCGCGGCGGTTGGTCAGTGTGTGCCAGGTGCGGCGACGTCGAAAAGATGGGAAAAAAAACGGGCCGACGATGATAATCACGCCGACAGAAAAGTGAATCAATCCAAACGTCCAAAAATAGCCACCCGCCGAAGCGGCCATAACCATCCAAAACAGCGCGAAGCCCGCAAAGATCAATCCAAACAACGTGGAAAAGATCATAGCAGGCCTGAATGCAAAGCCGGGACTAGGACGCCCTTGCCAAATGATTTCTTCATCGGCGTCTAGAATGCCCTCCCATGCGCTACCGTGTTTTGTCATCCGGCGATCCATATCATCATGGCGACAATCAAGAACATGACGATCAGGGCCGCCGTTGCGACCATGCCACTCATTCTTGCGTCTGATTTTGGCGGCTTAGGTGGGGGTAGTACCCCTTTTGCGGCTTCGGTGTCGATCTTTTGTACCGGGTGCAACGATTGTGCCGCACTATATCGACCGATAAAACGAAGAGGCGCAGAGGGGGCGAGCGTCTTGCCGTTCAATGCGTCTGAAAACACCAATAAAACATGACCCGTGATCGCTGCCAGCATCGCTGTTTCGGGGTTCACCTGTGCAGGGTCCAAACCGTTGGCTTCGGTCAGGTATTTCGCAAATCCGTAATCGCGGATGGTGTCGGTATCGAAGACTTCGATGAAATCGGTGTCGATATGCGCAAGCCCCAATGCCGCAACCAATGGTGAAATCAGCGCATCATCATCGCTATAATTTTCGTCTCTGAAATCCGCGATTTCATCGGCGGGCAGATCAATCGCAAAGACCCAGACGACCTTTTCATGGGCGCGGGCCGGGGCGAATGCGTCTTGGGCGATCATGCCATGACACCTTGGGTGTCTGTGCGGTCTGCGCGCAGATTTTGCGCCAAAAGGTCCATCGCGGCCATGCGTACGGCGACTCCCATTTCGACCTGTTCTTGGATCACGGATCGGTTGATATCGTCTGCAATCGTGCCGTCAATTTCAACACCGCGATTCATCGGGCCGGGGTGCATGACAATGGCGTCGGGCTTCGCATGCGCCAGCTTGGCTGCGTCCAGCCCGTAGCGATGAAAATACTCACGTTCCGACGGGATAAAGCCGCCGTCCATACGTTCCTTTTGTAGCCTGAGCATCATCACAACATCGACGTCTTTCAGGCCTTCTTCCATATCCTCGAACACTTCGCAGCCGAACTCATTCATGCCCGATGGCATCAATGTTGGTGGGGCGATCAAGCGGATACGGTTTTCCATTTTGCCTAGCAGCATAATGTTGGACCGGGCGACCCGGCTATGCGCGACATCGCCGCAAATCGCGATAGACAGGCGGTGCAATCGTCCCTTGGCGCGGCGGATGGTCAAAGTATCCAATAGCGCCTGTGTCGGATGTTCATGTTTGCCGTCGCCCGCGTTCAATACGGCGCAATTCACCTTTTGCGCCAGCAAATCTACCGCCCCAGAATGCGGATGCCGGACCACTAGCAAATCAGGATGCATCGCGTTCAGCGTCAACGCCGTATCAATCAAGGTTTCACCTTTTTTGATCGAAGAGGCCTGCATCTCCATATTCATCACATCGGCACCCAACCGTTTGCCTGCGATTTCAAAGCTGGCTTGGGTGCGGGTCGAGTTTTCAAAAAACATGTTGATCTGCGTCAGCCCCGCGAGCACATCACGGTGGGCCACACCCCGGCGGTTATGATCGGCATAGCTATCGGCTAAATCCAGCAGCGTCGTGATTTCAGTGGGGTGCAGATGTTCGATGCCCAAAAGATGTTTTGCGCGAAATGTCATGAACGGTCCCCTATCACGGTTTGCACCGCTTATAGCAGGCCGTGTTGGCGCATCAATGGTGTGTGGGGCATTGGCGGAAGAGGCAAGTGATATTTGAAACCAGAAGCGTCAAATGAGATGCTTAGCGTGAAGTGGTCAGGTAACCTTGATCACCAGCCCCGGGTAGAAAACGGGCCATCGCCCACAACACAGCGAATGTTAGCTCCGTGCCCTCATTGACTATCAATCTGTTTCCTATCGATGGTAGGCTGCAGAGGAAGCGGATGGAACAAGGTCGTAAAATTGTCTGAAGAAATTTCTCAGTGTTTGAATGCTTTCCCCGAGTTAGAAGAATACTATTCGCGAGAAAAGCTTTTGGAAGCGGCGTCTTCTGGGAACTACGTATTTTTTGAAGACTACTTTAACGAGTTCGTCGAGAACTACGGCAACAACGAGTATTTCTTTCAACGGGTCGGGGTGTTTATTGAAAGCATGGCAACCAACCCAGACGCGGATGTTCGTAATTTGGTAGAGATTGGTTTGCTCGAATGGTTGGTCAATCGTCGAGTATATACAGTCGCAAATTTTCTGGGCAAACACTCGAAAAAGCTTTTGATGAACGTATCTCAGAGAACCAAATTCGACAAGAAGGTTTGGCTCCAATCCAAATGTTGAATGAGGGTCCTTCAGACCTACAAGCTGGTTACTTGGTTCGCATTACAGAGATTTGAAGAACTTATGGCTCACAGTCGGCATGGAGCAAATTCGTGATTGTCGGTATTTGTCAGTGCGACGCGCTAGCATGTCGCGCCGAGCACCTACATGGTTTCAATCACCGCGCGGTTTTCGTGTAGATTTTTCACAAGCCCCTGCACATCCTTTGCATTCCCGCGTATCCTGTTCCCTATGGAATCGGCTAATACATATTGGGATGACCGTGCGCTGCTGGAATGGCAGGTGGAACTGGGGGCGGATGATGCCATTCAAGACACGCCTGTTGACCGCTACGCGCTTGAAGCGGCCAAGCCAAAGGCCAAAGTTGAGATAGCTAAATCACCGCCTCCGCCGCCAGAACCTGTTAAGGTTGATGCTGTCGCCGAGGCCCGCGTCGCCGCAAAGGGTGTTGCCGATCTGCCCGCGCTTGCCGCCGCCCTGCAAGCGTTTGAACATTGCGAAATCAAACGCGGCGCGCGGTCTTGCGTGTTCAGCGACGGCAATCCCGCCGCGCGGGTGATGATCGTGGGCGAGGCACCGGGTCGCGATGAGGACCGCGCAGGCAAGCCCTTTGTCGGACCTGCGGGGCAATTGCTGGACAAGATGCTTGCCGCAATTGATCTGGGCCGCGCACACGAAAACCCTGCACGATCTGTCTATATTGCCAATGTCATGCCATGGCGCCCGCCGTCAAACCGCGCGCCAGACGCGGACGAAATCGCTATGATGCTGCCCTTTCTTGAGCGGCACATCACCTTGGCCAATCCCGATTTTGTGGTGCTGATGGGAAATACGCCCTGTCAGGCGCTATTAGGGCGCACAGGGATTACGCGGATGCGCGGGACATGGACCGAAATCTTAGGCAAACCCTGCCTGCCGATGTTTCACCCCGCCTATCTGCTCCGCAACACGGCTGCCAAACGCGAGGCATGGGCGGATTTGTTAGATTTGAATGCGAGGCTTAAGTCATGAGCAAACCCGCTGAATTTATCCCCGTTCGCATAGCTGTGCTGACAGTCAGTGACACGCGGCAGATGGCGGATGATAAATCGGGTCAAACCCTTGTGGATCGGATCATGGGCGCTGGGCATCAGGTGGCGGATCGTAAGATCGTCGCGGATGAGCGTGCGCAGATTGCGGATCAGTTGCGCGCATGGTGTGCGGATGATGGTGTGGATGCGGTGATCTCAACTGGGGGCACCGGGCTGACCGGGCGCGATGTAACGGTCGAGGCGCACCGCGATGTCTATGAAAAAGAAATCGATGCCTTTGGCACAGTGTTTACTATCGTCAGCATGAAAAAAATTGGCACAAGTGCGGTGCAAAGCCGGGCAACTGCGGGTGTGGCCCAAGGCACGTATCTATTCGCTTTGCCGGGCAGTCCGGGGGCCTGCAAGGACGCTTGGGATGAAATTTTGTGCAAACAGCTCGACTATCGGCACCGTCCTTGTAACTTTGTCGAGATAATGCCGCGATTAGACGAACATTTGCGACGGAAATAGATTTGCCCGCCGTATAAGTAAGAATGCGTTTGCGCCGTATCGGGTGGCGCTGGTCAAGGATATATACATGCGGTTTTTGCGTCGAAGCCTCACTGGGGTCTTTTTGTTGTCAGTCACGCTGGCGCTTTTGGCGTGGGCGGGCAGCTTGGTTAACGGGGCTGTGCAAGCCCGCATGGGGCAAGAACCGCGTAGTTTCCCGCAACGAGAACGCGTTTTGGCAGTTAATGTCGCGACGCTGACGCCGCAAACGATTACCCCTGAGATGACCGCATTCGGCGAACTTTTGAGCCAACGCCGCCTTGATTTGCGTAGTGCAACAGGCGGAATTGTGCAGGAAGTTTCAGATGCGTTGATTGATGGCGGCGCCGTTACCGCAGGCCAGCTTTTACTACGCATTGATCCTACCGACGCGGAGGCCGCGCTAAACCGGGTGCGTGCCGATTTACAAGACGCCGAGGCAGAGTTACGCGATGCTGACCGTGCTTTGGTTTTAGCCGAAGATGAACTGACCGCCGCAGAAGAACAATCTGCGCTGCGCGATCAGGCACTAACACGTGCGCAAGATTTGGCAGGGCGCGGTGTCGGGACCGCCGCAGCGGTGGAAACCGCTGAATTTACTGCATCGTCAGCGCAGGCCGCCGTTTTGACACGGCGCCAAGCCTTGGCATCGGCGCAGGCACGTATTGATCAAGCGACCACCAGTTTGGCCCGTCAACAAATTAACCTGTCAGAGGCAGAGCGTGATTTGGCCGACACAGAAATTTACGCACCTTTCGATGGGCAATTGTCGAATGTGACCGTCAGCCTTGGCGGTCGTGTGACGGCAAACGAACTTTTTGCGCAATTGGTTGATCCAACACAGCTAGAGGTGTCATTCCGCGTTTCGACCTCGCAATATGCACGGCTGCTTGATGCCCGTGGCCAGTTGGCACAGGCGCCCTTGCGGGTTGCACTGGATGTTGCTGGGCTTGATCTCACGACTTCGGGCCAAATTACCCGCGAAAGCGCCGCAGTGGCGAGCGGTCAAACGGGTCGTCTTTTGTTCGCGACACTTGATAGCGCTGTCGGGTTTCGGGCTGGTGATTTTGTGACGGTGCGGATCGAAGAGCCTGCGCTTGAAAACGTCGCATTGGTGCCTGCAACGGCGGTGGCCGCTGATGAAACGGTGTTGTTGATCGGCGATGATAACCGGCTAAGCGTGGGGCAGCTTACGTTGTTGCGCCGTCAGGGTGACGAGGTAATTGTCAGCTTGGGCGAATTTGCGGGGCGCACAATTGTTGCAGAGCGTTCACCGCTTCTTGGGGCTGGGATCAAGGTGGACCCGATTGCGCCGCCGGGTACCGAAACGGTGGCTGCAGCCCCGGAAATGATTGTGCTTGATCCCGAACGCCGCGCGCGGCTTGTCGCCTTTGTTACACAAGGGCGGATGCCGGATGATGTCAAAACCCGGATTTTGGGGCAGCTCGAACAAGATGAAATTTCGTCTGAAACTGTGGAGCGGCTGGAAAGCCGGATGGGCAGCTGATGGTGACCGGGGGCCAAAACATGACAAATCGTGCAAGCGGTATTCTGTCGTATTTCACGCGCCATCGAACGGTGGCGAACCTTTTGCTGGTGTTGATGCTGACCGCCGGGCTTTTGGCTTTGCCAAAGATGCGCGCGCAATATTTTCCGGACGTTGTTGTCGATGACTTGACTGTTTCCGTAACATGGTCCGGTGCGGGGGCCGAAGATGTCGACGCCGCCATCGTGCAAGTTCTAGAACCCGCACTTTTGTCTGTTGAGGGAGTTACATCATCAGTGGCGGCTTCCGCTGAAGGGCGCGCCTATATCCAGCTTGAATTTGAACCTGGTTATGACATCGACCGTGCGGCAGAAGATGTCCAGCTTGCGGTCGATAGCACCAGCAACCTGCCCTCAGACGCGGATGATCCGACAGTCCGTCGCGGCGGCTGGTCGGATACGGTTACGGATGTTGTTGTCTCGGGCCCTGTCGGGGTTGATCAGCTGGCCCGGTTCTCAGATGAATTAGCGATACGTTTGTTCGCACAAGGCGTCACCCAAGTCTCAGTGCAAGGCGTGGCCGCCCCTTCGACAATCGTCGAAGTCCCGTCACTGTCTTTGATCGAATATGATATCGGGCTTGCCGATATTGCCGCGCGTATCGCCGAGGAAGCGGAAGCCGACCCCGCAGGCGACGTATCCAGCAATGCGCGGGTGCGCACAGGCGTTGCAAAACGCAGTGCCGAAGACATTGCCGCCATTGTTTTGCGCTCAAACGCTGACGGATCGCAGCTGACGATTGCTGATGTCGCATCGGTGCGGGTTGAAGGCACAGATCGTGAGCGGGCGTATTTTGTTGGTGATGACCCGGCAATCAAGCTTAAGGTGACGCGTTCCGCACAGGGCGACGCAATTGCGTTGCAGGCCACGGTGCAAGAGGTAGCCCGAGAGTTTATGGCGTCTTTGCCCGCGGGCGTGAAAATTGATCTCACCAATGGGCGTGCCGAACTGATAAGCGCGCGGTTGGAAATCTTGATGAAGAACGCGACAAGCGGGCTTCTTTTGGTCTTTGCATTGCTATTTCTATTCTTGAACGCGCGCACGGCGCTTTGGGTTGCGGCCGGTATCCCCGTGGCGATGTTGGCTGCGGTCGCGCTGATGTATGTATTCGGTATTACGTTCAACATGATTTCGATCTTTGCGCTGATTATTACGCTTGGGATTGTCGTCGACGATGCGATTGTTGTCGGCGAACACGCGGATTTTCGGGTGCGCCAATTGGGTGAAAAACCTGTCGTTGCTGCTGAAAATGCGGCACGGCGAATGTTTACCCCCGTGCTTTCCGCGACGATTACGACAATTATTGCATTTTATGCGTTGACGACGATTGGTGGGCGCTTTGGCCAATTTATTGTGGATATTCCGTTCACGGTGGTCATGGTATTGGCCGCGAGCCTTGCCGAATGTTTCCTTATCCTGCCAAACCACCTGTCACACAGTATTGGGCATTCGGCGAAAGAGCATTGGTATGATATCCCTTCGCGCATTGTGAACCGCGGATTTGTTTGGTTTCGCGAGGTTCTGTTTCGTCCCTCTATGGGGTTTGTGGTCTGGGCGCGGTATCCTGTGTTTGCCTTGGCGCTATTAACGCTAGCCTCGCAGATGGCGCTTTTTATTCGCGGCGATGTCAGCTGGCGGTTCTTTAACCCGCCAGAGCAAAGTCAAGTAACTGGGAACTTTGCGATGCTGCCGGGCGCCACCC
The DNA here is from genome assembly GCA_938002605.1 of uncultured Paracoccaceae bacterium. Lineage (GTDB taxonomy): Bacteria > Pseudomonadota > Alphaproteobacteria > Rhodobacterales > Rhodobacteraceae > Yoonia. Next base: position 24,439 of record CALLAF010000004.1, on the reverse strand, counting down.
GCGACGACACAATCGCGATGATGAGCGAAATGCAACGCGCGACCGAGGCCCTTGGTGCACAGTATGAAGCTGAACATGGAACAAACCCGCTGAAGTTTGTCGCGGCTGAAATTGGCGGCAACGCCGGGCGCGGGTTGTCCGGGTCCGACACCAAAGACGCCGATCAGTTAGGAGCGATTACGATTGAATTGATTGATCGCGATAGCCGCCCCTATTCTAGTGCCAGTTTTGTAAGTGCTCTGCAGGATAGCATCCAACAGCACCCAATGGCCGAAACAGTGAGTTTCCGCAGGTTCCGTGGTGGTCCGGGTGATGACGGTCTTTCCATTCAAATGTTCGGATCAGATAGTGAGACGCTTAAGGGTGCCGCTGAAGCGCTCAAGACTGAACTTGCGCAATTTGGCGAAATCTCGGGGCTGGAAGACACGCTATCTTACGACAAAGAAGAGATGATCCTAGAGCTGACCCCGCAGGGCGAACGGCTCGGGCTGAGCATTGACGGGTTGGGAGCGATTTTGCGCAACCGGCTCGCTGGGATAGAGGCCGCGACTTATCCCGACGGTACGCGCTCTGCGACTATTCAGGTGGCCTTGCCAGATGACGAACTTTCGGCAGATTTTCTAGACCGGATGCAAATCAGAACCGCCGAAGGGGCCTATGTGCCGCTGGCGGACGTGGTGACCGTGCAAACGCGCACTGGATTTTCAACGGTCCGTCGCGAAAACGGGATCCAGCTGATTGCGGTGACAGGTGATCTTGATAGCGATGATGCGGCGCGTGCCACTGAAATTCAGACGCTGATTAACGACGATATCCTACCGCGTGTCGAAAGCAATTTCGGAATTGAGACTGAACTGTCTGGGCAAAGTGAACAGGAACGTGCGTTTTTGTCGGATGCAAAGACAGGGCTGATCCTCGCGCTTTTGGGGATTTACCTGACGCTGGCATGGATATTTAGCAGCTGGACCCGCCCGGTTGTGGTGATGTCGATTATTCCTTTTGCGCTAGTCGGTACGATTTATGGACATAATGCTTGGGGCATTCCCATGAGCATGTTTACTGTGATCGGTCTGATTGGGATGGTGGGGATTATCATCAACGACAGTATCGTGTTGGTCACGACAATCGACGAATACGCCGAAAACCGTGGCCTGATCCCGGCCATTGTTGATGGCACAGTTGATCGTTTGCGCCCTGTTATGTTGACGACCTTGACCACCGTCTTGGGGCTTATGCCGTTGCTTTACGAACAGTCCACTCAAGCCGAATTTTTGAAACCGACGGTGATTACCTTGGTCTTTGGGCTCGCGTTTGGATTTGTTCTGGTATTGCTGGTGGTGCCCTCTGTGATGGCGATGCAAGCGGATTTTCAGCGCCAGATTGTTGCGGCCAAACGGGCGCTGCGCGGGCGGCGTATGGCGATGTTTGCACCTGCGGGGCTTGGGGCTTTGGGTGCAGTTGGGCTGTTTGCGGCGCTGATTGCGCCGGTCTTGGCCACTGGGGCCGCCTGGCCACCGGTAGCTGCGGCCCTGCCAATGCTGGCGGGTGCAGGGTTCGGCTTGGCATTTGGGGTCTATGTGCTGGCGGTGGTTGTTTTGCTGGTCGGAATTTATGCGATCGGTATGCTCGTCGCGGGGTTTCAGAGCGGGCGGGCCGTGGCCCGCCGCTCATGATTTAGGCGCTACGACAGTTTATCTGAAACAGCGAAATGGTTAGCAACCAAGGGTTGACGACGGCGGAGTGTTTTCCAAAGCCAATACAGCATCAGTATCATAATTGTCAGTTCAGGCAGTGCTAGGACGCCGGAACTTTGCACCGCTTCAGGAAACGCCGAAGCACCCGGTCCGGTGAATGCTGATCCAGCCGCAATGAAAAAGCCGATACACATCCGTAAAAGATGTTGGGCGATCCGCTGTTTGTCTGAGATTTGCGCCCCAAACACCATGCGCACATCGCCACCCAAGGCAATGGCGGCCATACCAAACAAGAAAAAGTAATCCGCAGCCGCGAACCCGAACAAACGCGCGTCTGGCAATGTCGTAGCGTACCAGCTAGCGGTGATAAGACCCGCTGCGTTTACGAAATTGATGCCCGCAACGATGATGAACAATTGTTTTGCACGGCACGCACGTATGCGCACAGCCAGCACGCCGCTTGTCACCAAGGTCGCCCCTAGAACACCAGCATGGAAGGTAATCCAGAAGGTTTCATATCTTAACGCGCCCAGCACCGCACCAAGCACGGATGCAAGCCCCATACTTATGACAAATATGCGGCCTGCGCTCACATGGGGTTTGCGCCCTTTGCGCGTTCCAAGGGCAATGGTGCCGACAACAACGGCCAAAGTGCCAAGCGCTACATGCGCAATTAGTGTGACGATATCGAAGGTGGGCATAACGTATTCTTTCGAGTAGGTTGATTTCGCCCAGCTATGCGCAGTCTCACGGTGTCCTGTCGTCCGCGCATGACGGCGAGGACAGTTCTGTTGCATTTATTTGGCTGCCTGGCTTCGTTGATAAGGCGGATGATTCCAGCATAATAAGGGGGGTATGGAAAACGCGTCCGTTCTGACCCTCGCCGGGCTTTGTCTTGGCATTGCCCTAACCGGGCTCCTTTCCGCCGTAATGGGGCGAAGCAGTCGGCGCGAACGGCGCAGTCTTGGTTTGGTTTACATCGCATTCATTGGAATGATCGCGCTGCCGCTGGTTAAAACTTTCGCACAAGTTGCGGTGATCAATTACATGCCGCTTTTGCTTTTCATGCTGCTGGTACTTCCGCCAGCCCTTTATCACTACATCACGGCCAAGACCGCTATGGCGTCACCGGTCCAAATCCGTTGGCGCGACAAAGCGCTGCCCTTGATCGGCGGCGTGGTGTGTTTCGGGTTTTGGATTCTCCCGGTGCAGGCCAAAAAAACACTATTCATATCAGGCGAATTGCCTCCGGGGATTTTGCCAATTGCTCTTACGTTGACGACGTTTGCGCTGATTATGATCTGGTTGATCACCTCCTTCCTCTACCTTGTCGCGATACTACGCCGCCTCACGGCCTACCGTGCCTATATCCGGCAGCTTTATTCGGACGTCGAAAAACGAGACTTGCGTTGGGTCGATGTGTTGATCGTCCTGCTTGTTTTGATCTGGGCCGTCGGGGCGTTTTCTCTTGCAGATGACAATCTCGCAGGGGGCACTTTGTTCGTCGAAGAGTTGTTTCTTGCGCTGATCGCTGGTGGCCTGTTGTCATTGAACTTCTTTGCTCCGATCACGTCACCAGAATCGACCTCTGTCGTTGAAGATGATGCGCCGGACCACAAATATGCCCGCTCTGCGTTAACCGATGACCATGCGGCGAAATTGGCCGCCAGAGTTGAGACAGCGATGCGCACGGATACACTATATCTCGACCCCAGCTTGTCGCTGCAAAAACTGTCACGTCACGTAGGTGCGCTGCCAAACCAAGTGTCACAAACGCTGAACCAAGAGATCGGCGCATCCTTCTTTGACTATGTGGCACGTTGGCGGATAGAGGCGTCAAAGCCACTGATCATGGCAGGCGACCTATCGGTGCTAGCAGTTGCGCTAGAGGTTGGTTTCAACTCGCGCTCGGCATTTTACAAGGCGTTCAAACGTGAAACTGGCATGACGCCAAAGAGCTATCAGAATGCGGGTTCAGCCCAGTCTATGACGCAAAGGTCAAAGTGATCTTATGCGCAAGCCGCGTTTAGCTGCCCGTGCAGCCCCGAATTTCAACGGCTTGATGTCCGTTTAGTACAGTGATCGTCATCTGCGATCGGTCCAACCCAAAGGCGCTGCCCGCACTATGTACCATGTCCACACTGGCGCGCAGCTGGTTGCCTTGCCGGTCGACTTGCGCTTGTGACACCCAGACATTGGCATCAGCGGTTTCCACCACGACGACTTCATCCCCGCCCAGTGGTGCAAGGTCAAAGGCTGCCGTGACCCGCAAACCATCACTGATCGGGTCAATGACGCAGGTTACATGGTCAATGCCGGCCTCTTCTTGCGTGAGCGGGCGATCGACCAATGCGGCGGTAATGGCGCTATCGCGGCTGCCGCTTGCGGGAAGCGAAGCATCGAATTCAAGGCTGATCGGAATGCAAATTTCTTCGCAGACGCCAATATCGATGTGACCGCTGATCTGCATGGGCTGGTCCGGGGCGTCGCTATGCACCGTGAGCGGAAAGACCACGCTGTCGTGGTACCCGATAGTTTGTATCCCGGCACTGTCAAAGATGTCTGGGGTTGGCCAATGTGGTGCAACGGCGTCGATATTTTGCGATCCGGTGAATGTGAACATAGGGGGGATACCCGCATCACCAGGGGCCCGCCAATAGGTTTTCCATCCTGGCGCAAGCGTGATCCGCAGACCTGCGACATGATCGCCATTGGCTTTGCGCCAACCCGGAATCACCTCGATTTGGGCAAGATCATCATAGGGGGCGGCAGTTGCCGCACCAGTCAGCGCCACAAGGGCAAGGGGGATTATTGTTCTCATTCGCATGGTACTTTCATTATGCATTTGCGCTGCAATAGGAAGTCACATTCAAGCGATCCGCTGCAATGTTGGGGTTGCACACAGAGCGTATGTTGAACAATTTAGCCGTTATGAAAGAATTAGACACGAATCTGACTGGAAAACTGTTGATCGCGATGCCCGGAATGGATGATCCGCGGTTTGCGAAAAGTGTTATATATATGTGTTCCCATTCGGATGATGGGGGCATGGGGCTGATTGTGAACAAGCCGCAAGGCGATTTGCAGTTCTCGGATCTGTTGAACCAAATGGGTATCGATAAGGCGCCGGGTGTCCGTGATATTCGGGTGCATTTTGGTGGGCCCGTAGACCAAGCGCGGGGCTTTGTCCTGCATTCAAATGATTATACGGCTGCGACAGGGACCCTTGAGGTCGCAGATGAAATATCCATGAGCGCAACATTGGATGTGATCGAAGATATTGCCAGCGGTGCAGGGCCAGACACATCAATGCTAGCGTTGGGCTATGCGGGCTGGGCGCCCGGGCAGCTCGAATCTGAAATTGCGCACAACGGGTGGCTGACCTGCGACGCACGCAGTGATATCGTGTTTGGTCGCGCGAATGAACACAAGTGGGCAGGCGCGCTGAAGTATATGGGGATTGACCCGCTATTGCTGTCAGATACTGCCGGGCGGGCCTAGCTCCCGCTTGCGATCAGGGCCTCCATCACGGCAATGGCGCTGTCACTTGACCAATCCGCTTCACCTTGCATGCGCGCAATTTCATTGCCTTCGCGGTCCAGCACGACGGTAACAGGCAGCCCCAAGACCCCCATGCTGCGCGATAACGATTGGCGCGGGTCCACATGTTTGGGCAGGTTATCAACACCAATTTCATCAAAGAACTGATTGATCGCAGGTGGCGGATTGCGCCCCGTCGCAACGGTCACAACTTGCATGTCATCACCACCCATTTGCGTCTGAAGTGCGGCAAGCTGCGGCATTTCCTGACGGCACGGCGCGCACCATGTCGCCCAGAAATTCAGGACAACAAACTGGCCTTCATAGTCCGCGAGGGTCATTTCCACACCGGTTTCGGTCAGAAATGGCGCATCAGAAGCGGCGACGGCGGTTTCATGGAACATCAGCTTGCGCATATTGCCTTCGCGCAGGGCTTCGATCGCGGACATATCGGCATGGGCCGTGTTTGCAACAACGGCAAGGGCCGTATAAAGCAGGGCTGACTTTAACTTTCGCATAGGCTTTTTCCTCATGACCAAGACCGCAAATACGATGTGGGGCGGACGTTTCGCCGCCGGACCAGACGCGATTATGGAGGCGATTAACGCCTCAATCGGGTATGACCAGCGCCTTGCGCCACAAGACATCGCAGGATCGCGTGCCCATGCCACCATGTTGGCCGCCACAGGCATCATCACAGATACCGATGCCGCCGCGATTAAGGAAGGCTTGGTCACCGTATTGTCAGAGATTGAAACAGGAAATTTTGCATTTTCTGCCGCACTTGAAGACATCCACATGAACGTCGAATCACGACTGAAGGAAATTGTGGGCGAACCTGCGGGTCGTTTGCATACGGCGCGGTCGCGCAATGATCAGGTTGCCGTCGATTTCCGGCTTTGGGTGCGCGATCAATGTGATCTGGCAGATGCAGCACTTGCCGGCCTGCAAAAGGCGCTTTTGGGGCAGGCCGAAGCCGGGGCTGATTGGGTCATGCCCGGATTTACACATCTGCAGACCGCGCAGCCTGTCACTTGGGGCCATCATATGCTGGCGTATGTTGAAATGTTTGAGCGTGATCGGTCTCGGTTTGCCGATGCGCGTAAGCGGATGAATACATCGCCATTGGGTGCTGCGGCGCTTGCGGGTACGTCTTTTCCGATTGATCGTGAAATGACAGCGAAAGAGTTAGGCTTTGACCGCCCGATGACAAATTCATTGGATGCTGTGTCTGACCGCGATTTCGCGCTCGAATTTCTGGCGGCAAGCAGCATTTGTGCGATGCATCTGTCACGTATGGCCGAAGAATTGGTGATCTGGTCATCAGCGCAGTTCCGGTTCGTCAAAATGTCAGACAAATGGTCCACCGGATCATCGATCATGCCGCAAAAACGCAACCCCGACGCCGCCGAGCTGATTCGCGCCAAGATTGGCCGAATTTTTGGTGCTAATGTGGCTTTGATGACCGTAATGAAGGGTTTGCCGTTGACCTATTCCAAGGACATGCAAGAAGACAAAGAACAAACCTTTGATGCGGCTGACAATTTGATGCTGGCGCTTGCTGCAATGACAGGCATGGTTGCAGACATGACGGCCAATCGTGAAAGCCTAAGACAAGCGGCTTCCAGCGGATTTTCGACGGCCACGGATCTTGCCGATTGGCTCGTGCGTGAACTTGGGCTACCCTTCCGGGATGCGCACCATGTGACCGGGTCGCTTGTCGCTATGGCCGAGGGTAAGGAGTGTGATCTTCCTGATCTGACGCTTGCGGATATGCAAACGGTTCACGCGGATATTCGCGCAGACGTATTCGACGTATTGGGCGTCGAAAATTCGGTGGATTCGCGGATGAGTTTGGGCGGCACTGCCCCTGCACAAGTCCGCGCCCAAGCCGCATATTGGAGAGAGAAATTAGAATGAAAAATATTGCATTGATTTTGGCCGTTGCGGCCCTTGCTGGTTGTGGCGCCGACGGCGCGCCGTGGACGCCATCTGCTAACGTTGGCATTAGCGCAGGTACCGGTGGCGTAAGCACATCAACATCATTGGGTGCGACAAATGGAACAGTTTCAATAGGTGCGAACCTTTAATGCGTTTCGTCTTCCTGATCCTTGCGATTTGGGGTGCCGTGCATCCGATGTATTTCTTTGTGCAATGGTTTCTGGCCGAAGGGTGGAGCCTCTTTGCACTGGTGGATGCGTGGCGCGCCAACTTGGCATCGACAGGTTTGACGTGGGACGTTGTGATCAGCGCCGTGGTGCTGATCATATGGATACTCTCCGAGGTCGCCGTGACGCGTAATTTGCGCAGCCTTTGGGCAATTGCGGCGACGATTTGTATTGGGGTTAGCTGCGGGTTGCCGCTCTATCTGTATCTGCGCAACCGCGTTGTTTATTCGCGTGACCCTACCAAAAATCGTAACCTTTAGGCTGCAAATCAGGGTTGGTCTTTGGGGCTGATCTGCTATGTCCAAGACTGATTTTGGACAAGGATGACAGGTTTGGACCATTTTGTGTATCGTGATGGCGCGCTTTACGCCGAAGATGTACCCGTTGCTGACATTGCTGCTGCTGTGGGTACCCCGTTTTATGTGTATTCAACGGCCACGCTGAAACGTCACTTTACGCTGTTTGATGACGCCCTTGCTTGGGGTGATCATCTGGTCTGTTTTGCGATGAAGTCGCTGTCAAATCAGGCTGTTCTAAAAATTCTTGCCGATCAAGGCGCGGGTATGGATGTTGTGTCCATCGGTGAATATTTGCGCGCCAAGGCCGCTGGCGTGCCGGGCGACCGGATTGTATTTTCTGGCGTCGGTAAAACTGCCGATGAAATGCGTCAGGCGTTGGAAGGCGGCATTCGCCAGTTCAACGTCGAAAGCGAGCCTGAGATGATTATGCTTGACCGGGTCGCGCAATCATTGGGCAAGGTCGCGCCGATTACCGTGCGGGTAAACCCTGATGTCGATGCAAAAACCCATGCCAAAATCGCAACGGGGAAATCTGAAAACAAATTCGGCATTCCGATTTCACGCGCACGCGATGTTTATGCGATGGCCGCAAAGCTGCCGGGTCTGAAAGTGATCGGGATCGATGTGCATATCGGATCACAACTGACCGACCTTGCCCCGTTTGAAGCCGCTTATGCCAAGGTCGCAGAACTGACCGAACAGCTGCGCGCCGACGGCCATGAAATTACCCGCCTTGATCTAGGCGGCGGTTTGGGCATTCCTTATACGCGGTCAAACGACGCGCCGCCTCTGCCAACGGACTATGGCGCGATGGTGCAGCGCGCCGTTGGCCATTTAGGGTGCGAGATTGAGATTGAACCGGGCCGCCTGATCGCAGGTAACGCAGGGTTGCTTGTGTCCAAAGTGATCTATGTGAAATCCGGTGAAGACCGCGAATTTTTGATCATTGATGGCGCGATGAACGATTTGATTCGCCCTGCCATGTACGAAGCATGGCACGATATCGTGCCCGTAGTTGAACCCGCACCGGGCTGTGAGCCCGCCAAATACGATATCGTCGGCCCGATCTGTGAAAGTGGCGATACTTTTGCCAAGGCGCGCGAAATGCCTGCGGTTGCATCCGATGATCTGATCGCGTTCCGTTCTGCGGGTGCATATGGGGCCGTGATGGCTTCTGAGTACAACTCACGGCCGTTAATCCCCGAAGTTTTGGTGGATGGTGATCAATTTGCGGTTATCCGCCAACGTCCGACCTATGAAGATATGATCGCGCGCGATACACTCCCACCATGGCTGTCGACGCCAGACTAAAGGGAGAGCCCCGCTGACCGACCCAAGCGATCAACTGCGCCACCTGCGTATGCCCATCACGCTCACACGGGCGGGGATGCTGGCCGAACAGCTTATGCGGGCGTTCTGGCCGCTATGGACGGTGTTGCTACTTATTTTGGCCGCCATGATGATGGGGTGGCATGAAACAATGCCGCTTGAGCTGTTTTGGGCCGCTGTTGTCGTGAGCGCGGTTGCGACGTTTAGCACATTGTTTTGGGGGCTGCGTTGGTTTCGCGTCCCGTCCCGGTCTGACGCGATTGCGCGCGTTGATGCCGCTATGCCGGGCCGCCCAATTGCGGCCATTGCCGATACCCAAGCTATTGGCGGCGATGACCCTGCATCAACCGCCGTGTGGCAGGCGCATTTGGCCCGTATGGCAGAGCGTACTAAATCGGCGCATGCGGTCGAACCAGATCTGAAATTGACGGATCGTGACCCTTACGGGCTGCGGTTTATGGCACTTTTGTTTTTTGTTGTGGCGCTTTTGTTCGGATCGCTGTTGCGGATCACATCCGTGGGCGATGTCGTTTCGGGCGATAGCGGCACGCTAGTTGCAGGCCCAGTCTGGGAAGGCTGGGTCGAACCGCCAGCATATACAGGCAAGCCTGCGATCTATCTTAACGATGTGCCCGCGGGCGATTTGTCTGTCCCCACAGGCAGCCAAGTCACGCTGCGCTTATACGGTGAGGTCGGCGCGCTGACCTTGGCAGAAACCGTATCTGGGCGCACGGGCGAAGTCGCCGCAGCGTCTGATCCGCAACAGAAATTTGATATCACCCAGTCCGGTACATTGTCTGTATTGGGCGACAACGGGATCGCATGGGACATCACCGCAATTCCTGATATTGCCCCAGAGGTCGAACTAACCGGGCCGATTGAAGCGGATGCAATGGGCGAATTTTCGCAGCCCTTCATGGCGTTTGATGACTATGGCGTTGCGACAGGCACAGCAACGATCACGCTGGATTTGACGCAAGTGCCCCGTGAATACGGGCTGACCATCGACCCCGATCCGATCGATCCATTGGTGATCGACCTGCCGATGCCATTTACTGGTTCGCGTACCGATTTTGATGCACTTCTGATTGATAATCTGAGCGAACATATCCTCGCCAATCTTCCGGTTACGATGCAGCTTCGGGTCGTGGACGCCGCCGGGCAGGTGACCGATGCCGCAGCCGAGCAGATGATCCTGCCGGGGCGGCGGTTTTTCCGCCCCTTTGCGAAGGCGGTGATCGAACAACGACGCGATCTGATGTGGTCCAAGGCCAATGTCGTGCGTGTTAATCAGGTATTGCGCGCAATGGCGCATCGTCCTGATGAGCTGGGTATCGAAGAAACATCATATCTACGCTTGCGCACGATTATTCGCCAATTGGACCGTATGTCTGAATTTGGCATAAACGATGAAGGTCAGGCCGAGATCGTGCAAGCGCTGTGGGACTTGGCCGTGCAGCTTGAAGATGGGCGATTGTCGGACGCGCGCAAACGGCTCGAACGAGCCCAAGAGCGGTTAGCCGAAGCGATGCGCAATGGCGCGTCCGATGCCGAAATTGCCGAGCTGATGCAAGAGCTGCGCGAAGCGACGGATGACTATATGCGCTTGCTTGCAGAGGAAACTGAGCCAAACGACGGCACAGATCAGGCTGATAGTAGCGAAGATAGTTTCGAAGTGTCATCAAGTGAAATTCAAGCCTTGATGGATCGCATCGAAGAGCTCATGCAAGAAGGCCGCATGGCGGAAGCTGCAGAGCTGATGGAACAGCTTAATGAGCTGATGGAAAACATGCGCATCACTCAAGGTGAAGGTGGCGACGGCCCGCAAACACCGGGCCAGCAATCAATGCAAGACCTTGCGGAAACTTTACGCGACCAAGAAGAACTGTCTGATGATGCTTTTCGCGAACTTCAAGAGCAGTTCAATCCAGCCCCCCAAGGGCAGCAACCCCAGCCGGGACAACAGGGCGATCAAGGGCAAGACGGTACAGAACCGGGTGATCAACCTGGCCAGCAAGGCGAACAACCGGGCCAACAGGGTGCGCAAGGGCAAGAACCGGGTGATAGTGGATCAGGCGGCGATACCGGCGAAGACGGTCAAGGTGGCGGCCAGAGCCTTGCCGAACGGCAGCAAGCATTGCGCGATGAACTGCAACGACAACGTGATGGGCTTCCAAATCTGGATGGCGAAGCCGGTGAAATCGCACGCCAATCGCTCGAACAGGCCGAAGGCGCAATGGACGGGGCTGAAGAGGCACTGCGCAATGGCGATCTGGCCAAGGCAATCGACCGTCAAGCCGAAGCAATGAACGCCCTGCGCAATGGCATGCGTGAATTGGGCCAGTCTTTGGCAGAAAACGGGAGCAACGAACCGGGCCAAGGGACTGAGCAAGGCGAAGCATCAGGACGTCCCGTGCCGGGTGCGCGCGATCCTTTGGGGCGTGAAATTGGCAACACCGGGCAATCCGGGACCGAACAAGAGCTGCTTGGCGGTGTCGATGTCAATCGGCGCGCCGAAGAACTGCTGGATGAAATCCGGCGCCGGTCAGGCGATCAAGAGCGCCCAGAGATCGAGCGCGACTACCTGCGCCGCCTGCTCGATCAATTTTAGCGATTTATTCTGACGGTGCTGCGGGCGCTGCCGGTGCTGTGCTTTCAACAGCTGGGCCAGGCACGGCGGGTTCAGCTGGTTCTGCCGCTGATCCTGTGTATTCTTCAATCAGTCCACGCAGCATCTGGAACTGGTCGTTCAGCCACAGCCGCAGGTTATCCATAACTTCGATGTAGGTCGCCATTGGTTCCGCCACCTGCGGGAATTTTGCAACGATTTGATCGGCAAAGATATAGGGGGCAATCGCGAGCGCGATCAAAATCAACATAAAGGCAAAGCCGCGACGGAAACCGCGGCGTTGCACGACCTCTTGCTGTTCGGCATCGGTCAGATTGGCACCGTCGCCAGACTGTGACCGCGCGCGTAGCTGTTGGTTGATTTCGTCAATGCTGGGCACGGTGCGCATGTTTGTGTCATCAGAAACGGCGCCTGTTGCGGCGGCGGCTACAGCGGCAGGCGTATGCGTATCTTCTTCGGCCATCATCGAAATGCGGCGGCGTGTTTCTTCGGCGGTAACCGGGTCGTTGCGACGGGGTTCAGTAGGCGTCTCAGCGGCGGGCTGTGCTTGTTCCGCGACTTTGGCTTCTGCGGCGGCTTGTTCGCGCGCCGCTTCCTGGCGCAAGATGTCCGCGATGGAAGAATCTAAGGGTTTACGTTTCGTGACCGCGTTTTCGACCTGTGTTACGACCCGAGATTGCGCGGCAGGGGCAGTGGTTTGGGCGCGCGCAGTAGGCGCTACGACGCTTGCCGCTTCGGCGGGCTTTTCGGTCTGGAACCACGTGTGCGAACAGCTAGAACATTGCACATCGCGCCCGCCGACGGGAATAGCGTCACTGGACACATCATATTGTGCATTACATTTGGGGCAAATTAGCCGCATTATTCTTATCCTTCAGCCCGAAAAACAATTACTCAATTCACAAAACTACCTGTAATCTAACAATAATCGGCACAAACGCAAAGCATTTGCACGAATGTGATCCGGGCGGTCATTGTATCCTCGCGTTGATTTAGGCAATACAGGCGCATGACGCAAAGGAAAAGCCGTGATTGAATTGGATAATGTGTCCTATGGCTACGGGGATACGGCCCTTTTTTCCCAGTTATCCCTGACACTTGCACCAGGTTCGTTCCAGTTTCTGACGGGGCCGTCGGGCGCGGGAAAGACCACACTGTTGCGGTTGTGCTACGCCGATTTACAGGCACAACGTGGCAAAGTGCGCCTGTTTGGACAGGATGCGCACGGGCTTGATCGCGACGCGGTGGCAATGTCCCGCCGACGCATTGGGGTAGTTCACCAAGATTGCCAGTTCCTTGACCATCTCAGCATCGCTGAAAATATCGCGCTGCCTTTGACCGTAGCCGATCGCGCTTCTGAGGCCAGTGAAAACCTCAAGGAACTGTTGTCTTGGGTCGGGCTTTCCAGACAGTCGGGGCAATGCCCGCCGGAATTGTCCGGTGGCGAACGCCAACGCGCCGCACTTGCGCGTGCGGTGATCATGTCGCCTGATGTAATTATCGCGGATGAGCCGACAGGCAATGTTGATTGGGAAATGTCGCAGCGCTTACTGGCGCTCTTGGTTGAACTTCACCGGATGGGAAAAACCGTGCTGATTGCGACCCATGATCTGGCGATGATCCGATCGTTGAAATCTGACGTCGATGCGCGGGTCTTACGGTTGAAAGACGGGCAATTGACCAGCGCGGGGGCGGTTCTATGAAGCTGCTTTTGGACCTGATCATTGGTGACCCACAGGCAGATCGGGTGGTGCCACCAACAGGGCTAACCGCCCGGTTGACAATATTTGTGGCGGCGGTGATGGCGTTTTTGGCGGTGATCGCGCTCGCGCTGTCGATGTCAGCGGGGCGTGTTGCGGATCGCTGGGCAGATGAATTGGCGCAAGCGGCGACATTGCGGCTTCCTGCGGATACGGACCTGCTGCAAAAGGCCCTGCAAATCCTAGAAACCACGCCGGGGGTGGCCAGCGCTCACGCGCTTACCGCTGATGAACAAGAGGCGTTGCTGACCCCGTGGTTTGGTACGGAGATACCGCTGGATAGCCTGCCGATCCCCCAGCTGATCGAAGTCATCGCAGATGATCCGCCCTATGATCTGGCGGGACTTCAGGCCCGATTTGACGCCGAAATCCCCGGAGCCGTCTTTGACGATCACGGCGATTGGCGTGATCCGCTTTTGGCAGCCGCCGCGCGTGTCCGGTTGATTGGATGGCTCGTGATTTTGCTGATTGGTGCGTGCATTGCAGCGATGATCACGCTTGCGGCCCAAGCCTCGCTTGCCGCGAATGTGCAAGTGATCCGGGTGCTGCGTCTTGTTGGGGCGCGTGATGTCTATATCGCGCGAGCCTTTGTGCGACGTTTTACGTTGCGCGCAGGTGCAGGCGCAATTGCGGGCGTTGTAATGGGCGTGATTGTAGTGCAAATTTTGCCTGATGGCGGCGGTTTTTTCGCCGAGATTGGATTTAAGGGCGCTGGCTGGATATGGCCCGTGGTTATTCCACTGCTCGCGGCGGGTGTCGCGTTCTTTGCCACCCGCGCGGCCGCAATGACAAGGTTGAAGGAACAAACATGAGCTATGCGATCCAATGGCTGCGGTCTCTTATTTTCGTTGGCCTGATGTATGTGGCAATGTTGGTCGTAGGGCTGTTGTTTTTGCCTGCGGCAATTGTTTCGCGGCGTGGCGCTATTGCCGCTTGCCATACCTATGTGCGCTATGTGCGTTGGTCTGCGTCGTGGATGATTGGGCTTAGGTGGGAAGTACGCGGCACGCCACCAACTGACGAAGTCATGGTCGCCGCGAAGCATCAGTCTTTCATGGATGTTTTGGCGATTTACGGGGCGATCCCACGCGGAAAATTCATCATGAAAGCGATTCTAAAATACGCACCGATTATTGGTCAGTTCGGTCTGCGCATTGGATGTATCCCTGTAAACCGTGGAAAACGAGGGGCGGCGATCAAGAAAATGCTGTCAGATGTGCAAGCAGGGCGCGCACTACCGGGACAGCTTATCATTTATCCTCAGGGAACACGGATCGCGCCGGGCGCGAAGGCAAAGTACAAGGTCGGCACCGGGTTATTGTACCGCGAATTGGATCAGCCGGTCGTTCCAGTGGCGACGAATGCGGGTCTATACTGGCCCAAACGCGGAATCTACCGCAAGCCGGGTGTCGCCATTTTTGAATTTTTGCCACGGATTGAGCCGGGACTAGAGGTGCCAGAATTCATGGCGCTTCTCGAAGAGCAAATCGAGTCAGCGAGTGATCACCTCAACGCTGAGGCTGGGTTTCATGGTTGATCATACGATTACAGATATTGCTGCGCTTGAGGCGATTTATGGTAGGCCCGGCAAAGCATCTGTGATCAAGGTCGCAGATCATCTGACGCCGCTTTATCACAAATGGATCGCCGCCTCGCGGTTTTGCGTCGTTTCGACCGTTGGCCCCGAAGGGACGGATGGCAGTCCACGTGGTGACGACGGCCCCGTAGTGACCATCGAGAACGCAAATACCCTGTTACTGCCTGATTGGCGCGGCAATAATCGGATGGATACGTTGCGCAACATTGTCGCTGACGGGCGGATTAGCCTGATGTTTTTTGTTCCCGGCTCCAACAATGTGATCAGGGTGAATGGTAGGGCGGTTGTCTCTGTCGCCCCTGATATGCTGGGGCGCTTTGATCAAAAGGGCCGCCAGCCGCGCAGCGTTGCTGTTATTACCGTCACCGAAGTTTACAGCCAATGCGCACGCGCCTTGATGCGCGCAGGAGTTTGGACCGCTGGGGACGAAAGCACTGACCAGCCTAGTGTGGGTGAAATGCTTGCAGAACAAGAAGCCGGTTTTGACGGTGCTGAATACGACGCAAGCTGGGGTGCGCGGGCCGCTAAGACAATGTGGTAGGTTTAGCCCACGGCAGCGGCAGGTTGCTGTCGCGCCCCAAACCGTAGCGCAAGCAAAACCCGATTACGCCCACACTGACGAGCAACCAAGTGCTGCCCCAAATCATGGTTGTCCCACCAAATTCTTCGGCAAGCATCCGGGCGTCTGAACTTAACTGCGCACGCAGGATTGTATCGCTGATAATATCGTAGGGCACGTAGAACATGCTGCTCAATCCGATGATGCGCAGACACAGATCATTGATGCCATGTCCGAATTTCCACGCAAGCAAGAGCATGACACCACCCGTTGCCACCGTAAACGACAGCGCAAATGCGCTGCGAATATAGAAGGCGGCGATCAGCAGCATCGCGATGCCCAGCCCGGCCATGATTTTACGGTCGGCTGCCGTACGAAGGGCTGCAATCAATAGGCCCACGCCGATTAGCAGTGACCCAAGGTAGCCCGCAGTTAGCGTGACAAAGCGGTTTCCGCCTCTGGCCCAGACCATGCCGCCTTGGTTTTGATTGATCGAAAAGCTCACGACTTCACCGCCCGTCAACAGTACGGCGATGGCATGGGATGCCTCGTGCAAAAACACGACCAATATCTTTAGCGGCGTCATAACGGGCGTTTGCCATAGCGCAAAGACGATGACCGTCAGGACGATCAATTGCCAATGGCCGCGGACAAACGCGCGCATCTGGTTACGCCGCGAGCCCTTTGGACCCGAGTTTCAGATATTTGTTGCGGCGGTCTGTACGCAGTTTTTTCGCTGATTTTCCGTCAAGTTCGGCCAAAAGCGTGGTCAGTTTTGCACCGACGGCGGCAATTGCTTTTTCCTTATCGCGATGCGCGCCGCCTTTGGGTTCAGAAATGATGGTGTCGCAGACACCTAACTCATTCAGTTCCCTTGACGTCAAACGCAGGGCTTCTGCGGCCTCGCGCATTTTGCCTCCGTCTTTCCACAGGATCGATGCGCAGCCTTCTGGGCTAATGACCGAGTAGATTGAATTTTCCAGCATCGCGACGCGGTTCGCCGTCGCAAAAGCAACAGCCCCGCCAGATCCGCCTTCGCCGATAATGACACTGATCAACGGCACGCCCAGTTCAAGACATTTTTCAGTTGCACGGGCGATGGCCTCGGACTGACCGCGTTCTTCGGCCCCTTTGCCGGGGTAGGCACCGGGTGTGTCCACAAGCGTGATCACCGGGATGCCAAAACGGTCAGCCAAGTTCATCAAGCGGATCGCCTTGCGGTATCCTTCGGGGCGGGCCATGCCAAAGTTACGTTCAATCCGTGATTTGGTATCGTTGCCTTTTTCATGGCCGATCACCATCACGGGCTTACCGTTGAACCGCGCAATGCCGCCCATGATGGCGTGATCATCCGCAAAATTGCGGTCGCCAGCCAATGGGGTGTATTCGGTGAAAAGCGCGTTGATATAATCGATGCAATGCGGGCGCTCGGGATGGCGTGCCACCAGACATTTGCGCCAAGGGCTCAGGTCCGCGTAAAGCGACACCAGCAGGTCAGCCGCTTTTTTATCAAGCGCTGCTGCTTCTTTTTCAACATCCATTTCAGGATTGTCCCGCGCCATGGCACGCAATTCTTCTGCCTTGCCTTCAATTTCGGCCAGCGGTTTTTCGAAATCGAGATATTGTGTCATGGAGAGCTCAAACCTTGTTGCGATAGCACTATGATATATGGCGTAACGTCAGCGTGTTGGCAACGGGAGGCAAGAGGAGATTGCAATTACATCAAAGTTGCGCGACACAAACTTAGACACTTAAGTATTTGGAGAAGAAGATGCGAATTTTGAACGTAGTGAGTGTTTTAGCAATCATTTCTGGCGCGCCAGCGATGAGCCAAGATATAGATTTTGGCGATAATACCAGCACATGGGCCAATGATGGCGAATGTGATGACAGCCGTTTTTCCGGCCCTGGTATGACCTCAACCCCACTTTTGGACGATGATATTGGCCATGACGCGAATGATTGCCGGACCGCATTTAAGGCCGGGCTTCTGACGTTGGGCGCAGCCGAATCTGATGATCTGATTATTGATGGTATCAACTTTGGCAATGATGACGGCCAATGGAGCAATGACGGCGAATGTGATGATCCGCGCTTTGCCGGTGCGGGTATGACCACAACACCACTGCTTAGCGATGACGTCTTGCGTGATGCGAGCGATTGTAGCGCGGGTTACCTTGCAGGCACGTTGACGCAAATCGGTGTCGGCGCCGACGGGACCATCGACTTTGGCGATGACAATGGCGAATGGGCTAACGACAGCGAATGCGACGATATGCGGTTCATGGGGCCGGGTATGACGTCTACACCACTGTTGAACGACGATATCATGCATGACGCAAGCGATTGTCGGAATGCGTTTAACGAAGGGCTTTTGTCACTGGTCGAAACCATACCTGCGGGGCCTGACCTGGTCATCGACGGTATCAACTTTGGCAATGATGACGGCCAATGGAGCAATGACGGCGAATGTGATGATCCGCGCTTTACTGGCGCAGGTATGACCACAACACCACTGCTATTTGATGACCTGATGCGTGACGCCAGTGATTGTAGCGCGGGCTATGAGGCTGGGACATTGACGCTGATCGGTATTGGCGCTGATGGGACGGTTGAATTTGGCGATGACAATGGCGAATGGGCCCACGACAGCGAATGCGATGACATGCGCTTTGAGGGGCCGGGCATGACAACAACGCCATTGCTGAACGATGATATCATGCACGATGCCTCCGATTGCCGTACAGCGTATAATGCAGGGCTACTGACCATCGCGGGTCAATAAGCCAACCGCGTCAGCCCGCGATCATCTCGGACTGACGCACGATGACTTCGGCTTGCTTGATCGACGCGATGTCGACCAAGCGGCCTTTGTAGACCGTTGCGCCTTCGCCGCGGGCTTTGGCATCTTCCATTGCTGCAAGAATTTCGCGCGCCTCGGTGACGGCCTCTTCTGAAGGGGTGAATACCTCGTTAGCGAGCGCGATTTGCTTGGGGTGGATCGCCCATTTGCCAACCATGCCCAAGGTCGCCGAACGACGTGCCTGCGCGCGGTAGCCTTCATCATCCGAGAAATCGCCAAACGGGCCATCGACAGGCAAAACACCATGGGTGCGGCAGGCGGCAACAATCGCGGTCTGTGCCCAGTGCCAAGGATCTGAATAGTGGCGCGTGTCGCCATGCAGCATGTAGTAGTTGTCTTGCGTGCCGCCGATGCCAGTGGTCTGCATGCCCATTGAGGCTGCAAAATCCGCAGCACCGAGTGACATCGCAGCAAGACGTGGTGAGCTGGCAGCGATTTCTTCGACGTGAGCAATGCCCGCGGCGGATTCGATGATGACTTCAAAGCTGATCGGTTTGGTCCGGCCCTTGGCCGTTTCAATTGCCGTCACCAGCGCGTCGACAGCATAAACATCTGCAGCACAACCCACTTTGGGGATCATGATCTGGTCAAGCCGGTCGCCGGCCTGTTCCAACAGGTCAACAACATCACGGTACCAATAGGGCGAGTCCAACCCGTTGATCCGCACGCTCAGGTACTTTGTGTTCCAGTCGATCGTGTTGATCGCCTCGATGATGTTTGCGCGCGCGACGTCTTTGTCAGATGGTGAGACACTATCTTCGAGGTCAAGATTGATCACATCCGCAGCACTTGCTGCCATTTTCGCAAATAGCTTGGTGTTTGAACCTGGTCCAAACAGTTGGCAGCGATTGGGGCGTGCGGGTGGCGTTGGCTGGATGCGGAATGACATGATATTTCTTCGCGTATCAAAATTGCAGATATCTGCGAAACTTTGGTATTATGTTGCGCGAAGAATCGCAATAAAAATATGCGCCCGCAGCATTCTTTGCTGCGGGCGCATAAGATCATGAATGCTGCGTGATGGATTAGATGCCAGCGTCGACAATCGCTTTGGCAAGAATCGGAACGGTTTGGGCGTTCAGGCCTGCAATGTTCATCCGGCTATCGCCAACCATGTAGATCCCGTGCTCTGCGCGCAGCTTTTCAACTTTTTCAGGCGATGTACCAAGACGGCTAAACATACCTCGGTGATCGGCAAGGAAATCGAAACGGTCGCTGTTTGTCAGGCGCTTCAGTTCCGCTGCAAGCTGGGCGCGCAGATCAAGCATCCCGTTACGGGTTTCTTCCAGTTCGGCTTCCCAATCGGCGCGCAATTCTGGATCGTTTAGAATTGTCGTCACGACGCGCGCACCGTGATCGGGCGGGAACGAATAGTTCTGGCGGTTCAAAAATGCGAGCGTCTGCTGCGCAAGCGCCTGTTGGGTGGGGTCCTTGGCGATGGCCATCAACACGCCAGTCCGTTCGCGGTAAATGCCGAAATTTTTGGAACAGCTTGCTGCGATCAACACGTTATCAAAGCTGCTGGCGATCTGACGCGTAATAGCGGCGTCTTCTTCAAGCCCGTCACCAAACCCTTGATAGGCGATATCAACCATTGGCACCGCGCCGCGTTCCTGCAGCTTAGCAATCACCTGCGCCATCTGATCGATGGTCAGGTTTGCGCCTGTTGGGTTGTGGCAACAGCCGTGCAGCAGAACTACATCACCTGTGGCAACGCTATCAAGGTCGGCAAGCAGCCCGTCAAAATCAACGCCGCGCGTTTCTTCGTCGAAATAGCGGTACTCGGCCATTGTCATGCCCAGATATTTGATGATCGACGGGTGGTTTGTCCAGGTCGGGTTCGACAGCCAAACGGTCGCTTCGGGGGCCGCCATTTTGATCAGCTCAAGCGCTTGGCGAATGGCCCCTGTGCCGCCGGGAGTGGCCACAGCCGCCACGCGGTCCGCTGCGACACTGTCAGCAAGCACAAGTTCGCGCATCGCTTTGCTAAATGCAGGATCGCCAGCTAGGCCAGTATAGGCTTTGCTGCTTTGGTCCGCCAATATCCGGCGCTCGGCCTCTTTTACTGCGCGCATGACTGGTGTGTTGCCGCTTGCGTCTTTATAGACGCCAACGCCCAGATCGACCTTATCGGTGCGCGGGTCTTCTTTGAACTTGGCCATCAGGGCCAAGATTTTATCAGCGGGCAGGGCGGTCAGGTTTTCCAGCATTAGGCAGCTCCGGTAGCGATTGGAAGGTCGGCGTACATGCCCCATTCGGACCATGAGCCATCGTAAAGTGAATGATCAGTCTTGCCGATCCGTTCAAGCGCGAGCGATAGGATCGCAGCAGTGACCCCAGACCCGCAGGTGGTAATAATCGGTTTTTGCATATCGACACCCGCGTCGGTGAACACGGTGCGCAGCGCATTCGCAGGCTTCATCGTGCCATCGGCGTTGAACAGATCCTGATAAAACACATTGCGCGATCCCGGAATATGACCGGACCGGAGCCCTTCACGGGGTTCTTCTGTGTCGCCGCGGAACCGGGCCGGTGCGCGGGCGTCAACGATATTGTGGTCACGTAGTTTAGCCGCGCGTGCGACTTGGGTGACGTCCTTGATCAACTCAGGGCGTTGTTTCACCGTCATATGGCGGTCGCGAATTGTCGCGGGGGTTTTCGTGGTCTTATGCCCATCGGCCAGCCATTTGGGCAGGCCACCATCCAGCACCGCGATGTTTTCTTGGCCCATGAGGCGAAACAGCCACCAGACACGGGCCGCCGAAAAAAGCCCGCTGCCGTCGTAAACAACGACCTGATGCCCATCACCCACGCCCATTGCCCGCATGCGGGACATGAATTTTTCGACAGGTGGGGCCGTGTGCGGTAATTCAGAACGCTGGTCGCTCACGTCATCAATGTCAAAGAAACGCGCGCCCGCGATATGCGCTTCGTCAAACTCAGCACGCCCATCGCGGCCCGCGTCGGGCAAATACCAGCTTGCATCAAAAATCCGCAAATCCGGATCTTTGAGATGCGCGGCAAGCCAATCTGTGCTGACCAGTGTTTTGGGGTCATCGGGCGCAGAGTTTGTCATGGCATTCACCTTTCGTGGCAATCGCCGCAGAGGTAACCTGCGCAGGGAATTATGACAAGTAGAACCGCTGGATTGGGGGGCATTTGCGGTTCGATATCGAAATTATCGGTAATAGGTTTGTTTTGGCGCCCCAGTTACAATGTGGGACGCCAGACGAAATATATTTTAGCTAGACATCTTGGATTTGATCATGCCTGCAATGGCTGTCAAAATCGCCCCGCCACCCGCGCCGCCTGCGATCTGTGTGACCATGCCCATGATGTCACCACTGCCACCTGCTGCCGCTGCGCCGCTACCTAGTAGGGCGATAAGTTGGCCGCCACCAGCGCCACCAATGAGCCCAGCAACCGTGTTGCCAATTGTCCCAAGCGATAGCTCCTTCATCGCTGTGCCTGCTGCGTTCCCGCCAACGGCTCCAGAAATAAGTTGAATTATCATCTGTTCCATAAGTTCTCTCTCCCATATGGATCGTTATCTTCGGCGCGTCAGCGTGATCCAAAGCTGCGCTTAGATGGGAGGTTAGCCAAAGATGGGCGATCCGCAAAGGAATTCCTGCGACAGTTAGTCGCCGTGCCGTAGCAGCCGTTGCTTTTGGCGGCCCCAGTCACGCTTGGCTTCTGTTGCCCGCTTGTCGTGGTTTTTCTTACCTTTGGCGATGCCGATCTTGAGCTTCACCAACCCGCGGTCGTTAAAGTACATCACCAAGGGCACAAGGGTCATGCCCTCGCGTTTGGTGGCGTTCCACAGTTTCGACAGTTCTTTACGGCTCACAAGAAGTTTGCGTTTGCGGCGTTCTTCATGGCTGAACATCGCGCGGTCATAGGGGGCGATATAGGCGTTGGTCAGCCACAGCTCGCCTTCATCGACTGACGCATAGCTATCAGCGATATTGGATTGCCCAATGCGTAGCGATTTCACCTCGGAGCCATGCAAGATGATCCCGACCTCAAGGTCGCTATCAATCGCATAGTCGTACCGGGCGCGCCGGTTTTCTGCGATGACTTTATAATTTTTGTTTTCAGGTTTCTTTGCCATAGTCTGGCCGAGATAGGGCATGTTGCCGCGCGGAACAAGGGATTGCCGCTTTGCATTGCGTGTCATGGCGCTATGCTGCAAATTCGCGCAGCTTTCGGGATCACCATTATGTTCGTTCAACTTGCCCTTGGCACCGTCTTACTTCTTGCCTCCATTTTTGTGGCCGGACTTAGTTTTTGGGCGATGGAAGGGATGACCGTGCGGATGCATCCTTGGCTGACGCGCGAACCGCACCGGATAAAACTGATGCTTGTGCTGTGTATTGCGGCCGTGTGGGTGATGGTGCAAATGACCGTTGGTGTTTGGATCTGGGCGCTGACCTTACGCGGCTTAGGCGTGTTCGATGCGATGGAACCGGCTGTCTATTTCTCGCTTGTTGCGTTCACCACCCTGGGTTTTGGTGATATTTTGCTCCCGATGGAGTGGCGCCTTTTGGGCGGGTTGGCTGCCGCAAACGGGCTGCTCAATATAGGGATGGTGACCGCGTTGTTGGTTGAGGCATTGCGCCAAGTGCGCCTGCAACAGCTTGCCGCACGAAAAACAAAACAATGAACATTCCCGTTCTTAGCAATATCCAAGCCCGCCATGTGTTTTTACAAAAACACGGGCTTTCGGCGCGTCCATCTGGAACAGGCAAAGGCACTGATCTTGCCGCTGCGATTGACGATCTTGGGTTTGTGCAGCTGGACAGTGTGAACACATTTGCGCGCGCGCATGACCTAATCTTGTGGTCGCGCCGGCAGCAATACCGCCCGACTGGCTTGCAAAACCTACTGCATCGCGACCGCGCTGTGTTTGAACATTGGACCCATGATGCGGCAGCGATTCCAATCGCGAGTTTTCCACATTGGCGGATGCGGTTTGCGCGCGATGAGGCCCGGCTTGCCGACCGATGGAAAGACTGGCGGCGCGATGACTTTATGTCGAAAACCCAAGAGGTGATGAACCATATTTCCGATCACGGTCCCTGCACTTCGGGTCAGGTCGGCAAAGATGAAAGCCGTGGCTCAGGCGGGTGGTGGGATTGGCACCCGTCGAAAACCGCGCTCGAATTCTTATGGCGATCTGGGCAATTGTCGGTTTTACGCCGCGATGGGTTCACCAAAGTCTATGATTTGACCGAACGGGTGATCCCCGAACCCTACCGGGCCCCACGTCCAGATATACACGATACGATTGATTGGTGCTGCGCCGGGGCGATGGATCGGCTTGGCTTTGCGACAAGCGGTGAGTTGGCTGCTTTTTGGGATCATGTTACCCCGGCCGAGGCCAAAGCATGGTGCGCGACCGCCCTTGCAGATGGGAGGATCGTTGAAATCGACGTGGCCGGTGTAGACGGCAAATTGCGGCGGTCATTCGCATGGCCGGGTGTGATGGATCAAATCACAACGCCAAGCCCGCGCTTGCGCATCTTATCGCCGTTCGATCCTGCCTTGCGTGACCGCAAACGCGCAGAGCGGCTGTTTGGGTTTCACTACCGGATCGAAATCTTTGTCCCCGCAGCCAAACGCAAACACGGCTACTATGTTTTCCCAGTGATGGAAGGCGATCAAATGATCGGGCGTATCGACATGAAACGAGAGGCCGGTGTGCTGGCCGTGAAGACGTTCTGGCCAGAGGCTGGGGTGCGCATGGGGACCGGACGTGTACGTGCGTTAACGCGTGAGCTGGAACGGGCGGCTACATTTGGCGGCTGTGATGGGATCTCCTACCTGGAGGGGTGGCTGCAATAGATGGATCTTGCGTGCCTGATCCTCCCCCACTGAAGTGGTCCTCCGCTATGTTTAGGAAAACGGAGGAAACACATGGCAAACAAGCGACCCAAGCCCGAGGAAATTGTCACGAAGTTACGGCAGGTTGAGGTTCTGACGGGGCAAGGCATGCCGCGTC
>CALLAF010000003.1 GCA_938002605.1 uncultured Paracoccaceae bacterium | reverse complement strand
TAGGGAACGCTTGCTCGAACCTCTCGGCTACATCACACCAATCGAAGCGGAGGAGAAATACGAACAAGCATTGAAGTCAGACAAAATTGCAGCTTGAAATACGAACTCAACAGTCTCCGGCAAAACCGGGGCGGTTCAGGATCTATACCCACCACAAACGACGCTCCATCCCCGATGAATTTGGTATCAACGCGGCTTGCTTGATTGGCGTCAGCCCGTTCGATTTTTCGGAGGTGATCGTGAACAACGGCGTTCAGCATCCAAACGACCATCCAGATGCCCCTGATATCGCAGGCATTTTACGGTACGAGAGAAACGAGAGCTAAGGGCGGCTGCGGCAGCGATCCGGTTTTATCCTGTGTCGGAACATTAACGCGCCGCGCCGATTATCGGATAATTTGGGGCCTAATACGCAGTTTTTTGCGCCGTTCTTGCGGAAGATGACGGTTAAGCCGGGTATTCACCAATCCAAAGATACCAATTACGACCATTGTCAGCAAAATGAAATAGCCTGCCAGAATTGGGTAGGGGACAAAGGGGTTGAACGTCTTGTCTGCAAAGTAGTTCGCATAATAAAGCGCATCGCCGCGTTGTTTAAGGATTGGAAACCCGCCAAAGAAGGCCAGCGTAGTTGCGTGAAACAAAAAGATGGCCTCGTTTGTGTAGGCGGGCCAGGCGAGCCGCAGCATCGTTGGCCATATGATTTTGCGAAACCGTGCAAAGCCTGACAGGCCGTATGCGTCAGCCGCTTCGGTGTCACCCTTTGGGATCGACTGTAACGCCCCATAAAAGATTTCGCCCGTATAGGCCGAGGTGTTCAAAAATAGCACAAACAGCGCGCCATAGGCGGCTGAGGTCAGGGGCGTGAAAAACGGCACCTGCGCCTTGAGCGATAGGAATAAGAAATAGGCAAAGAAGAATTGGATGAACAAGGGCGACCCGCGAAACGCGAAAATGAACCATTCAGAGGGTTTGCGGACCCAAATAGAATTTGACGCCTTGCCCACGGCGAGGGCGGTCGCCAGAAAAAAGCCAAGCACAAGCGCAAAAAAACCAAAGTAGATATTCCACAGCATCCCAGAGCCAATCAGCGTGAACTGTTGGCAAAGTGTGAAATCGCTGCGCGGCAAAAGCTGTTCGCCGATCCCAATACTGCGCAGGCCGTAGGCGTTGATCGTGTCCCAGCAGCTCATGCGTGCGCCTTTCTTTGTGCTTCGCCAGCGGCAGTTGCTTGGCCGTGGGTGAGCCGGGCCATGATCTTGCCCAAGACGACTTCAGAGACTTTTGTGAAACACAGATAGAACACCAGCAGCGCCAGAAAATACCACATGCGCCATTCTGGGTGCGGGTAATCGGTGAACCGTGGGCTTTTGAATGATCCGAGTTCGCGCGCCCAATATACGATGTCTTCGACCCCGAGCAGGAACAGCAAGGGGGTGGCTTTGATCAAGACCATCCACAGGTTCGACAGGCCGGGTAGGGCATAAACCCACATTTGTGGCACTAATATGCGCCGGAATGTTTGACGGCGTGACATGCCGTAGGCCTCTGCTGTCTCTAACTGCCCTTTGGGGACCGCCTGCATCGCGCCATACATTACATTGGCTGCAAAGGCCCCAAAGACGATGGCAAAGGTCAGGACCGCCAAAAAGAACCCGTAGGTTTCATGCACCCATTGCGGTGCGTTGCTGAGCGGCAGTTTCGCGGCCGCGCAGACAACAAAATCGCTGCCTTGACGTACGGGTTCATCCCAATCCGGGCATTTGACGCGGTGGCGCAGGTATTCAAAAGCCTGATCTAAGGCGATGACAAAAAACAAGAAAAACGCGATGTCGGGGATGCCGCGTACCACTGCGATATAGGATTTTCCAAGCCAACGAAGGGGCGCGAAATGGCTGCGTGCCGCTGCGGCGCCGCCAAAGCCAAAAGCCAGCGCAACCGGCGCCGTAATTGCAAGAAGTAAAAGCACGGTGCCAACCGACCAATACATGCTCATGTGCTTGCCGGTGGTCAGGTAGCATGACAACCAGGACAGCCCTTCAAGGTTCGCGGGATCGGAACAATAGCTAAAAATGGGAGCAGCCTATCTACAAAGATTGCCCCGGTCCGGATTGCGCCGGACCAGGACGATTGTGATTTAGTAAGTCGTAGTTTCTTCGCCGAACCACTTGATCAGCAATGCGTTAAGCGAGCCATCTTCTTTCATTGATGTAATCGCAGCATCGAATTTGTCGCGCAGTTCTGTGTCGCTTTCGCGGATGCCAAGGCCGATACCGCCACCCAGTGGCACACCTTCGCCAACCAGCATAAGGTCAGGTTCATCTGTGTAAGGCAGCAAGAAGTCGAGATCAGCAAACACCGCTTCGGCTTCGCCGTTGCGGACGGCCGCGATAGTTTCATCGCCTGTTGCGAACTCAAGCAAAGTTGCGCCTGTTTCAGCGACATAACCCGCCTGAATTGTGCTTGTTTGTGCTGCAACGACGCCTGTCAGATCAGCATCTTCGGACAATGCAACATAGACAGATTCGGTTGGTGGGTAGTAGTTTTGGGTGAAGTCGATGACTTCGTCACGTTCATCGGTGATCGACATGCCTGCGATGATTGTATCGTAGTTACCAGACACGAGGTTCGGGATGATGCTATCCCACTCGTTTGTCACCCATTCACAGGTCAATTCAGCGCGCGCGCAAAGCTCATTGCCAAGCTCAATTTCAAAGCCGTCAACTTCGCCGTCGTCGTTGATAAAGTTATAGGGGGCATATGCGCCTTCAGTGCCCATACGGACAACGTCATCGGCCATCGCCATGCCGCCTACAAGGGCCAGTGCTGTGGTGCTGAGGATTAGGTTTTTCATCAGTTTTCTCCTAGTTGGTGTTTTATGATACTGTTGCAGATAAAAATCCGCGTAGGCGTTCGGTTTTGGGCTGGCCAAACAATGTTTCGGGCGGGCCTTCTTCTTCGATTTTGCCTTGGTGTAAGAAAACCACGTGATCGCTGATATCTGCGGCCATTCGCATGTCGTGGGTCACGATCAGCATGGTGCGCCCTTCGGCGGCCAAATCTTTGATAACTTTGACGACCTCTTGTTCCAGTTCAGGGTCAAGCGCGCTGGTGGGTTCATCAAAAAGCAGGGCTTTGGGTTCCATGCAAAGCGCGCGTGCAATCGCGGCGCGCTGTTGTTGACCTCCCGAAAGCTGGGCCGGGTAGACATCGCATTTATCGCCGATCCCGACCTTTTCAAGATATTTACGCGCACTGGCTTCGACCTCGGCCTTGTCGCGTTTAAGCACGGTAATCGGGGCTTCCATGACGTTTTGCAAAATCGTCATATGCGCCCATAGATTGAACTGCTGAAATACCATCGACAGATTCGTGCGAATCCGGATCATCTGCGCGTGATCGCCGGGCTGACGGGTTGGGCCAGCGCCTTTCCAGATCACGGGTTCACCGCAAAACAGGACTTCGCCTGCTTGGCTGTCTTCAAGCAAGTTCGCGCAGCGCAGCAGCGTTGATTTGCCCGAACCTGAGGACCCGATCAGCGATACGACGTGCCCTGCAGGCGCGCTGATATCGACGCCTTTAAGCACCTCCAGATCACCATAGGATTTGTGCAGGTTTTGGATTTCGATAACGGGGGCTTGGTCGGTCACGATGGGTCGCTTTGTTTTAAGGTGTCGCGATTAGGGCCTAATTCGCGACCATTTGCAACGGGCGCATCGCACCAATTGCCGTTTTGTACAGCAACTGCCTGACTGTTGGGCGATTTGCGGTCGTTATGAGCAGTGCTAGCTTGCGGTGACGCGCAAGCGTGCTGCGTTACTGTCTTGATCTGACACGCCGAGAAGCGATGCGATCATGCGCATGTTGCTGTTTTCTTCGTCATCGCGTTCCCCGTCGGCCATAACAACGGCCCACATGGCTTCGATCACGCCGACACGGTGGTCAAGGTCGACCGCGTCTTTGATCGCACGCGTAAAGCGCACAGTGTCGGGCGCCTTTGCTTCAAAAGCTTCGCATTCAAGGCGCAGGGCAATTGTTGCCTCATCAGATAACCCAAAGCGTGCCGCCAAGGTGGCGTCAATTTGCGCGATTTCTTCGGGGGCGTAGTCACCATCGGCACGGGCGAGACGGACAAGCAAAGCTCCCAGCGCAAGGCGCGCATCAGAATCAGATTGCGGGGCGGGTGCGGGGGCGGTCAAACGCTGCAGGAACTTCGAAATCATGACTTACCTTAGCTGAGTTGTTGGGGGCTGCACAGCCAAACTGACTTCAGGTTTTTGTGAAACAGCGCTTTGAGACGCCCGGATTCTTCGGCAAACCCGTAAGGCGCATTCACCACGAACAGACCTGATCCAACCATACGGTGACCGGGGCGGGCAGGGGGAAACGCAACTTCGGAAACAAGCCCATCTGGGATAGCGGATTTGAGCGCCTTAATCATTGGGACATGCGGCCCATCCGTCAAAATCGGATACCAAAGCATGATCACCCCAACGCCCCATTTGCGATGAATTTTCGCGATGGTATCAGGGATCGTATCGTAATCTGATTTCACCTCGAACGAGGGGTCAATCAGCAACATCCCCCTGCGTGGGTCAGGTGGGCAAAGCGACAAGGCCATTTCCCATCCATCGCGCTGGCGGTAAATCCCACCGTAAGGACCCATCGCGGATTTGAGCGCAGCAAATTCCTGCGGGTGTAGTTCTGATAAGTGAATGTCATCCATTGGTCGCAGGCTTTCTGCTGCAACTAATGGTGATCCGGGGTATGCAGTTGACCCGTGCTTGGCGCGAATCCGGTCCAAAATCTGCGCATACGGATGATCGCGCGCAAACCAACCTTCGGCAATTGTGATACCTTTGGCTGCCTCGCCGGTTTTGACTGCTGCCTCATCTGTCGTGTCATACAGACCGCGGCCCGCATGGGTTTCGAGATAGCTGAGCGGCTTATCCTTGCGGGTCATATAGGCAAGCGCCCAAGCAAGTAGCACGTGCTTGTGCACATCCGCCATATTGCCTGCGTGATAGCCGTGTTGATACGACAGCATCAGTTGATGACCCGCTTAGACAAGGCGGGAAACCTCGACCGCGGCGCGTACGAAATCAGCGAACAGCGGGTGCGGCGCAAAGGGTTTTGATTTGAGTTCGGGGTGGAACTGGACGCCGATAAACCATGGGTGGCCTTTCCATTCCACGATTTCGGGCAGCTTTCCATCTGGTGACATGCCAGAGAACTGCAAGCCCACTTCTTCCAGCGCTGCGCGATATTTCGTGTCCACCTCATAACGGTGACGGTGGCGTTCTTCGATGGCTGTGCCACCGTAGATTTGCGCAACGTGCGATCCTTCGGTCAATGTCGCGTTATAGGCGCCTAGGCGCATGGTGCCACCTTTGTCATCACCTGCTTTGCGGGCGACGGTGTGATTGCCTTGGACCCATTCTTTGAGATGGTAAACGACGGGCTCAAACCGTTTTTTTCCGGCTTCATGGTCAAATTCTTCGGACCCGGCTTTTTCCATGCCTGCCACATTGCGCGCAGCCTCGACCACGGCCATTTGCATGCCAAGACAGATCCCAAGGTAAGGGATTTTCTTTTCGCGGGCGAACTGTGCAGCTTTGATTTTGCCTTCGGTGCCGCGTTCGCCAAATCCGCCGGGAACAAGGATCGCGTGGAACCCTTCAAGATATGGCGTCGCATCACCTTCATCAAAGAGTTCAGCATCGACCCATTCGACTTTGACCTTCACACGGTTGGCCATGCCGCCGTGGGTCAATGCCTCGGCGATGGATTTATAGGCGTCTTCAAGCTGGGTGTATTTACCAACAATCGCGATCTTAACCTTGCCGTCCGGGTTGTGGATACGGTCATAGACGTCGTGCCACACATCCAATTTTGGACCGGGGGCAGGCGAAATATCAAACGCATCTAAAACTGCCTGATCAAGACCTTGTTCGTGATAGGCGAGCGGGGCTTCATAAATGGATTTCAGATCATAGGCCGCAACGACGCATTCTTTGCGCACGTTACAAAATAGTGCGATTTTTTCGCGTTCTTTTTCCGGAATAGGATGTTCAGACCGGCAAACCAACACATCGGGCGCGATGCCGATGGATTGCAATTCCTTAACGCTGTGTTGGGTTGGCTTTGTCTTTAGTTCGCCGCTGGCCGCCAAATAGGGCAGCAGGGTAAGGTGCATGAAAATGCATTGCCCGCGCGGCTTATCGTGGCTGAATTGGCGGATCGCTTCAAAGAATGGCAACCCTTCGATATCGCCGACGGTGCCGCCGATCTCACAAAGCATGAAATCAACTTCGTCTTCGCCGACGCTGAGGAAATCTTTGATCTCATTGGTGACATGCGGCACGACCTGAATCGTTTTGCCCAGATAATCACCGCGCCGCTCTTTTTCGAGAACGTTAGAGTAAATCCGGCCGGAGCTGACCGAATCTGTGTTGCGTGCAGGGACGCCTGTGAACCGTTCATAATGACCAAGGTCGAGATCGGTTTCAGCACCGTCATCCGTGACAAAAACTTCGCCATGTTCAAACGGGGACATCGTGCCCGGGTCAACGTTTAGATAAGGGTCAAGCTTGCGCAAACGCACAGAAAATCCGCGGGCCTGTAAAAGCGATCCAAGCGCTGCCGATGCGAGCCCTTTGCCAAGCGATGACACAACGCCACCGGTGATAAAAATATAGCGCGCCATATGCAGGAGACCCCCGTGAAAACTTACATTATTGCAGGAAAACGAACGTCAAAATTCGCACCATCACGGGATTTAACTCTTACCCGAAAAGGAAACAAAGCGCAACCGCTGACGCTAGATCATGTTGCCGAACGTTTCCGCCGGGCAATCCGTTGTGGTTAGTCGGCAGATGGCACCAAAGGTGCGTCGCTGCTGGAAGGTGGCAGCAAGCTCTCGCCAAGATCAGGCGTTGTTGCGTCTTCTGCCCCTTCGATGTCGATCCGATCAACGACAGATGAGTTTGCAGAATTGCTTGCTGATATCAATGTCAGCGCAATTGATGTGCAGATAAACGCGATCGCTAAGATCCATGTGACCTTGCTCATCGCTGTCGGGGCAGGGCGACCGCCAGTCGCACCCCCACCGCCACCGCCGCCCATACCAAGGCCGCCACCTTCGGACCGCTGCAATAGAACAGTGCCAATCAGGCTCAGAGCCAAAATCAGGTGGATGACAAGGACGACATTTTCCATAAAGGAGCCTTTCGGGCGAACGTGAACAAGCGGTATCTAAAAGCTGCGCGCCGCTGCTGCAACCCCTGAATACCAGCTTATTCGTCTAGATCATCCACATCGGTTTGCCCAGTCAGGCGGCGACGTACGATTGACCAGCTTAACCCGATGGCCAAAACGATCGAAAGTGCGACAATCCCGATCCAGGTATTCAGGGTCGGATTGTCCAAACTGATCAGACCTTGATCATACATCACCCAAAGCAATGTCGCGACAACCGCGAGAATCAAGATCATACCGAAAACCCCAATGGATCGGAGCGTCGCACGCAGATAAATGATATAGCCGACGAATAAGATCAGCCCAAAAAGCACCGTGAGGGATAGCTTGGTGTCATAGTTCGCCATGCTCCACTGTACAAAATTCCATTGTGTCGGGTTATATGTGGCCGCAAGCAGCGCAAATGCGAAAATCCAGCGAATGATAAAGCCCATTTGTGCCTCTTTGTTTAAATTCCGGCCAACAATGCCGTCCCTAATGCGCGCTGTCTAGCGGATAGGCGTAAATTTGCGGTTCCCCATATGGGCTTGCAACGATATAGGGGGCACGAAGTTCAAAAAGGACGTATTCTTATGGCAAATGTGGTTGTTGTTGGTGCCCAGTGGGGCGACGAAGGCAAAGGCAAAATCGTTGACTGGCTTTCAGAGCGGGCCGACGTCATTGCGCGCTTTCAAGGCGGGCACAACGCGGGTCACACTTTGGTTGTTGATGGCGAGGTCTATAAACTGCACGCGCTTCCTTCTGGTGTTGTGCGCGGTGGTAAGCTGTCGGTGATCGGCAATGGTGTTGTGCTGGACCCTTGGCACCTGATCAAAGAAATCGAAACGATCCGTGCGCAGGGTGTGTCTATTACCCCAGAAACGCTGATGATCGCCGAAAATACGCCGTTGATCCTGCCGTTCCATGGCGAATTGGATCGTGCCCGCGAAAACCAAAACTCGGTCGCGAAAATCGGCACGACAGGGCGCGGTATTGGCCCGTGCTATGAAGATAAGGTTGGCCGCCGTGTGATCCGCGTTGCTGATCTGGCGGACGACGCGACGCTTGAACTGCGTCTTGATCGGGCGTTGGTCCACCATGACGCGCTACGCCGTGGGCTTGGACTTGATCCAATTGACCGCGACGGTATTCTTGCGCAACTGCGTGAAGTTGCAGCAGAAATTCTGCAATATGCGGCGCCAGTTTGGAAGGTGCTGAACGAAAAACGCAAAGCTGGAAAGCGCATCTTGTTTGAAGGTGCGCAGGGCGCGCTGCTGGATATTGATTTTGGGACCTATCCGTTTGTGACCTCATCCAACGTGATTGCTGGCCAAGCCGCCACGGGTGTTGGTGTCGGACCGGGCGCGATTGATTTTGTGCTTGGGATCGTCAAAGCCTATACAACACGTGTCGGCGAAGGCCCCTTCCCAACAGAGCTGGACGATGCCGATGGGCAGCGTCTGGGTGAGCGTGGTCATGAATTTGGCACCACCACGGGCCGCAAGCGCCGCTGCGGTTGGTTTGATGCATGCCTCGTGCGCCAAACATGTGCGACTTCGGGCGTGTCGGGGATATCGTTGACCAAGCTGGACGTGCTTGACGGATTTGAGACGCTGAAAATTTGCGTGGGCTACGAGCTTGACGGGAAGAAGCTGGACTATCTGCCGACTGCGGCTGACGAACAGGCGCGCTGCACACCCGTTTATGAAGAAATTGAAGGCTGGTCCGAATCGACGGAAGGCGCGCGCTCTTGGGCGGATCTTCCGGCGCAGGCGATCAAATACGTACGCCGCATCGAAGAGCTGATCGAATGCCCGGTGGCGCTTGTGTCAACATCGCCCGAGCGTGAAGACACGATCCTTGTCACCGACCCGTTCGCTGACTGATGGCGGTGGGATATAAAGCCCGCAAACGGCTCGCGCTGTTTATTTTAATCATCGGGCTGCCTGCCTATATCGTACTGGCGGTCACCATGATGGGGATCGCGCCGGGGTTCTCAAAGCCGATTGAGTTGCTGATTTATGTGCTGCTTGGTGTGGCGTGGATATTCCCCATAAAATGGGTATTCAAAGGGATCGGGCAACCTGATCCGGATGCTTAAAACAAAAAAGGCGCGGGGATTGCCCCGCGCCTTTTTTGTTTTAGCGTTTGTTACTTAGGTGCCGCTGGGCCGAAATCGTGTGCTTTCAGCGACTTGGAAGCGCCCGTTGTTCAATTTCACAATCTTGTTTTGGCGCAGTAGGCGACCAAATTGGCGCAACCCGTCTTCGCGGCTTACCTCTTCTTGTGACGCGCTTTGCACTTTCTTCATAACCTGTGGGCGCGAGAAATCTTCATCGCCTTCGACAAAAGAGATATAGGCGGCGGCGGCTTCAAGCAGATCATCAAGTTCTGTTGCACCTTGTTCGGCTGCGAATTCGGCAAACCCACCAGATGTGGGGGCCATGTTTTCTTCGACCTTGGCAGCGATCTGACGCAACCGATCGGCCGCAGCATCCGTTGGCGCGTCTGGTGTGGCTGATGGGACCAATTTCAACGGTGCTGGGGCTGCAGGCTTTTCTTCAGCGTCATGCGCACCAAGGTCTTCGCGGAACGCGCTGTCTTTTGCATCTGCCGGGCCGTCATCGCCAAGTTCGCGCGCGGCTTCGGTTGCCGCGACCGCTGCCTTAAGCTGTGCAAACGCGTCGCGGTGGCGGCGCCCCTCTGGCGCGTTGAGATGCTCGTCAGTTTGGTTGAGAATGCGGCTAAAGGCGGTTTCGGGGCTATCGGGCAATTCAGCGCTTTTGGGGCGCGTCGCGTCGCGGGCTTCGATCTCGCGGGTGACTTCGCTCAATTCGGCTGACAGATCAAACGAATTCTCGTTCTCTTCGGTGTCGTCGTCTTCAAATTCTTCTGGCGCGTCTTCGTCAGTTTGCGGGGTCGCCGTTAGAACCAGTGGGTCATGGGCGACGTCTTCTTGTTCGTCCGCGTCATCCATATCTTCGTCTACGGCTTCGATAGGATCTTCAGATTCTGGACCAACCTCGTCATCAGTGGTTGCAAACTCTTCCTGTGCAACTGGCTCTTCGGGTTCGGCATCCGCTTCTTCATCCTGCGCCGCAAGCTCTGCGTTGCGTTTGGCAAGGTCTGCAAGGCGCTGCGCCAGTGGGTTCACTGCGGGTGCATCATCGTCGTCAGCATCATCATCTTCATCGCTTTCTAGATCATCATCCGATGCGACAGGGGCAGAGGGGGCCTGCACATGGCCACGGCCCACAACGGCGCGGATACGCTGAAGCTTGGCGGCAATGCTTTCTTCCTCTTCGTGATCAACGTCTTCGACCTCTACTGTTTCGTCAGTTTCAGCCGCAAGCGGCGCGTCCTCTTCAAGCTCTTCTAAGTCTTCGACGTAATCATCCGTTTCCGCGATGTTGCCAAAATCATCATCATCAAAGGCCTCATCATCTTCGGCGGGGGCGGCGTCTGTTAGGACAATGGGATCACCTTCGTCATCCTCATCGTCTTCTTCAAAGACGTTTTCTGGCGTGTCATCGAGATCATCAGCGTCTTCGACGACAATGTTTTCGATTTCTTCTTCTGCAATCTCAGTATCGTCTTGATCATCGTCTTCGGCAACCAAATCCACGTCTTCTGCATCTTCAGCCGCGCGTAGGATGACATTGTGACCTTCGCCTGCGATTTCAATATCGGTGCCGGCTTGTTCTGCGGTCAGCAATGCCAGCGTTTCCATGTCAGGCGCTTGCGGTTCGACATCCATGAAACGGTCATGGCCAGCGAGATCGTGAAAATAGGAAACGACAGCTTTCATCGTCTCGACAGAATCTTCAAAACCTTCAAGCCGGCAGGAAAATGTCCCATAGGCGACGTCTAAAATCTGCGTACTCTTTGTCATTGGTAAAGCGCTTTCTTCGATTTTCGGGGTCCGTCTGCTCGGCGGACGTGTGTTCTTAGTTAGATTTACGTTGCGGTGACATTCAGGATCATTTTATGTCCCTTTTAGGGAATGTTTGTGAATGGGCGTTGAATCTTTGCGGGAACCGTTGATTGTTTCGAGTAACCATACGGTTTGCTTGGTCGGGGGCGCAAGGGTCTCTGCGCAGGTTATTTCGTCTATTTTACCGATAGTTGATCAGTTTGTTGCCGTTGATGGCGGTGCCGACCATTTGCTTGCTGCGGGAATTTCGCCGGCAGTGGTGATCGGTGACTTTGATAGTATTTCCGATCACGCCCGTGCCACATTTGCCGGGCTGCTTCATCCTATCGCAGAGCAGTCGACGACAGATTTCGAAAAAGCACTAAGCCGCGTAGACGCACCAATGGTCATCGCCCTTGGGTTTACCGGGGGGCGTATGGATCATGTCTTGGCGGTTTTGAACGTGTTGGCACGCTACCAATTGCGGGCGGTAATTTTGCTTGATGACACTGACCTTTGCTTTGTTGCACGGGCTGGCGAAACACAGATTGCGCCACGGGTCGGCACGCGCATGTCCTTGATGCCGCTTGCCGCGTGCCGGGTGACGGCTACCGGATTGCGCTGGTCGTTTGCGGATCAGGATATGCATCCGACCGGGTTTATTAGCTCCTCAAACGAGGTTGCCGGCCCGATCACTGTGCAGACAGACGGGCCGCTGCTGATTACGCTGCCGGCGGCGTTTTTGCCGCTTGCACAGAAAGCCGCCCTTCGCGGATAATCACATATAGCCCTGCGGCCATTGTGATGAAAATTCCAATTGTCGCCAGCCCGTTCGGCAGATCCGCAAAGACGGCCCAACCAATGGCCGTGCCAAAGGGGATTTCCAGATATTGCATGGGCGCGAGCGTAGAGGCGGGTGCAAAACGCAAGCTCCAGGTCATGAACAAATGCGCCAACGTGCCGATGACGCCAAGAACAAGAAGCATGGCGATTGTTCCGCTGTTCAACGCAGTGATTTCGGGGGTGGTAAACACAATAACGGGAAGCAAAAGAGCGCAAGCCTGTAGCCCACTTATGGCTTGCAGCTTCACCGCGTCGATCTGTTGCGCGATTTTGCGGGTGACCATCATAAATAGCGCAAAGACAAGCGCGACACCCAAAGGCAGCAACGCAGGCGGCCCCACCTCTGCGAAATTTGGCTGAATCACGAGCAAGGTTCCGATAAACCCTATTATACAGGCGATCATACGGTGTTTTCCAACAACTTCGCCCATTACAAAATGGCCTAAAACCAACATGATAAAGGGCATCACAAAGGCGATAGCGAGCGCATCAGCGAGCGGCAAAAAGCGCAAGGCGCTGAACATCAACCCGATCCCTGCGATGTGTAGCGCGGTGCGCAGCAAGGTCCAATGCAGCGTCCCCTTAGGCAGCGCAAAGCCCGCGCCGCTGTGCCAGACCAGCGGCACAAGTATGATCGCCTGCACCGCAAAGCGCACAAATACCAACATGCTAAGCGATACTGCACCGCCAAGCAGTTTTGCCATGCTATCCCCAAGTGGGGCCAGCACGCAAAACGCGAGCATCAACATGATGCCTAGAAACGGGCGATCAGCAGTTTGGGACATTGACCGCCAAACCACCAAGCGCGGTTTCTTTATATTTTTCAGACATATCGACGCCGGTTTGGCGCATGGTTTCAACAGCCACATCTAACGACACAAGATGCTTGCCATCCCCGCGCAATGCCAGTGACGCGGCGGACACAGCTTTGATCGCGCCCAGCCCATTGCGTTCAATGCAGGGCACTTGCACCAGACCTTTGACCGGATCGCAGGTCATGCCAAGGTGATGTTCCAGCGCGATTTCAGCGGCGTTTTCGATCTGTTCGGGGGTGCCACCCATCACTGCGGCCAGTCCTGCCGCGGCCATGGCGGCGGCGCTGCCTACCTCGGCTTGACAGCCGCATTCAGCGCCCGAAATAGAGGCGTTGAATTTGATCAATCCGCCGATTGCGGCCGCCGTCAGCAAAAATTCTGGCACGCGTGCGCTGGTTGCGCCCGGCACATGGTCCAACCAGTAGCGGATCGTTGCAGGCACCACGCCAGCTGCGCCGTTTGTCGGGGCCGTGACGACTTGACCGCCTGCCGCGTTCTCTTCGTTCACGGCCATCGCGTAGGTCGACATATAATCGTTGATCGTATGTGGGGCGGACAGGTTCATCCCCCGTTCGGCCATCAAGGCATCATAAATACCTTTTGCGCGACGGCGCACGTTCAGACCACCGGGCAGGGTGCCTTCGTTGGTTAACCCACGATCAATGCAATTGTTCATGACCTCCCAAACTCGGGCAAGGCCGCGATCTAGGTCTGCACCCGAAATGCGCGACAATTCATTTTCGCGCTTCATCTGGGCAATGGATTTCCCGGATCTTTGTGCCATTTGCATCATCGCGTCGGCCGTATGGAAGGGGAAGGGGACAGGTGGTCCGTCGTCCGTATCTTTGCCTGCCGCAAGCTCCACATCCGTAAGAACAAAACCACCGCCAATCGAATAGTAAGTCACTTGGGTAAGTATATCGCCTTGCGCATCGGTTCCTGCCAAAATCATCCCGTTGGCATGACCGGAAAGTGCGGGGCCATAATCAAAAACAAGGTTCTCTTTGTGGTGGAACTGTAAGGTGCCAAGCCCCTCTGGCTGCACATTATTTTCTATCTTAATCCGCGTCAGCTCGGCCTCGGCTTTACCTGCGTCATAATCATCCGCCCGAAACCCCGCGAGCCCAAGGATGACCGCGCGGTCAGTCGCATGGCCAACGCCTGTGAACGCGAGGCTGCCGTGCAGTGATGCATGCAAGCCTGCGACCTTAAACGGTTGCGCGCGCAGGTGGTCAAGGAAACGGGCCGCGGCGACCATCGGTCCAATCGTATGCGACGACGAAGGGCCAACGCCCACCTTGAACATATCAAAGACGGATAAGAACATTAGAGCGCACTTCCTTCGGGGGGCACACAAGGGGATGGCGCAGAGATCGGCGTTGATCCCAAACCTTCGGATTTAGCGGCTGTGATCACTGCGGGCCGGTTCTCAATACGTTTTGCGAAAGCCTGCAGATGAGGCCAGCGGGAGATGTCGAACCAGTCGGTTGACCCACCATATAGCGCGGACCACCGCAGCATTGGTGCCAGATAGCAGCCATGAATCGATGGGGCATCAGCGTCGCGCCACGGAGTCGTGGAGGCGGATTCCAGCAGATCAAGCTGTGTGATCAGCCGTGTCCGGGTCGCAATGCGCAGTTTTTCTGGGTCATCAGCCCCATATTGATCGGGGTAGAACAGCATACGTAGGGTGCCGTGCAATGTGTTCGACAGCCAAAACAACCATTGGAGCGCTGGCACGCGCGCAGGGCTATCTTGTGGCGGCATCATCATTTGCGTGCGGTCCGCCAACCACAGTAAAATCGCGGCTGTTTCGAACATCGGCCCATCCGGTGTTTCAAGAACAGGGATCAAACCGTTTGGATTCATTGACAAAAACTGCGCTGACTTTTGCGCGTTTTGCCGGCGGTCAACCAAGATTGGATCGAAGGGCAATCCCATTTCAAGCAACGCAATACGCAGACAAAGCGATGCGTTATCAGGGGCATAGTGGAGGCGAAATTCTGCGTTCATTTGCAAACCCTAGCGTATTATTTTACCCGACGCTGCCCAAATGCGACACCTTGGCTCAAAAAACGTAGCAAACCATGGAATAATAACAGCAAATGGGTCTCGCGCCCGGGGCGTATCTTGCCTATACCGTTGGTGGGAATTTGAGGGAATGTAGAGATGGCTAGTGAACTGTCACCGATTGATCGGGCAAAGTTTCTCGCGGCAAAGCAAGCAACGGAATATGTTGAAACCGGGATGAAGGTGGGGCTGGGTACCGGATCAACGGCAGCTTGGTTGGTGCAATGTCTTGGTGAAATGGTCCGCGAAGAGGGGCTAAAAATTAAAGGCGTCCCAACATCGACCCGCACCGCAAAATTGGCGCGCAAGGTCGGGATCGAAGTTGTCACGCTCGATGAGGCTAAATGGCTGGATGTCACGATTGACGGCACAGATGAATATGACAACGATCTGACCTTGATCAAAGGCGGCGGCGGTGCGCATTTGCAAGAAAAGGTCGTCGCAACCGCAAGTGACCGGATGATTGTCATCGCGGATGCTAGTAAAAAGGTTGATACGTTGGGTGCTTTTCCTCTCCCGGTTGAGGTGATCCCTTTTGGCGCGCAGATCACGAAAAAGTTGATCGAAGAAACGCTGATCAACATGGATGTGCTGGGGCGCGAGATTACACAGCGCATGAATGGTGATGCCCCATTCGTTTCTGACGAAGGTAATTTCATTTTTGACTTGCACCTGAAACGCATCGGAAACCCACAACAGTTGAGCCTCGCGCTCAATCAAATTCCGGGTCTGGTTGAAAACGGCCTGTTCATTGATATCTGTGACGTCGTGATCATTGGCTATGGCGACGGGCGCGTTGATGTGCGCGACATGGACAATGATGGCGAAGAAGTTGTGCGGTTTGATCTGCGCGATGATGATAATATTTTTGCCGATTTGGATGATTAAAATCCTCGGATGACGAATGGAGCCCAAAATGACGTTTGATTATGACTTGTTTGTCATCGGCGGTGGATCGGGGGGCGTGCGCGCCGGTCGTGTCGCCGCAGCCCAAGGTGCCAAAGTGGGATTGGCCGAAGAATTCCGCATGGGCGGAACCTGCGTGATCCGAGGCTGCGTGCCCAAAAAACTGATGGTCTTTGCATCTGGCTATTCCGAAATGTTCGAGGATGCACGCGCCTATGGCTGGGATTTGACTGCCGGAGGCTTCGACTGGTCGCGCTTTCGCGGTAAATTGGATGCAGAGCTGAACCGCCTTGAAGGTATTTATCGCAAGCTGCTGAACGGGTCGGACGTTGAAATTT
This sequence comes from uncultured Paracoccaceae bacterium, assembly GCA_938002605.1. Taxonomy (GTDB): domain Bacteria; phylum Pseudomonadota; class Alphaproteobacteria; order Rhodobacterales; family Rhodobacteraceae; genus Yoonia. The sequence continues at coordinate 32,852 of CALLAF010000003.1, read as the reverse complement.
TCGACGCGCGTGCGACGATTAAGGATGCGCACACCGTGACGCTCTCGACCGGCCGCGATGTCACCGCCAAGCATATTCTGATCGCCACTGGTGGGCGTCCGGTCGTGCCGGATATGCCGGGTGCTGAACATGGGATTACTTCGAACGAGATCTTCAATCTTGATGAGATGCCCAAGTCGATCCTGATAGTTGGCGGCGGCTATATTGCATCCGAATTTGCAGGCATTCTGAACGGACTTGGCGTGAAGGTGACCCAATTCTATCGAGGTGAACAAATCCTGCGCGGCTTTGACGGTGAGGCTCGTGGGCTGGTTGCTGATGGGATGCGCACCAAAGGCGTTGATCTGCATCTCGGGACGAACATTGTCGAAATGGAAAAACGCGACGCTGGGTTCTGGGTTAAAGCCACCTGTGGTGGTGAAACCATGTATGATCAAGTCATGTTCGCAACGGGCCGTGCGCCCAATTCGGACAATCTTGGTCTCGAAAATGTTGGCGTTGAATTGGGCCGCAAAGGCGAGATCATTGTTGACAAGTTTAGCCAAACCAAAGTGCCGTCAATCTTTGCCATTGGTGATGTGACAGACCGTGTGCAGTTGACTCCCGTCGCGATCCGCGAGGCGATGGCCTTTGTTGAAACGGTGTTTAAAGGCAATCCAACAGCGGCGGATCACGACCTAATCCCATCCGCCGTGTTCACGCAGCCCGAACTAGGCACAATCGGTCTAAGCGAAGAAGAAGCCGCCGAAAAAGGCCCGATCGAAGTTTACTGTTCTTCGTTTAAGCCGATGAACCATAGTTTTGCGGGTCGCGAAGATCGCGTGTTGATGAAACTGATTGTCTGCGCTGATACGCGCAAGGTGCTTGGCTGCCATATCGTCGCAGATCACGCGGGCGAAATGATCCAACTGGCCGGTATCGCGGTTAAGATGGGGGCAACCAAAGAAGACTTTGACCGCACTGTTGCCGTCCATCCGACGATGGCCGAAGAGCTGGTAACAATGAAAGAACCCGTCCGCACTGCTTGATTTTGCAGTTTATGGGCACACATGGCATAAGACAGCCCAGCACGATGGGTCATGAATAAAGGAAGCTGAGACACAAGATGGCAGGAAATTCAGGTGGCCCATGGGGCGGCGGCGGAAACAATGGCGGGAACGATGACGACGATCGTAACCGCAATGACGGGCGCAAACCCGGAAACGACGCGGGAATCCCCGAAATCGATGAGCTGGTGAATAAAGGCCGAGAACAATTGCGCGTTCTCATGGGAGGCCGTGGTGACAACAGCGGCAACCGTCCTGCTGGCAGTGGTGGCGGTGGCGAAGGCCCTGAAATTACCCGTGGTATGGTTGCTTTGGGTATTTTTGGGGCGACAGCGCTTTGGCTGTTTGCCTCAACTTATACTGTCAAACCTGAAGAAAAATCGATTGAACTGTTTCTAGGGGAATTCACCCAAGTTGGTGAACCAGGCCTGAATTTTGCGCCTTGGCCGATTGTGAAATACGAAATTGTTCCTGTGACCGAAGAACGACGGATCGCGATTGGCACTTCAAGCAGCGGCCAAGAAGCGGGCTTTATGTTGACAGGCGATGAAAACATCGTTGATGTTGATTTCCAGGTTGTTTGGAATGTCGACAACCCTGCCGATTTTAAGTTTACGCTTGAAGATCCAGAGGCCACCATTCGTGCCGTTTCGGAATCAGCGATGCGCGAAATCATCGCACAGTCGGAATTGACGCCAATCTTGAACACGAACCGTGGTCAAATTAGTGAACAGCTTGAAGTGCTGATCCAGCAAACGCTTACTGAATATCAAAGTGGTGTAAATATTGTGCGGGTCAACCTTAACAAAACCCAAGCACCTGATATCGCCGTCGAAGTCACTGACCTGAACGGCGTCGTTTCAATGCGGTCACCGTTTGATGCGTTCAGCGAAGTGCAAAACGCGGAACAAGAAGGCGAGCGTTTGCAAAACGTTGCCGACGCTTATGCGAACCGTGTTGTCGCCGAAGCCCGTGGTGAAGCCGCGCAGATCGTCGAGCAGGCCGAAGGCTACCGTGCCGAAGTCGTCAACAACGCGCTTGGTGAAGCATCGCGGTTTACGGCTGTGCTTGAACAATACCAATTGGCACCGGATGTGACACGTAAACGGATTTACTTGGAAACGCTCGAGCAGGTTATCGGCGATGTCGATATGATTTTGCTTGATGAAAACGAAGATGGCGGGCAGGGCGTTGTTCCCTATCTTCCGCTGAATGAAATCCGCCGCTCAGGAGGGTCAAACTAATGAAACGGTCCGTCTTTATTCTACCTGTGTTGGCTGTCTTGTTGCTGATCGGCCTGTCTTCAATGTTCATCGTTGATGAGCGTGAAAAGAAACTTGTGCTACGTTTTGGTCGTGTTGTTGCGGTGCATGAAGATCCGGGGCTGGCGTTCAAATTGCCTCTGTTGGACGAAGTCGTGCCCTATAGCGACCTTATCTTGTCGCGTGACCCGGACCCCATTCGCTTGATTCCTCAAGATAACCGCCCGCTTATCGTTGACGCGTTCGCGCGTTACCGTATCGAAGACGTCACTAAGTTCCGGCAGGCTGTCGGTTCTGGCGGGCAGGCAAGTGCGGAACGATCGCTTGATACCATTCTTGACGATAGTATCCGTGAAGTTTTGGGGTCGGTCACATCAAATGACATTTTGTCAGTCGATCGGGTGACATTGATGAACCGTATTCGTGACCGGACCAACACCCGCGCAGATAACCTTGGGTTGACGATCATTGATGTGCGCCTCAAACGCACTGATCTTCCTGACGAAAACCAAAAGGCGACCTTTGCTCGTATGATCGCGGAACGTGACGAAGAAGCTGCCGATTTGCGCGCCCGTGGTCGCGAGGCACAGCAGCGTATTCAGGCCTCTGCGGATCGTACAGCGGTTGAACTAAGCTCTGAAGCGCGCCGCGCGGCTCTCGTCACACGCGGTGAAGCGGATGCCGAACGCAACCGTATTTTCGCCGAAGCGTTTGGCGAGGACCCAGAATTCTTTGAATTCTACCGCTCTATGACGGCCTATCAAACGGCACTGCATGGTGGGAACACAACGATGGTGCTGTCACCAGACAATGCGTTCTTCAACTATCTCAAGTCCGATACTGGGAATGCCGTCGCCGAATGAGGGCACGTTAAATAGAGAATTAAGGGGCCAGCGGAGACGCTGGCCCTTTTGCGTCGAAAACACACAGAAGATCACAGGTCAGTGACATAGTTTGTGTTGAATGTTTTCCCCGCATTGGCGCAGTATAGTATTTACAATTGCGCTGATGCGCGTCCGTTAACAGATAAGGAGTTAACACAGTGAAATCTAAGGCAATCGCACTCCCGCAAGATCACGGTCAAGCGCGCCGTCTCTTTATGGCAGGTTTTGCAATGCTCACATTGGCAGTGCTGTTCGTATTGGGTCAAGTCTCTGCTGTGCAGGCGCAAGAACGTCCTGCAACATTTGCGGACCTAGCCGAACAGATTAGCCCGTCGGTGGTCAATATCACCACTTCAACGGTCATTGCGGGCCGGACAGGGCCGGGTGATTTGTTGCCCGAAGGGTCCCCGTTTGAGGATTTCTTTAACGATCTTGATCGCGGGCCGGGTAGCGGCGCGCAGCGTTCGTCTGCCTTGGGATCGGGTTTTGTGATCTCTGCTGATGGCTATATCGTCACCAACAACCACGTGATCGAGGACGCGGACGAAATCTTGATCGAATTCTTCCCCGGTGGCGAAGAAGGTGTACCTGCTGAACTGATCGGCACTGACCCAAACACGGATATTGCGGTGCTTAAGGTTGATCTGTAAGATCTTCCTTTCGTGGAATTCGGCGATAGTAACGCTGTTGGCGCTCGTGTTGGTGATTGGGTCATGGCGATGGGCAACCCGCTAGGGCAGGGGTTCTCGGTCTCTGCCGGGATCGTGTCTGCGCGTAACCGGTCGCTGCAAGGTACCTATGATGATTACATCCAGACGGATGCTGCGATTAACCGGGGTAACTCTGGTGGGCCGTTGTTCAACATGGACGGTGAGGTCATTGGTGTGAACACGGCGATTTTGTCTCCCAATGGCGGTTCTATCGGGATCGGCTTTGCGATGTCATCTGCCGTTGTGACCAATGTCGTCGACCAGTTGATCGAATTTGGCGAAACCCGCCGCGGCTGGTTGGGTGTGCGCATCCAAGACGTCACACCTGATATGATCGACGCGATTGATGGGCTGGATATGGCACGCGGTGCCTTGGTCACCGATGTACCTGCAGGCCCTGCTGAAGATGCGGGTATGCTGTCTGGCGATGTGATCGTCAACTTTGACAGCGTGGCGATCGAAGACACCCGTGAACTGGTTCGCATTGTTGGGAATTCGCCGGTTGGCAAAGAAGTTCCAGTAACGGTCCTGCGCAATGGTGAATTGAATGAATTGACTGTGGTCCTTGGCCGCCGTGAAACATCCGAAGCGGTTGCCTTCCCCGCATCATCTGAGGAGCCGGAAATTGCGCCAGAAGATGCCGAAATCTTGGGGCTGATGTTGTCACCTGTGACGCCAGAGCTGTCCGATCAGTATGGTTTGGATATTGCAGAGGGTCTTGTCATTACTGCGATCAACCCATCGTCCGAAGCGGCCTCAAAAGGGTTGCTTGAAGGCGATGTGATCACTGAAGCAGGGCAGCAGCCTGTTGCAGCGATCACTGATCTCGAAAGCCGTATCCAAGAAGCCAAAGATGGCGGTCGTAAGTCCTTGTTGATGCTCGTGCGCCGTGGCGGTGATCCGCGCTTTGTGGCGCTGCCATTGGACGAATAATCCAAGCAACCACTCACGAAAAAGGGCGGGGCGCATGATGCGTCCCGCCTTTTTTATGTTTCGTTTTGGGGTAGCCCGTCGGCGATGTTGTAGTAATCGCCTTTTTCTCTGACATAGATATGTAACGAGAGCCGCATCTGCGTGGGGCTATCCAATGCGCCCATGGCGACGGATGTCCAATCTTGAAAAACCGGATCCCAAAACAAGGTTGATCCGCAGATGTCGCAAAACCCGCGCCGTACCTTTGTCGATGACTGATACCATTTGATATGGTCAGCGCCCTGAATGGTCAGCGCGTCACGCGGCACATCCACCGAGGCCCAGTAATGCCCGGACTGTTTGCGGCAGCTGGTGCAGTGGCAGGCATCACCATTGGCGATGTCGCATGCGATCTCAAAAGAGATCGCGCCACACATGCAGCTGCCGCGGTGTCCCACGCTATGCGACCTGTGGTAGGCCGCGCCGGTTCCAGACCAACAGCCCAATCACGATAATTGCGGCGATAGCATGCACCCAGATCGGGGCAGGCCAAACGCAGGCCGCACCCGTCACCAACAGCAGTGCCCGGATCGGAAGCCCGACAGGCTGCTCAAGGCATCCCTGCAGAGCCCCGGCAAGCGCGTAGATCCCAACGACACCAAAGGCAAAGATCGTGATCATTACGCCCCAATCGCCCGATAGAAACGGCGTGTACGCGATCATCAGCGGGACGATATAAAGGCCCTTGGCCAGCTTCCAACTTGCAAATCCTGTCGCCATCGCGGGCGCTTTGGCGATGGCGGCAGCGGTAAAGGCCGCAAGCGCCACAGGCGGTGTGACGTTACTGTCTTGGGACAGCCAAAAGATGATCATATGTGCCGATAGCAGGGCTGCGACGGCCACCTCTTGTGGTACAACCAGATCACGCAGCGGGGCTGCAACCTCAAGCGGGAGGGTCTTGATGATTGCGCCAGCCTCGGCACTTGTCAGCGGACCGGCAAGCACTGATGGATCAGGAATGCCAAACATCAAAATCGCATTTGCAGCGTCACCCATCGTGCCTGCGGCAAGCGCTTCGATCACAAAGCGGTCGCTGATCATCCCGGCCAAAGCGGGCGCCGACAAGGTGGCAAGCACGATATACGCCGCCGTCACCGGTAGCCCCATGCCCAACACGAGGCTGGCAATGGCCACCAAGACAATGGCGATCAGCAGGTTCCCACCGGCCCAATTGGCAATCATCAGGCTGAATGTATTGCCGATCCCGGCGGTGGCAATAACGTTGACAACAAGACCCACCGCGCAAAGCAAGACGGCGGTCATAATCATGCCCTTGGTCCCCATTATCATGGCTTCTGCAACGGCTTTGGGGCCCATCCGGTTTTCGGTTAACCAGCTTGAACCGATGACTGCCAAAATACCAAAAACAGCGGCATAGGCAGGGGTGAACCCGGCTACCAACATGCCGATCAAGCCCCCAATTGGGATCACAAAGCTCGCGCCACCTTTCTTAAACGCCGTTCCCAGCGTTTCGCCGTCGTTTTCCATCGGCTTCAGCCCCAGACGGCGCGCCTCGATCCGCACAAAGAATGTGACAGAAAGGAAATACAACAGCGCCGGAAGCGCTGCCGCTGCGACGATGGTTTCGTAGGGGATTTGCGTAAAGCTGGCCATCACAAAAGCACCAGCCCCCATGATCGGTGGCATTAACTGGCCGCCGGTGGACGATGCGGCCTCGACACCGCCTGCGAATTTGGAGGGAAAGCCCGCCCTTTTCATCAACGGAATAGTGATGACCCCGGTTGATGCCGTATTGGCCACAGCGGATCCTGAAATCGTGCCCGTCAGGCCAGACGCGATGACTGCAACAATGCCTGGTCCGCCCACAAGGCGGCCCGCAATAGCCCGCGCGATATTGATCACGAAATCACCCGCGCCGGACCGCAAAAGAAACGCGCCAAAGATGATGAATAGGAAAACATAGGTTGAAGAAATACGTGCAATCGTGCCGAACATCGCGTCATCGCCATAGATGGAACGAAACGCGATGGATTCCCATGACAGCCCGGGGAACGAAAACACGCCGCCGATATATTTGCCCCAAAACCCAACGTAAGTCAGGGCAAGGATGATAAGTGTTGGAATCACCCAGCCGGTCAGCCGGCGGGTCAGTTCAATTGCACCAATCACACATAGGCTGGCTGCGATCCAATCGAGCGCCACAAACTTCACGCCGCGATCATAGACGCCTTGTTCGGCGTAGGGCAGGTAGATTGCAGAGGCTGCGATCAACAAGCCAAAGCAAAGGTCGCATACAAACAACCCTTTGCTGCGCGTTTTACCTGCCAGCATCGGATGAAGCACAGCCGCAAGAAATGCGAAACCAGCGAAATGGTATGCGTTGCGCTGTGTCTCAGAGATGATCGGATCAAAGGCCACATAAATGTGACCTAAAGCAATACAAAAACACAGAATGGAGAGTGCAATATTGGGCGCGCCGGTAAAGGCGCGCTGCGCTAGACCCTCGGCGGGGCGTTCATCGGACATGGGATTTCCTTAGATACAATAATGGCCCGCAGTTTCCAGCGGGCCAAAAAAGAGTTTACTCTGCGATCAGGCGATCAGGGATTTCGACCCCAACCTCTTGGTAGTAGCGCGCCGCACCAGGGTGCAGCGGCACAGGCAGACCAGCGATCGCTGATTCGATTGCCATTACCTTGGTTGCTGGGTGAATTGCCTGCAGGAAGGGCAGGTTTTCATAGATCGCTTTGGTGATCTGATAGACGTTTTCTTCGGGCAGATCAGCATGTGTTGCCAGGAAGTTAGGCTGTGCGATTGTGTTCACGTCTGCTTCTTGACCGGGGTAAGTGCCCGCAGGGATCAGGTAAGGTGTCCACAGTTCGCGGCCAGCGTCAGCGGCGGCCAATTCTTCGTCAGTGAATGACAGCATTGTAACGCTATCGCCGGATGCCGCCAGCAACTGGCTGATTGCACCTGTGGGTACGCCCGCGGGTGTCCCGATGCCTTTGACCTGGCCGTTTTGCAGAGCTTCTGCTGATGGGCCGTAGCCGCCATAGACCAGTTCGTACTCAGTGGTGATATCAACACCCAGACCTGACAAAAGCGCCGCGTTTGAACCAATTGTACCAGAGTTTTGGCGGCCAAGCGCCATGGCTTCACCAGTCAATGCAACCATGTCAGACATCGTGCCGGTGTTTACGGCGTCTGATGCGATGACAAACTGCTCTACGTTTTGCCACAGCATCGTGACCGAGCGCAGGTGCTCTTGTGGGCCAGCTTCTTCGAGCGGGCCTGTGCCGGATGCAGCGTAATAGCCGTAAAGACCCTGAAGAATCGCGAATTGCGCTTCGCCCTCACGGATCAAACGGACATTTTCGCCAGAACCCGCCGAGCTGATCGCGGACATGCCGATTTTTTCACTTGGTTCAAGTTTAACTTTGACCAAAGTCGAAAGCGCAACGCCAACAGGGTAATAGGTTCCCCCAGTTGAAGCGGTTGCAAGAATATAACTAGCCTCTTCGGCCTGAACTGATGATGCGGTAAAAACAAAACCTGCCGCAACTGCGGCTTTAAACAATGACATGATGTTCTCTCCCAGATTATGCGTCACGGCCAACTCCGGACCGCGTCCTTCGCTAAGAAACTATGTCGCCACTACGGGGGCAAGTTGTTTATACAAAATTTACGAATTCTTAGTGATCGCAACGGCTTCACGTTGCGGCTGCATATGGAATGTGTGGAAATCCACACATTTATGTGATCATGTTTTAGGCATCGGGCCTTTGATTTGCGCTGGCACCGCAACACGTGCTGAATTACAGTGGCAGCAAGCTCGAACATGCGCGAAGGACCAAGGCAAAATGACAAAAATTACCTATGTTGAATATGGCGGCAAAGAACACATCGTTGATGTCGCAAACGGGCTAAGCGTTATGGAAGGCGCGCGTGACAATGGCATTCCCGGCATAGAGGCTGACTGCGGCGGGGCCTGCGCCTGCTCAACCTGCCACGTCTATGTAGACGATGCGTGGGTTGATAAATTGCCCGCCAAGGATGGCATGGAAGAAGACATGCTTGATTTCGCCTATGAGCCTGACCCAGTGAAATCACGTCTGACCTGCCAGATCAAAGTTACTGATGCGTTGGAAGGCCTGCGCGTCCAAATGCCAGAAAAGCAAATCTGATGCGGTTCTGTGCGTTTGCCTTGGCGCTTTGGCCGGTTTGCGCAGATGCGCAATCGATCACTGCGGCTGAATTCACTGATCCGACAACCCGCTATGGCCATGGAATTTTGGGCGATGCGGTTGAATGGGGTGGTCTGCAGTTTACGGCAGATGGCACGACCTATCAAATTACACTGCCCGAAACACATGTCTTTGAAGATATTGCGCCGCGTTTGTGGGATATGACGGGCGATGGATCACCAGAGATCGTTGTGATCGAAACCGAGATTGCGCGCGGTGCCGCGCTCGCGATTTATGGGGCCGAGGGCAAAATTGCGCAGACACCGTATATTGGGCGCACCCATCGTTGGTTGTCGCCGATTGGGGCGGTGGATCTGGACGGCGATGGCGCAATTGAGGTCGCTTATATCGACCGCCCCCATCTGGCAAAAACTTTGCGGATTTGGCGGTTTGAGGACGGTGGCTTGACCCATGTGCATGACCTGCCGGGGCTGACCAATCACCGCATTGGCGAGGATAACATCGCTGGTGGCTTGCGCGATTGTGGACAGGGCCCAGAAATGATCACCGCCAACGCCAATTGGACCCGTATCATCGCGACGAGCTATGTGGGCGGGCGCAGCCAGTCACGCGATATTGGGCCACATGTTGATCGCAGCTCCTTTGCCAAGGCTTTGGCCTGCGAATCCTAGGTCAATATCACCAGAAGCAATGCAATTTCTGTGATCTGCTGGGTTGCTCCCAGAATATCGCCGGTTTGCCCGCCGATCTTTGTGCGGGCGATCAACCCGCAAGCCAGCACTGCAATAGGTGCCGCGACAATCATGGCGAATTGCCCTAGCAGTGCAGCAATCAGCGCCGCGATAGCGATGGCGACCCATACGGTCGCGGCAGCTGGGCGGCCGACGCTCTTGCTCAGTCCGGTGTCGCGCGCATTCTTCATAGTCGCCATCAACACAACCATCCCACAACGGCTAAGCACGGCAATGGCAATCAGCCCGGCCCAATAGATATCAAGCGCGATCAAAGCGCTTAATCCCAGCCATCGGATGAGTAGCGAAAGTGCCAGCGCGAGCACACCGTAGGTTCCGATATGGCTGTCTTTCATGATCTCAAGCCTGCGCGCGCGATCCCAACCGCCCCAAAGCCCATCAGCACTATCTGCCAACCCGTCTTCGTGCATCGCGCCAGTGATGACGATGTTCACACCGATCACCAGCGCGGCGACCATCCCAATTGGCAGGCCGGTCCACGTGAAAACCGCAACCGCAGCGGCCAGAACAATACCGATCAATGCACCAGCCAGCGGATAGGCCCATGCCGCTGCAGCGCCGCGCGCGACGGCGCGCGCTTGTGACACAGGGACCGGCAGCCGGGTCAAAAGACCAATGGCGGCAGGCAAATCCGCAAATTCAATCAATTTTTGGTCGCGATTGTTCATTCAGATGCCCTTTTGTCGTCTTTTCATCGGCGCTACGTGCGTTAGATAAGGGCGACAGTTCACATATCGAGGTTCCGATGCAAGCGCCCTTCACCACACTTTCTGAATTTCGCGACATTTTGGGCAAGGCGCCGTTGGCAGATGCCGCAGCGGCATCCGCGGCGCAAGACCGGAATGGACAGTTGACCAAACCGCCGGGGGCGCTGGGGCGGTTAGAGGATTTGGCGATTTGGTATGCGGGCTGGCGCGGCAACCCCAAGCCGCAGATTGAAGCGCCGCAGGTGATTATCTTTGCGGGAAACCATGGCGTTTGCGCACAAGGTGTTTCGGCCTTTCCATCCGAAGTGACCGCACAGATGGTGGCGAATTTTGAACATGGCGGTGCCGCGATAAACCAGCTTTCCAAGGCTTTTGGGGCTAGTATGCAGGTTCATGCGCTGTCATTGGACACGCCTACGGCCGATTTCACCCAAGGCCCCGCAATGACCGAGGCCGAAGTGGTTACCGCCCTGCAAATCGGTTGGATGGCGGTTGACCCTGCCAGCGATCTTTTGGTGACAGGTGAGATGGGCATCGGCAATACCACCTCTGCGGCTGCTTTGGCTGCAGCCGTGTTTGGTGGCGCTGCGGTTGATTGGGTCGGTCGCGGGACGGGCGTTGATGATGCTGGTCTGACGCGCAAGACGGGCGTTATCACCCAAGCGCTTGCGCTTCACAAAATGGATGATCCGTTAGAGGCAATGCGCTGCGTCGGTGGGCGTGAATTGGCGGCAATGGCTGGTGCGATTGCGGCAGCACGCCACCACCGTATTCCGGTGATCTTGGATGGGTTTATCTGTTGCGCCGCTGCCGGTGTGCTTGCTAAATCCAGCGCAGGCGCGCTTGATCACGCCGTTGCAGGGCACCAAAGCGCCGAAGGGGGCCATGCACGTCTTTTGGAAGCACTTGGCAAAGAGCCACTTTTGAACCTTGGCTTGCGGCTTGGCGAAGGGTCGGGGGCTGCATTGGCCATTGGCGTGTTGAAAGGTGCGATAGCCTGCCATTCCGGCATGGTTACATTCGCCGAAGCCGGCGTGAGCGGCGGCTAGCTTTCCTTGTTCTCTTTGTTTTCGTTGGTCTGTTGGCGCGTGGCCAAAGCGGTCTCAAGACCTGCGTTCAGCTCGCGCGAGCGGGCCACGTAATCGGGCAGGTCAGCAACGGGGACGCCGGGTTTCCAGAAGTTAGCAAGTTCACGCATGGTCGTGCGGTCGTGGTGGTAGAATGTCTGCTCGGCCTCTGCGGCCTCAAATTCGCTAAGCCCAAGGTTTTCAAGCGCGTAGCGCCCCGCGCGCAGTGAGCTGTCAAACATTTCGCGCACGATATCATTCGCACCCGCATTATAAAGTTCATACACATGCACCCGGTCACGTGCACGTGCGACAATGTGCAAGTCCGGCCGGGCCTTGCGGGCATAGGTAACCAATTTGGTGGCCGAAGCTTTGTTATCAATTGCAACGACCAGAACACGGGCATCGTCAAACCCGGCAGCGCTAAGCAAATCTGGGCGGGTCGGATCACCAAAGAAGCCGCGAAAGCCAAATTTGCGCATCATTTGTACGGTTTGCAGATTGCTGTCGATGACCACAGTCTTAAAGCCCGCGCTTTGCACCAAACGGTTCACAATCTGGCCAAATCGTCCGATCCCCGCGATAATCACGGTGCCTTGTTCGTCGACCTCATCATGTTGCGGATCGTCGGGGTCGGTCATCTGGCGGCTGAGCAGATCGTAGACGATGAACAACAGCGGTGTGATCAGCATCGACAGCGCAATCACCAGCAGCAATTGCCCAGCCAAACCATCCGACAACACCCCTTGTTGCGATGAAAACGAAATGAGCACAAAGCCAAATTCCCCCGCTTGCGCGAGCCCAAGGGTGAACAGCCATTGGTCCTTGCCCTTCAGTTTGAACAAGCGCCCAAGCCCGTAAAGGATGATCCCCTTGATCGCCATCACACCAAGGGTCAGCGCCAGAATATACATCGGCTCTGCAAAAAAGAGACTAAAGTTGATACCAGCCCCAACAGTGATGAAAAACAGCCCCAAGAGCAGCCCTTTGAACGGCTCAAGATCGCTTTCCAACTCGTGCCGGAATTCAGAGTTGGCGAGCACCACACCAGCCAAGAACGTACCCAAAGCAGGCGACAACCCAACCATCCCCATCAGCACCGCAATAGAGACAACCAGCAGCAAAGCCAAAGCGGTGTACATTTCACGCAACCGCGCATGATGAATATAGCGAAACACCGGACGCGTCAGGAAAATTCCGGCAAGAATAATCGCAGCAACTGCGCCAATGGTCACCAATGTCACGCCCCAACCGGGCAGCCCTTCGACAAGGCTGATCGCACCATGGCTATCATGTGCGTCTTCGGTCGCGATATGCATGGATCCATCCGGTGCAAACGTCATGACTGCGGGCGCAGCCAGCAACGGCAAAAGCGCCAACATAGGGATCACAGCGATATCTTGGGTCAAAAGCACAGAAAATGTTGACCGCCCGCCGCCTGTTTGCATCAGCTTTTTCTCGGTCAGTGTTTGCAAAACGATCGCGGTTGATGACAGCGCAAAGACCATCCCAATCGCAAGCGAGGTGGCCCAATCATAGCCAAGCGCCATGCTTACGCCCATCACCGCAAGCATTGTCAAAACAACCTGTAACCCGCCCAATCCGATCAGCCGTTTGCGCATGTCCCATAGTGTGCGCGGTTCTAATTCTAACCCGATCAAAAACAGCATCATCACGACGCCAAATTCCGCAAAATGCTGAATATCCTGCGATTCTGTGCCGACCAACCCGGTCACGGGGCCAATGACGATGCCTGCCAGCAAATAACCCAAGACTGATCCCAGCCCCAGCCGCGCGGCAAGTGGAACCGCAATGACAGCGGCACCTAGGTAGATCGTGGCCTGAAGAAGAAAGTTTTCCATGCCATCAGATATGGCGATACGCATTTGAATGCGCAACGCGAGATGTTGTCACGTGGACTATTTTTAAAGATGTAGGCGAGAGAGCGCTGCCTGACATTGGTTTCTATCGCGCGCCGCGATAATGTGCGGGCAGGCCGTTGTGGACGCCACGTGCCGAAAGCGAAAGGGTGTGCTTTGAAACAGACAAATAAGCTGCCCTTGGGCCGCGATATACAGATAAAGTCTTTGTTGTCGCGCGGGCTGCATGCGCAACGTGCAGGGGATCGTTTGGGCGCTGAGCAGGCCTATAAATTAGTCTTGCAGCGCAACCCAAAACAACCAGATGCGCTGAACCTTATGGGATTGCTTGCACTTGAAGGCGGCAATACCACCGCGGCTACGAAATGTTTCCGCAATGCGGTGAAATACGCGCCGCGCCAGCCAATGTATTTGCTGAACCTCGCCAATGCGCAGCTTTTGGATGGCAAGCCAGAATTGGCAAAGCCAAGCATTCAAAAATCGATCCGCTTGCAGTCCGATATTGCGAAGCCTTGGGTTGTCTTGGGGCGGATTGAACTGGCTTTGGGGCAGCAACAGCGTGCGCTGGACGCATTTGATAAGGCGCTCCGGCTTGAGCCAGAAAGCATTGTTCTGGCAATGGAAAGGGCTGATGTGCTTGTCGCATTGGGCCGCATGGATGAGGCCGCAAAAGTCTACCGAAAAGCCATTGCCGCTGATGTGCGCAAAGTGGTGGCGATGATCAGCCTTGGCTACACAACGGTATTTGCCCCAGATGATCCGATTCCCGCGCAGATGGTTGCGCTTTTGGAGACTAAGGATTTGCCGCCCAAAGCGCGACGCGCGTTACGCTATGCTGCTGGTAAAGCGCTGGTTGACCAAAAGAAATATGACGCGGGGTTTGCACAGTTCCTTGCGAGCAAACAAGAAGACGCGGAACGCTTTCCGCTGGATCAGCATTTGGCGGTATTTGCGAAAATAAAGGAAAAGTTCGGCGCAGCATTTATCCAGTCTATGCGTGCGCTAGGGCATCCGTCAGCGCGGCCGGTGTTCATTGTTGGCATGCCACGTTCGGGCACGACATTGGTCGAACAAATCTTGGCAAGCCACGGGAAAATTGCGGGGGCCGGTGAATTGCCTGACATACGCATCTTGGCTCAAGAGCTTGGATTTGGCGATGAAGATACGGACCTGTTTTATCGCAATCTGACATCTTTGTCTGAAGCGCAGATACGCAAATTGGCGACGCGGTATCTTGCGACACTGAAACGACATAGCCGCGAAGCGGCCTATGTCGTTGACAAAATGCCCCATAACTTTGAGCTGCTTGGGTTTATCGCAATCCTTTTTCCAAACGCGAAAATCATTCACTGCAAACGCGACCCGATGGATACCTGCGTGTCGTGCTTTACGCAGCAATTTACCGACGCACATGGGTATAATCAGGATTTGACCACGTTGGGGCGCTACTATCGGGCCTACGACGATCTGATGTCACATTGGCATGCAGTGCTACCCGGACGCATTTACGACGGTCACTACGAAAGGGTTATCGACGACCAAGCCACTGCTTCGCATGCGCCAATTGATTGGATTGGGGTGCCGTGGGACGATGCCTGTCAGGCGTTCCACACAACCGAACGACTGGTCCACACCCCATCGCGGTGGCAAGTGCGCCAACCGATTTACAAAACCTCGCTGCGGCGCTGGCAAAAATTTGCAGATCATTTGCAGCCTTTGCAGGCTGCCCTAGGGCCACTTGCGTCGGATGATGCTGCCAGTTAGCCGCCGGGCACCTCAAGCACGACAGTGCGGCCACGTTTTACGTAGTTTAGCACGCCATCCCCGATCGCTGTGACTTGGCCACCGTCAAGACTGCTGCCCACCTCGACATGGACGTACCGCCCATTGCCAAGCCGGACGAGCGCACGTGGCGCATTGGGGCGTCCGTAAATCCCAATAAGGTTTAGATCGCGTAACCGGATTGCATTTTCTTGTGTTGCGGCCACGGCCACGCCGCCGGGCACGGGGGCGTAGTTTTGTGGTGCGACGGTTGCTGCAGCCGCTGGCGCTGCGGCGGGCGCAGGTTGTGCGGCTTGGCGTTCGCGTGCGGCGGCAACAACGGTTGCGAAATTGCGTGGGCGGGCAGTTGGACGCAGCGATGTACCAACGGCTTGTGGGGTCATTTCGATGAAGGGCTGGCTTCCATCTTCGGCGATGATCCCCTCTAAAATGGCTGTGATATCAGGCGTGCTTGGGTCAGCGATTGGGGCCTGCGGCACCAAACCATCAGGACGTGTACGTGGACGGGCGGTTCCTTCTGGCGGCGCAAAGGCCGCGACATCGGTCGTTTCGGATTGCAACCCATCAAGCCCAACCGCGCCAGCGGTGGCCGTGCTGTCGTCTGCTTCCTCTGACTGTGCTGCAATGTCATCGGGTCGCGTTGGTGGCACGATATCGGGGCTGCCTAAGATGATGACCACACCTTCGGGCACATCTGACAGCACGGCCATGCGCGCCAATTGTTCCTCGGACAGTTCAGGCCGTTCCCGCAGCGTAAGATCAGGAAGCCCAGCATAAACAATGGCCCCTTCTGGGGTTACTGTGCCTTCGGCGGATGGGACGATGCGGCCGTTTTCATCAATGTTAAAAACAACATCGGCAGCGGGCGGGTTTGCAGGCGCGAGGAAACTAAGCTCTGGCGCCATGTTGTCACCGCTAAGCCCTTCGGGCTGGGCCGCACGTGCACTCGCTGTAATGAAAGCGGGCAGGGTGATCGCGACATCTTGCGGGACGCGGGGGGTGTCAAACAGGCGTGGGGCGCGTTGCCAGACACCTGTTGCCTCATATGCGGCCTGTGCTTCGGCGGGGCTAAGGACTTGACCGCGCGGTTCGGCCGCAGCGAGCGGTGCGCGTGGTGTCTCTTGCGATGCAGATGCGGTTTCAAGCTGCGGAGGGGTGTCTGTGCTGGCCGCGACAATCTTGGTAGGCGCGTCAGGGATTGTAGGGGCAGGGTCCACTGCAGGAAAAACAACCGATGCCGGGCCCGTTGCGGGTGGTGCCATACGCAAGATATTTACCTCTGGCACAATGGGGGCGACCTCAGCGGTTGCCACAGGTTCAATTGCAGCAGGGGCTTCCTCGGTGGTGATGGTTATCGTTTGCGGTTCAATCGGTGCACCTGACCCGGTCCCGCCCGATTGTGACCATGCAAAGACCGCAGCAGCAGCAACGCTCGCGGCCAGACCTAGCGCCACAATTGGCGCTTTCTTGCGGGATTTCGGTTGTGGGGGGGATTGCGGTTTTGTTGCTGTCAGCGAAGCCGCAGCGACAGGCGCGGATGTCGTTGGTGCGATTGCTGTCAGAACAGGTTTTGCAGCAACCTTGGCCGCAGGGTGATATTCCGCGATGATCAAATTCATGCCGCTGATATCAGCGTAGACGGGGCTTTGCGCGATAACAGGACGCGCGACCGCGACCACCGCTTCTTCGGGGGCTTCGTCTTTGACGACGATCTCAGGGGCGCGCGGCGGGTGGTACTCTGGCGTAATGCGGTCTACCCAAAGGATCGTTTCGGGTGGTTCGGAGGCAACAGCAACCTCTACGACCGGGGGTGCAGGCGTTGCCGCGGGTGCGACTGGCGTTGCGTATTCGGGAAGAATCCGGTCTACCCAAACAGTGGCAGGTTCGGGAACCACGGGGGCATCGGCGGTTTCTATGGCCGGTGAGGCAGGTTTTGTATCCGCTTGGAGCACTGGTTCTGGCGGCAGATCGAAGGCAGTTTCGGCCTCTGCGATCTCTTTGGGCAGCGTGTCCATGATTAACAGGCGCGATTTCACGCGCGTACCCACCTTCATCACGGGCAATTGGTCGCGTTCTACGGTGACATCAGGCCCAAGAATTTGCGCAGCTTCAGATGTCGCGCCAAAGAAAACTTCTTTTTGGAAGGTGAATGGTTCGGGTACAGCAACAAAGGCAACAGGGTTAAAACGATGCGCACTGGCAAAGGTTTGGGCCTCTTGCAAGGTTTCACGGGCGACGGCTGCGATATGGGTGCGCCCGCCAGAGCGTTCATAATCGATCACCAGTTCATTGAGATCATAAGGCGTTGCGCCGTCCAGCGCGGCGTGAATATCGTCTAAATTGGTTTGCGTGCTATCTATCGCCAGATATTTGATCTGATCCATTGGGATGATCAGCTTTGTCACCAAGCCGTTTGGCGCAAGTTCAAGCGCCTTTGCCCGTAATTCCGCCAATGTTTTATCAAGATCTTTGTCGTCAACAGCAGCGGTGCCAACCTGTTTCCAGCCACGGGTGGCGCGGTGCAAGAGCTCGATTCCCTCGAACGATAGCGATAGGGCGAAGTTTGTGGTCATTAGGCGGGTCTAGCATGTTGAAGTTGGCAGCAAAATGCGTTTTGCTTTGCCGCCAAACCCTATAGCAACAACCCGCCCACGCCAAGGGCGTGGATGGGTTTGTGATGTGTCAGCTTGTCGCTTTTGTCAGCGCTTGATCAAGGTCGGCGATCAGGTCTTTGGCATCCTCGATACCGATGGACAGCCGCACGATGCTTGGCCCTGCGCCTGCGGCCTCTTGTTGTTCGGGCGTGAGCTGACGGTGCGTGGTGCTGGCCGAATGGATAATTAAGCTGCGGGTGTCGCCTAAGTTTGCCACATGGCTAAAGATTTCAAGGCTATCGACCAGCTTCACACAGGCATCATAGCCGCCTTTGACCGCGATGGTGAACAAGGCGCCGGCACCTTTGGGGCAGATTTTTGGGACCAAATCTGCATAGGGGGACGCGGGCAAACCCGCATATGTCACATAGTCAACGCGCGGATCATCATCGAGCCATTGCGCCAGTTTCTGCGCGTTTTCAACATGGCGATCCATCCGCAAGGACAGGGTTTCAATCCCCATCAATGTGTAATGTGCGGCTTGCGGGTTCATGGTCATGCCCAGATCGCGCAGCCCAATCGCGATTGAATGGAAGGTAAAGGCCATCGGACCTAACGCCTCTGCAAAGGTTAGCCCGTGATAGGCGGGTTCTGGTTGGCTGAGCGATGGGAATTTATCATTCGCCGTCCAGTCGAATTTACCCGAATCCACAACGCACCCTCCTGTGACTGTACCATTGCCAGTCAGGTATTTGGTGGTCGAATGCACGACCAATGTTGCCCCATGCGCGATGGGGTTGCAAAGATAGGGGGTGGCTGTGGTGTTATCCACGATCAGCGGAATGCCTGCGGCATCAGAAATGGCAGAAATCGCGTCAAGATCGCTGATATGGCCGCCGGGGTTGGCGATTGCTTCGCAGAACACAGCGCGTGTGTCATCATCAATGGCCGCAGCCACTGCAGCGTGATCGTCGAAATCAACAAACTTCGCAGACCAGCCGAAGCGTTTGATCGTTTGGCTGAACTGGGTGATCGTCCCACCGTAAAGGCGGCTAGAAGCGACAACATTGCGCCCCGGTCCCATCAAAGGAAACAACGCCATGATCTGAGCGGCGTGACCCGATGAGCAGCAAACAGCGCCTGCGCCACCTTCGAGAGCTGCAATACGTGTTTGCAACGCGGCAACTGTCGGGTTGGTCAGACGGGAATAGATATAGCCGACCTCTTCGAGGTTAAACAATTTCGCGGCGTGGTCGGCATCGCGAAAAACATATGCCGTGGTTTGATAAATCGGCACTTGGCGCGCGCCTGTTGCCGGATCAGGCTCTGC
Source organism: uncultured Paracoccaceae bacterium (assembly GCA_938002605.1). Classification (GTDB taxonomy): domain Bacteria; phylum Pseudomonadota; class Alphaproteobacteria; order Rhodobacterales; family Rhodobacteraceae; genus Yoonia. The sequence continues at coordinate 13,700 of CALLAF010000003.1, read as the reverse complement.
GCCTGCGTGGATTTGAAGCGTGTCGAACCCCAGTTGTGGACCGTCAGTCATGTCTCTCTCCCTTTGATAACGCGCTGCGTTTTGTGTAGGCAGACAGTACCTGCCCAGCAGGGCGCGTCAATCATAGGAGCCACCATATGCCAGTCCCTTTTCATTTTGCATTTCACGTCACTGATCTTGATGTAGCGCGGGAATTTTATACCGGGGCGCTGGGCGCGGTAGAGGGGCGGTCGGCCCCAACTTGGGTTGATTTCGATTTTTTCGGACATCAACTAAGCCTGCATCTCGGCGAGCCATTCCCAAACGCCGCGACGGGTAAAGTCGGGGATCATATGGTGCCCATGCCGCACTTTGGGGTGGTGCTGCCGCTTGAGGACTGGAATGCGCTGGCCGCACGGCTAGAGACGCGCAAAACAGATTTCATCATCCCACCATCCGTACGGTTCCAAGGCGAGCCGGGCGAGCAATGGACGATGTTTTTCCGAGACCCATCCGGCAACCCGATCGAGGTGAAGGGATTTGCAAAAGAAAGCGGCGTCTTCGCGAACGGGTGAGGGCGAAGCTTGATTGACTAGAGTTTCGGCATCTTCCTACTGCAAGGGTGATCGACGATAGCCTATCACTCGACTATTTAATAAAGCGGTCAATGAGAAGCTGCTCTAACTTTGCAATAAAGCCAGCCTTTTCTTCGGGCCAGTCGCGAATTGTTGTTCTAAGGGTGTCGTCATCAAAGAAACGCGCTGGGAGAGAGTTTGCTTTCAAAAAAACATCAAAATTCACAGCGCGACCTAAACATCCTTGAATAACAATTAGGCCGATACATATTTGGTAGGCCCATCCGTTGGTGTAGGGATTGGCAAAATCTGAGACCATCATGAGGAAATTTGGTGCACCAGCTAAACAGCTGATCCCTATAATTCCCAGAATAAGAATTAGGTTGGTGGCGGCAGTCTTCTCAGCTGCGACTTTGTGCCTATTCATATCTTTGTATTCAGTTGCTCTTTGCAACAGGGATTGTTCGCCATTAGTGCGCGCAAAATTAATGGTTAGATCAAGGCTCGTCAGGTTTTTTCGATCCATACTATAAAGTTCTTTGAAGACATATGTATGTCCGATCTTTATCTTATACAGCAGTGTTCTTAAACACCATGCTAACGGCCCTGCAAAACCTAGATAGAGGTAGGCCGCTGGCAGCAGAACCCAATCCGCGAGTAACACGAACAATACGCTGATGTAAAGCAGTTCGAACGAATACCGATCAAAGAAGTCGGACAGCGTAAAGTAGGCCGGTGATTTTCCAACGCGAAGTAAGAAATATATTTCTAAAAATAGTACCTTGCTGACGACGCTTCCTGTCAGGTTTGGTAATAGTTTTTCGAAACTCGCATTCATTTCACACACCTAAATATTGAAGAACTGGGTATGTGGATGGCTTGCGCACCCCTCGGTTGCAAGTGTATTTTTACGTTTTGATTACAGGAATAGTCTAACGCATCCAAAACCCTGCTGACTTAATTTTGTTACGCAGCGCTTTTTCGTGGCGGTGGAGGTTATTTTGATCGAACAGCGCCCGCACCTTGTGACCGCGTCCTTGATAGATCATTCGTTTGAACGGGTCGTATTGTTTCAGCACTTTTTTGATCTTGTTAGGGGCTGCGACGGTTTCGAGCGCTTTGATCGCCGCGTCGCTTTCGCGGGCATAAAACAAGGGCAGCACCCGGTAATGGCAGCTGATATCGCCATCTAGCCCATTCAGCGCTGGGCCGGGCCGCCCACCGCCAAAGCTGTGGATCACCAGTGGCAACACGATTTGATCCAACCAAGGATCAAGCGGTTGGATCACCAGCTCTGCCGGGGGATTGTCGCGTACGGATAGGGCATAATCTGTAAACCGTTGTCCAAAGGAAACTGGATCAGCGCCGTAAAACCAGCCTGCGTTGAAATAGAGGTAGCGTTCCCAGAATTCATCTGGTTGCGACAGGTCCAGACTGCTTTCGAAATCTAAATCAAACCGATCATAAAGCGATTTCCAGATGGCGGTGTAGCCGGGCCAATAAAGCTCCTCAACGGGCCAAGTTCCGGTGCGTTTCATGGATGCGGACGGGCGTGTGAAATCAAAGGGTAGGGCGGTAATGTCGCCGGTAATAATCGTGTCGCTGTCAAAAAAGACAAAAGGTTCGCCAGCAGGCAATGCGGCCAAGCATTCGATCTTATTGCCGTGGGGGTAGCTGCTGCCGAAATGCCGGGATTCGAAGGGTTGGATCACGGCTCCCATCGCAATAAGCGCGTCTTTGACGTCGCCCGGCATCCTCGGATCATTGTCCCAGCACGGGCCGGGCTGCGGTTCTGCGATGATGAGCTTGCCTGCGAATGTCGGTGAGAAATGGCGCAAGGATGCTGTAAATAACAAGGCTTCATAAGCGAGCCGTCCAGACTGCCCGATGATCACGATGTTGTAATGCGTGTCACTGTCGTGATGGGATGCCATGGGTAATTTGCTTTCAGGTCTGTACAGGTTCGCTATCTACACCTTTGGCCCTGTGCGAAGCAACTCTTGCGCAAACGTTGTGCGGCCCCGCTATGACACGGGGCCGCGTTTGTGTTTAGAATTTAAGTGACGCGGTCAGGCTAATCGTGCGCCCGGGTTCTGTCAGGGCAACAACGCGTGATGACAGGTCAAGCCCATCGGAGCTGCGCGCCGCATATGTAGCGTCAAACAGGTTTTGAACGTCAAGCCGCACTGTCAGATTATCCATCGCAGCCGGGTTATAGCTGGCATAGACATTCACCACCTCATAGGCAGGCAGTTCTTCGGCAGTGTCTTCGTTGGCAAGCGCAATTTGTGCTGTACCCCCAAGTGTCAATGCGTCCGACACATCATATGCTGCTTCCAATCCGAAAATATGCCCAACTGGTCGACCTAAGTAATATGCAGTTGTTGCGATTGTTTCATCGTCGACCTCAACATCAGCATAGGTGTAGTTCAACGTGGCAAAGCCCCACCCCGCTTGGTAGCTGACAGACCCGTTGAATCCGCGTGATGTGAGGTCATTGGTCGCCCCGCGGTCACCGAGAGACGGTAAGACAGCGTTGATGTCGCTGATTTCCGTGTTGAATACGGCCGCCTTTGCTGCCCAAGGTCCGTTTTCATAACGGACACCAAGACGCGTTGCATCCGCACGTGATGCGCCAAAGCCGTCATATGTCCAAGCTGTCCCATAGTTAACAAGCGCAGCTTCACCCAGTTCAAAACCACCCCAGCTGGACGCAGCACCGGCGTTAAGGGTCCAATTGTTGTTGACGATAAAATCGACCGAACCGTTTACGCTGGCGCCATCATCTTCAAACGTCGACCCGTCCGCCGCATCAAATGATGCGAAATCATACCGCAGGCCGTAAGATGCAGAGAGACGATCGGTAAAGTCTTGGCGTGCTTGAACAAACAGTCCGACATTCGATAGTTCTTCGCTACCGCTTGATGTACGTGGATCGACGGTGTTGTCATAGCCTTCGGCGCTTTCGCTGAAGAAATCCAGCCCAGCAGTAATCGTGCCGTTGTTCAATTGGAATTCGTTTTTGGCGACACCGCTCAGGCTGGTGTTAACGCCATAAAGGGACCCAACATCCATGGCTTGTTCGTTATAGCTCAGCTGCAGGTAAGGCGAAAGCATGCCCGAGGGGCTCTCGTCTTCATAGGTCAGCGTATAAGAGGTGCGCTGCGAAAGGGCTTCGTAAAGTTCAGACGTGCGCCCGATGACTTCGGCGAAATCAGGGCGAATGAACCCACTTTGCGATGCGCGCAAGCCGTTGTCAGTCGTCTCGGAAGCCGAGAAGCTTAGGCGTTTTCCATCATCTGTTGTATAGGCCATTTTGACCATATAATCGGTCAAGTCGGCCCCTGTCCCAAGGATGGAGTCGCCGTCGCCGTCTTCATAGTCGTCGCCACTGGCACGGGTGCCGCTGACAAGATATTCAAACCCGCCTTGCTGACCAAACAGCGTTAACGTGTTGCGAAAGCCCAGCCCATTGTCTCCGTAGGTTAGGGTGTTCATGCCCCCAAAGGGATCATCACCGTCAAGTAGGTCGCGCGCGTCCTTGGTTGTATAGTTGATAGAACCTGCAAGAGCATTTGGGCCTTGGTCGGCGGGCGCAAGACCTGCGCTAACCTCAACTGATTGCAGCAGGGCAGGGTCGATCAGCACGTTGCCAGTATGGTGGAATGCGGATTTGTTTTGTCGTGCGCCATCGATAGTTATGGAAAGCAGGCTTTCTTCAATCCCGTTAACGAACACTTTTTGGGCAATCGCCGCGCCGCCACTGGCCGTAACGGACGATTCACCTGCAAAGACATCGGCAATCGTTGCCGCATTGCGGTCGGAGATTTCTTCCGCCGTAATCTGATCGTTCCCAAGCGTCGCTTGGGCCTCAAGCGATTCAATGCGAAGCGTATCCAGGTTGGTAACGGTGGCGTCTTGCGCATAGCCGACAGAGGCAGCCGTGCACATCAGGAGAGAAAGCGCAGTGCGCCGTGGTGCGATGGTCATTTTGTGATCCTTGGCAAGAATTGGTGGCTTGCTAGGGTCATACGACTCATTTGCTTGCTGATGCGTCGGTGCATCTGCCCGCTAGTCCGTATTGTAAAGAAGTGACAACGGCAAAAAATAAGGATGTGGCGTGACAGTTACATGCGCGATTCAAATGTTTGGCGCAGCGCGACATCCAGATCGTTCATCGTCACGGGCAAACCAAGATCAACAAGGCTCGTCACACCGTGATCGGCGATCCCGCAAGGGACGATGCCGCCAAAGTGGCTGAGATCCGGGTCGACATTGATTGACATGCCGTGAAACGATACCCATTTGCGTAGCCGAATGCCAAGGGCTGCGATCTTGTCTTCGCATATGCTGCCATCAGCGTTGCGAGACTTTTCCGGGCGTTCGACCCAGACACCGACCCGGCCTTCGCGGATTTCGCCTTTGACGTTGAAAGTGTCCAGCGTCGCGATCACCCAGTTTTCAAGATCTTTGACAAACTGACGCACATCGCGCCCGCGCTTTGTCACATCAAGCATGACATAGACAACCCGCTGCCCCGGCCCGTGATAAGTGTATTCACCGCCGCGTCGGGCTTCAAATACAGGGAACCGATTTGGATCGATCAGATCGGCAACTTTCGCCGACGTGCCCGCCGTATAAAGCGGCGGGTGCTCTAACAGCCAAATACATTCTTCTGCCTCACCGCGCGCAATCGCATCCACCCGATTTTCCATGAAATCAAGCGCCGCTTCATAGTCGGTCAGCCCGTCAGATATGATCCACTCAACCATCGTGTCTTGTCTCCTGTCCTGTCTGATATGGCGGTCGTGGTCGAAAATGTCACCCCTGGTTTCGGATGGCGGCGGAATGTGACGTTTTGCACTTGGCAAGCGGAGAACGCTGCACTAGAAGCGCCCCAGCTAATGACTTGCGGTCGTGGCGGAATTGGTAGACGCGCAGCGTTGAGGTCGCTGTGAGGTAACACTCGTGGGGGTTCGAGTCCCCCCGACCGCACCATTTTATCCAATAAAATATAGCAATTATTCACCTTTCGGCACTTGGTCCCCCAGCTGGTCCCCCAAGCCGGTGATGTATCCAAGAACCTCGCTTGTAACGAAAAACGCCATATTGCCGCGTTTATGAACTTTGATGTGTCCAGCATTGGCCCAACGATAGAGCGTCTGGCGACATACGCCGACAACTGCTTTACCGTCTGACGGGCGAAATGATGCAGGTGTGATTGCAATGGTCATGCCGCCACCAGCGCTTTAGCGCCTTTTACGAATGTCCAGAAGATCAGATCGCAAATGTCTAAGCGATGCCAAGCGTTACGCTCATTTCGTGCAGCCCTTTTTATGGCGTAGCAGTTGGTGCAACCGGGTCTGACAGCCGTGCAGCCGACAATCGGATTCCACGTCTTTTCGGTCCATTCGATGTTGCTCATTGTTCAGTTCTTTCCTTGCTGGCGGCGCATGCGCCGGATGCAGCGGTTCATGATGCGTTGGCGTTCGGTCACCAGTTCATCGAGGCTTTGTTTGCGGCGGTTGATCCGCCCGTGAAGCTGGGCCAGGCGACGCAGTTCAATCATGTTTGCAAAATGCAGCCATGCCGCGCGCAAGCCGAATGGCTCAGTCGGGTCACTGGCTTGTTGGCTGTTGTGGCCGATGGCGGATGGCGTTTGTGTAGCGGGTGGCGCTGTACACGGATCACGTTGCTGCATCGTCATTTGCTTGCCGTCTCACCAGCCACGATCATTGAGAGAAGATCCGTTGCCAGTTGGCGCTCTGTGTGGTCGCGGCTGTGCGTCAGGATTGTTTTGCAGGCGCGTCGGATGCGCGCGTCTGAATGAATTTCGATGTCGGCGAGGATGCTGCGCGCCCAGCCCAGGCGCGTGTCTGCGTTCGTTGTGTGCGCTATGCGGGCAGGGCGGTGTGCAGCGTTCATAGTTAGGTCGCAGCTTTCGTCATACGGCTGACGGCCTTGACCCATTGGCGTCCGGCTTCGGCGATGGTTGCGCCTGATGCGCTTACGCCAATCAACGATAACTGTACTTCGAGAGGCCCCCACTGCGACGTGGGTTCGATCAGCGTTCCGCCGTGTGTGACCACGGCTTTACGAATTTCTGTTTCGGTGGCTTCGCCAGTGAGGTTGCTAATGCTGTCAGCTATGCAGCATTGGAAGTGCTGGGTCATGGCTGCGATGTCGATGCCAAGTTGCGCGGCAAGTGGATAGCTCGGCGTTTGGGTAAGCCCTATCATTGTCTAAATTCCTTGTGTTGTTGAGGTGGACGGCTGCGCAGCGTGCATCGCTTGCAGGCGGTGCTGATGGACGGTCTGACCACGATCCGCTTTTAGGGCCGCCCAAGCGAGCGTGCGTAGGCTGCGGCTGTGAAACCATTGCGGGTTTGCGGCAATGTCGCAGGCGTTTTCTGTGTTTCGGGGCCGCTTTGGCATTCTCATGTCGTTCTCCGTTTGTTGGAGAAGTATCTATCGTGGACAAAAGTCCATGTCAATAATAATATGGACAATAGTCCAATTTGTGTTTCTGAGTTTCAAAGCTTAAACCACAAAATTACTGCGCGAAGACGACTTGTATTCGGACTGGATTGAGCTGCTTTCTTAGACTCGGGCGTGTGCATTTGGCCTTGGCTATGCTGAATGGTCACAACCAGACATCAGAATTTAATCACAACTAAAAGATGCTAACTTTAGTTGATGTTCTTCTAATGTTCTCGTATGTGTTGACTGCGGTTTGATAGCTTTTTGACCGCAAGGGTACATGCCGTATCGGTCGCCTGCGAGACCATGCGCCCCGTTTGTTGAAATACATCTGGGGTGCATAAATGCAAAACCAAGAGATTATTAGTCGTCTTCGTCAGGTTGTTTCTGAGACTGATTCCGTGCGGCGATCTGCGCTTTTGCAGCGTTTATTAGAAACTTGCGTTCCGATGGTTCTAGCTGAGAAAGAACTTTTGCTAAATCAACATCGTCTTTCGATATGGGGTGACCAATGAAGTTATCCAGGGTTTTTCCAAATGCTGACGCGATCTTGCGTGCGTCCTCAACGTTTGTCTTCGCTGTATCGCGCTGGCGCAGCTTATTAAGCTGATCCTTGGATACGCCTGAGACGCGTGCAAGCTCTGCAACAGACATTTTTGTCTGTTCAAGCATTTCAATTAGAGCATCGCGAAAGGTTTTGGTCATGAGCCTAAACTAAATTATTCGAGCGCGATGGTGTAGCGGACAAAAGTCCATTGACGTAATGCGGACAAAAGTCCACATACAGGCTATGAATGAAAAGCGTATTATAAAAATGGTCGAGGCGTTTGCGGCCAGTTCGGGCCTTGCTGCTTCGACCGTTTGCGAGCGGGCCGTTGGAAATAGCCGGCTCTATTCGCGTCTTATGAATGGTGGGACTTGTTCGCTCCGGGTTGCTGATCGACTGAGCGAATACATCACTGCAAATAGCGAGGGACCCGTACAATGAATGCGCCCCTCTCAATGCCCTCTTCAATTCAGGTTTTTGCCTCATACCGAAGTTGTGCCGCTTTTTCCGATGCTCACAAAGGAAACGAGGTTTCGAATGACTGACCTTTTGAAGCTGTCCCGCGCCCATATGAAATCCATCGTCGGCTGGTTCGGTTGCTACGACGCGGTCGCGGCAACGATCAACGCGCGCTGGGGTGGCGGCTCAAGCAAGGGCACGGTGAGCAAGAAAGCATCGGGCATTTTGGATTGGACCGTTGCCGATGTCATCGCGCTTGAGGATGCATCCGAGCAGTTCCCAATCACGCAAATGATGGTCAAACGCTTGGAGGCGCAGGAGGTCATCAACGATATCTGCTTGATGTCGCTGACGGGCACGATCGCCAAAGAGAATGGCGAAGCGATTGCGGCCATCTTATCGGCGCAGCAATCGAGCAGCGCGGATGACCGCGTCCGCGCGATGAAAGAAATCGATGAGGCTATCGTGGCACTCCAGCAGGCGCGTGCGCGGCTCGCGGTCGGTGCGCCATGAATTGGCCCGCTGCAAGTAAAGGTGCGCGGCAATGAGCATCGAAGCTACGAATTGGGCGTTTAGCCAACGCGGTCTCAAACCAGCTGCGAAGCTCGTGTTGGTGTATCTCGCCGACTGTCACAACCGCCACACCAAGCGCTGCGACCCCTCACAGGCTTTGCTGGCGAGTGAGTGCGAAATGTCGCGCGCCAGCGTGAATGTGCACCTGAAGGCTTTAGAGGTGGGCGGGTTTATACGCCGCGTGCAGCGATCAAACGCGAAAACCAAGAAGCAAAAAAGCACGCTTTACGTCTTGGGGTGCGACGAAGAAAAACCACAAAATGTGGAAAAAGCCGTGTCCAGAATCCAGACACGGGAAAAGGCAAAAGCCGTGTCCAGAAAACGGGCAATCCCGTGTCCAGAAAATGGGGGTAGCCGTGTCCAGACGTCTAGACACGAACCTGAAGAGAACCAGAAAAGAACAGGGCGCGCGACAAATGCTGCGCCGTATTTCACGGCAGATGAACGCTCTGAGGCAAAGCAGATCGCGGATCACATTCGCGGTGGTGGACGCATCAATGCTGCTGCCGTGAGGGACCGCGTGCGCAGCTGCATCGCCGATGGCGCGCTGCTGACCGACGAAGAGATTACCAAGCACGGTTTGCGTGCAGCTGAAACGCAGAATTGCTGAGAAGAGGAAAGCGCTGATGGATATTTCACAACAGGCCGATGGTGAAAAGCGCGTTGAGATGCTTTTGGTGCATCCGTTGCAGCGACGCGGGTTGGCGAAACCAGGAAGCCTGACCAAGGCGCAATTCGAAGAGATGATCAAAGACCTTTGCGCACGGCTGGCCTACATGAGCGCGCCGAACCTGATGGCGCTGGAAGAACAAGCGGCGTCCAACCCCGGTGGCAAAGACCGTGACCGGTTCCCGATTGGCAACCGCGTTCTGGACTGGGCCGGGCAAATCCAGCCACCCGGTGATGAGGCCTCTCCATTGATCCGCGCGGTCTTTGCCGCGCAGCTGGGTGCCGATGCAATCATCGGTGGGTGGGCACCAGAATTGCTGGTTGAACTCAAAAAGATGCGCCGCTGGCCAAATGCCTATGCTGTCAGTCAGATCAAAACGCAGGCAGGTGACAGCGTCACCCGGATGGTGCGTGCTGACGAAGCTTTGGCGCGCGGCGATCAGCTGCCGCCTGAACTGGCAAGCTGGCGCGAGCGCAGGTTGGCGGCGCTGCGCAAGTGCCAAGACATCGCCGCGTTGGGGCAATCGCAAGGGGCAGGGGCATGATGGCGGTGCGCGGTATGGGGCAGGCGGCACGCATCGATGCACGGCGGTCGATTGATATCTGGGGCCTCGTCGTTTGGGCATTCCAACGCGAAGCCGCGCAGCTTGACCTGCAACGCGAGAGCTTTGCGGAAAGCTGCGTTGGCGGGTTTGGTTACGCCAGTATGACTGCAACCATCGCAGAGCATGAGCAGCTGGGCTGCCGGGTTGACGGCGGTGGCCGCTCGGATCCACATCCTGACGCGGATCTCGTCGCCAATGCGTTGTCGGTTTTGTCCGAGGGCTGCGGTGGTCAGCGCATGGCACTGACGATCGCAGAGCATGCGCGCGCCGGCACGCTGCCAGAGTGGCAGGTCGAAACATCGGTGATCCCCCGCGCATGGTTTACCAACCGGCATGGGCGCACAGCCAAGACAGCAGATGCCGCCGATCTTGGTGCTGCGGGCTGGCCTGCGCAGGAGCGCATCAACCGCAAAGGCGTGCGCGTGGCTGACACCGTGCACTACTGCCCGATTATCATCCGTGGTGGCGCGGCTGAAATGGCATCGCGTCGACGTCATTGGTTGCTGTTCCGGACGGCACTGTTAGAATTGCGCACGTCATTCCAGATTGGAAACGATCTAACATCTTGGGTTGTCGCTGGCCAGCTACCGCCGTTGCGGCCGTGGGGCGATTGATTTGTTAGGTCGATGCCTGCTTTGCGTACTTTTGGGACATTCACTGTAAGCGCGATATTGGATTGGTTTAAAAACCGACGCGAACAGTAAGGGCGGGAGGTTGCCATTCGCTGCAACTGACACAAACCGCAAGAAAACACAGATCGGGAACGTTCCGCCTCCTTTGACTAGAGTGTATAGCATATTCACGAGATAGGCTCTTCCCGCGATATTAAAGGTTTCAAGGGAGAGTGTCCCTGCGCCCCGGATCTGCGTACTTTGAACTTCGAGAGGGCGGAACGAAGTCACAATTCATGGCAAACACCGTAAAGAATACCCAATGAATTTTTTTTGTGAAAGCTAGCAGAAATCGATAAATTTCATTCCATTGACGACCATGCTCAACCTATGCGATAAATCCTCAAGGCTGTTTGGCTTAGTCGGCACCGGGTGGCAGATGACTGCAGCTTCCAACTTAGTGGCGGCGGTCGCTCCTTAGGACACTCTCGCGTAGAGGGTGGATGCGGTAGGACACTCTCCTGTCTGGGGGGTGGAGCAATTGTGGTGATTTCTTTTAGGGTGCCGGCGCCCGAAAGGGTTTTGAAGGAAAGAAGTTTGCAGGAAGCCATCAAGAATGAAATAAAATCCACGTCTCGACGCATGATTGCAAAGATGGCGGCCAAAAATAAGAAGTTTGAAGAGCACCGTGAAAGAATCAGAAAACGGACTGGCGTGGCACCTTTTCGGGTTACCGCTCCGAAAAAAACTAATGACCACTACGACCCATATTTTTGCACCAAGAATAGCAACGTTATATCAAAAGTAATCTGGGCTAGGCTTCAAAAGGGAACTTACGAACCAGAAATGGCTAGAATGTTTGATATCCCTAAAAAAGATGGAGGCACACGCCCGCTTACCTCCTTTTCCATTCCAGACAATGTGGTCGCCAAGTTGGTGTATCGTTCTATTGTTAAGCGGAACCTTCGAGCGTTCTCACCAGACAGTTATGCCTATTTGCCTGATCGGGACATATTCGATGCAATCAAGGCACTCAGTGACACCAATCCGCACGAGAAAACTTTCGCCATTCAAGTCGATTTTAAAAAATTCTTTGACAAAATTCCTCATGCGTTTTTGGACGATCTGATTGGCGCAAATTCGAAAAATAGATCCCCTCTTCGCATTACGTCGATTGAACGGCAGGTTATTAAGGCCTTTATGTCTCACGATTTTGAGAAGGAGATCGTTAAAAAGGCTACAGGTGTCACCAAAAAAATTCAAGAAAGACGTGAGGTCGGCACGCCGCAAGGGTCCAGTGTATCCCTGATCTTAGCCAACTTGGCGCTCCATGACTTGGACAAGAGTTTGCAACTTAAATCAGGCAAATTTGTCCGATACGCAGATGACGTGGTTGCACTCACAAACAACTATGAGCAAGCATTACAAGTTGAGCAGGTCTTCTATGATCACGCTCACAGGAACGACCTTGAGATAAATGAGAAGAAATCGCCCGGTATATCTGCGTTCTCCGCAACTGAGCAGGAAATCAGAACAACGGGGAACATTGATTTTCTTGGGTACAGATTCTCACCCACGGGGACAACGATTTCAAGTAAGGTCGAGGAGAAGATTCAAACGAAAATTGGGCGATTGGTAAACCTTTACTTGATTCAATATATTCGGAACGGGAGCTTTAATCCCAACAGAGTAAGCGTTTCCAAGCCTCAGTTCGACTGGGATTTACTTGGCTTGATTAGTGAACTTAGAAAAACGATTTACGGAGGAAATTCCGAAAAAAACATTTACGGCTGCCTTTATCGAGAAGAAAAAATAAAAAGAATGCATGGCATCATGGCTCATTATGCCTTGGTGGATGATCTTGCCCCCTTCGCTCGACTTGACGGGTGGATGGTTAGTAATATCAGGCGTGCAATGAAGCATCGTGAGTTTTTGATCCGGAGTGCGCTAGGTGTAACCCACACCTCTGGCCTCATTCCTAATAAAGCTCAAGTAATTGATGGCAGTTGGCTTGATATGAACGCTTGGATAAAAAAAGAGGGAAAAGATGGGTTGGAACCACTACCAGAAGTACGACTGCCAAGCTTCGTTAAGGCTTGCAAAGCAGCCAGATTGCATGCAAAAAATCATGGGATTGATAGAAAGAGCAAGGACCTCAACGGGTCGAGCGATGATATGTCTGATCTTCTTGAATATTAAAAAACTTCCTTTGCATCTGACCTTACATGTTTGACATCGGACACCAGCGGACCTTCATCGCACGTGTTGTGCACAGCGGCTTCGGACTGTCAGAAGACAAACTGTTTTGGAGGTGATAAGCGAAAAGCCAGCTGTTCAATTATCACCGCCGATTGGTCTGCTCGTTGAATGTAATCTTCTAACTCGGCAACATCTAACGCGCCCAGTTCTGAAAGGTTTAATGCAAGCGGCCTCAGCAGTTTGCGGCCTTCAGTTTCTACTTCGGTAATGTGACTTGTGTCGTCTTGGCGAAAATGTGGGTCTCCAAGTGCTGGAAAATGGCGACTATGGTGAATGTCCCATTGACCCCGGATATCGTGACAGGCCGATTGTAAGGACAGGAAGCTCCGTTCCGCCTGTGCGCGTGCCTCTTGCGCCTTCAACTTCAACGTCACCTTATCAGACTCTTGGGACGTTAAGAGGGCTCGTTTAGCCACTCGAAATGCGAGGGCAGCGTAGTAGAGAGCCGCCGCTGCAAGTAGCAACGATGAAACCTCAAAAAAATATCCTGCAAAGAATTCTATAACACTCTCCAATATCGCTTCCATTGTATTTCCAATACTTCAGTATACGTTTGATATTGGGCTTGTCTTCCTAATCTACAAGATAAAGCGACCCGAATTTTGAGAGCGTTGATATACAATTGACCAAGCAAGTACAGCGAACGGCACCATTGTAATGATTGCCGCTTGTACTCTTCATAAGAAGAATATGACGCTTCGTTGCAGCAGCTACGGTGTGCCGTACGCACCAATCTAAGTCTGCTTTGGACCGCATACCGCGCCGCTCTGCCGCCCACATCCACGTACCACGCGCCCCCCACCTTGATCCTCCCCCACTGAAGTGGTCCTCCGCTATGTTTAGGAAAACGGAGGAAACACATGGCAAACAAGCGACCCAAGCCCGAGGAAATTGTCACGAAGTTACGGCAGGTTGAGGTTCTGACGGGGCAAGGCATGCCGCGT
>CALLAF010000002.1 GCA_938002605.1 uncultured Paracoccaceae bacterium | reverse complement strand
GGCGATCTTTGAATACATCAACGGCTTCTACAATCCGCGTCGGCGGCACTCAGCATTGGGCTGGAAAAGCCCAGTCGCCTTCGAACGGAAAGTGGCCTAAACGAGCACTTGGAGCGGCACAAAAACGGGACAGGTCCATTCCTGCGGATATGGCGGCAGAGATCGCCAAATCCAAAGCTTTCTGGGACCTCGTCGCACAACGCGATTCCGCCTACGCGAATTTTTAGGTTTTTGTGGGGAGGGGATGACCAAAATGGTCGTCCTCAACTGTTTACGATGACGTGCTGTAAACTACTGCCTTCCTGAAAAGGTTTTCCGCGCGGTCAAAGCGATGTTCAGATTGTTCCAATGTTATTCTGATATCTCGCAGTATTGCTCGCTCCTGGTACCAGAATGAATGTTGCTGGACATGCCGATAGTACATAAGGATCTTATGTGTGAAGCGAATGAAATGGCAGGATTGTGCGAAGGCATTCAATGTCGATGGAAGCCTGAGAGACATTTATGTTCAGGATACGACTGTTGTTGATTGGGAGGTGTTCCTAGGTGCAGTCTCAACCATGACGACCAACTTGTTTGTAGATGGCGAGCCGTTGCCACTACCAACAGAAGTTAAAGAAATATATAGAGACAATGAAAAGAAGTCCTTTTTGCTTGAGATACATCTGGGTCAAGTTACGGTAAATTGTCATTTCTTCACGAAAGATGAAATTGAGCTGGACATCGACCCAGCTCAGGTAACTACTCAAACAGAACTTGACTCAATTGTTGCATTTCTTGCGGTGGTCGGGCGCGCATTAGGTAAAGACGTTATGTTAACCGACGAAAACCTGCCTTCGTCAATTTGGTTTACCTTTGATGCCACTAAATCGCAGGTTCGTTTTGTAGCCGATTGATAGTCGGAGCTGTTTCAAGCCTATCCATAAACCATCAGCGCCGTGATCAGCGCTTCCGGGCTCGTCTGATACAGTCCTTGATCGGACTTCAGTTGGATCAAAGGGGCAGGGCGGTCCTCGGGTGCTATGCCTGCTATGTCCATTGCGCGGGCAATGAGATCACCGCTACCATTTGCAATATCGGCCATGATTGCTGCATGGTTGGTTTTCACGTATACTTCCACCTGACCTCGGCGCTGGTTGTAGGCGGCATTGCTGATCCCAGTGCTGAGTGCGGAAAACGGAAGCAGCAGCGGATTGCCGATGTGGTTAGCCTCTGTGCTGCAAGCGCACAGGATGGTAAGGACAATAAGGTGGCGTTTCATTGTGTTTTCGCCCGTTCTATGGGTTGACTTATAAGGGTATTGGTCAGATAAGCCGCCATCCGTACAAGTGTTTTGTGCGGGCATAAGTAAAATTACGCCCATTGGGCGCGCTGTTTACAGGCGGCTTTAGCCACTAACGCCGGACCGATCCGGGGCCTCAGAGACGCGAAAAACGAAGGAAGATCATATGTTTGCGGTTTTGAAAACCGGCGGCAAGCAATACAAAGTCGCTTCTGGCGACGTGCTCCGCGTAGAAAAGCTGGCAGCGTCTGCTGGCGAAACAGTTCAATTCAACGAGATTCTGATGGTTGGCGCCACTGTTGGCGCGCCTTTGGTTGCAGATGCCGGCGTACAAGCCGAAGTCATCGATCAAATCAAAGGTCCAAAGACAATCAATTTCGTAAAACGTCGTCGTAAGCACTCTTCGGCACGTAAAAAAGGCCACCGTCAACAACTGACACTGGTCCGCATCGGCGATATCCTTGAAAAAGGTGCTGACAAGTCTGGTGTTAAAGCTGCTGTAAATGGCGCGGCCCCGGCTGTTGCTGCTGCACCTGCTGCAAAAAAAACGGCACCTAAGAAAGCTGCGGCGCCTAAGGCTGCCCCAGCCGCTGCCGGTTCTGACGATTTGAAACAATTGTCCGGTGTTGGCCCCGCACTTGAGAAAAAATTGCACGCGGCTGATGTGACAACATTTGCGCAGATCGCTGCATGGACACCCGAAGATGTGGCCGCGATGGACGAAAAACTGTCCTTTAAAGGTCGTATCGAACGTGAAGGCTGGATCGCGCAAGCGGTTGAGCTGGCAAAAGGCTAAGGAGAGACACCAATGGCACATAAAAAAGCAGGCGGCTCATCCCGTAACGGACGCGACTCAGCTGGGCGTCGTCTTGGCGTGAAAAAATTCGGTGGCGAAGTTGTCATTCCTGGCAACATCATCATGCGTCAGCGCGGCACAAAGATGTGGCCGGGCATGGGCGTTGGCATGGGCAAAGACCACACAATCTTTGCAACCGTCGAAGGCAACGTACAGTTCCACAAAGGCCTGAAGGGCCGTACCTTTATTTCGGTTCTTCCTGTGGCGGAGGCCGCTGAATAAGCCGAATACCTTAAGGTTGAATTTTTAGGGGATCGGCGAAAGCCGGTCCTCTTTTTCGTTCATACTCTTGCCACTATATCAATTTAGACGGGCTGGGGATGGTCGTGTTTTCGAGGAGGGAAAACAGTGATTCACGAAGAGATTACAGTTCAACAGACAATAACCGCAGATCGTTTCGTTCTGCGGCCATGTCGTAAATCCGATGCGGGATTGATCGCGATGTATGCAGGCGACGAACGCGTCGCACGTGGTACACGCAGCATTCCGCATCCGCTGCCACCCGGCACGATCGAAGCGATGATCGACCGGGCGGGCGCTGCCGACCGGAGCGAAGACATCTGGGTCATCGACGGATCAGCACATGGCCATGCAGAGGCCTTGGGGCTCATCAGTCTTGAATGTATGGATCGCAATCAGTCTGAAATCTTCTATTGGATCGCGCCTGCCTTTTGGAACACTGGGCTGGCATCAGAAGCCGTTCGCGCACTGATCGCCGCTAACCCACATCATTCTGACACAATCTTTGCGGAAGTATTCCAGGATAACCCGGGGTCGGCCCGTGTTTTGACCAATTGCGGCTTTGACTATCTAGGCGATGCCGAAGCATTTTCTGTCGCGCGCGGCGCAACCGTGCCGACATGGACCTATACGTTAAAGACTACGTCATGACACTGCGCACGTTGCAAACAGCACGACTGTTGTTGCGTGCGCCCGTCCAAAACGATGCGTCGGTTCTTGCAGCGGCCCTTAACAACTATGAAATAAGTAAATGGCTAACGGTGGTGCCATTTCCTTATTCGGTCGCTGATGCGGAATGGTTCATCAACGAAAACCATGAAGGGCGATTTCATACACGGGTAATTTGGTCAGGTGACGAGTTCATTGGTGTAATGGGGATCGATGGCGAATTGGGCTATTGGCTGGCGCAGGGCGCATGGGGGCAAGGCTATGCAACCGAAGCCGGCCAATCAGTCGTTGGCGATCATTTCGCAACGCGAGACGATGACTGTCTGAAATCCAGTCATTTTGCAGATAACACCGCGTCACGCCGGGTTTTGGAAAAGCTGGGTTTTGTTGAAACTGTGCCCCATGTTCATTATTGAGAGCGCGCGCAGAAAACGTGCCTGGCTTCGGGATGAAACTGACCCGCGAACGACACGACGCCTTGAGGCATACGCAACAATAGACTATCGCCACATCTGAACAGCGCGGAAAGCACAAACTCATGAAATTTCTTGATCTCGCCAAGGTCTATATCCGGTCAGGTGCTGGTGGTGGTGGCTGCATTTCTTTCCGACGCGAAAAATTTATCGAATACGGCGGCCCTGATGGCGGCGATGGCGGGAACGGTGGTGATGTCATTGTCGAAGCTGTCGAAGGCCTGAACACCTTGATCGATTTTCGCTATCAACAGCATTTCTTTGCTGGTAACGGCCAGCACGGGATGGGTAGCCAGCGCACAGGGAAAGATGGCGAAGACAAAGTGTTACGCGTCCCTGTTGGCACTGAAATCATTGACGAAGACGAAGAAACTGTCGTCGCGGATCTTACCGAAGTGGGCCAACGCATTGTGATCGCTAAGGGTGGCAATGGTGGCTGGGGTAACTTGCACTTTAAGTCGGCCACAAACCAAGCCCCGCGTAGGTCCAACCCCGGACAAGAATGTATCGAACGCACGATTTGGTTGCGCTTGAAACTGATCGCGGATGTCGGCCTGCTGGGCATGCCCAATGCAGGCAAATCGACCTTTTTGGCCGCTACATCAAACGCACGGCCTAAAGTTGCCGACTATCCGTTTACCACATTGATCCCCAATCTTGGCGTTGTTGGTATTGATGAGGTGGAATTTGTTGTTGCTGATATTCCGGGGCTAATTGCCGGCGCGTCAGAGGGGCGGGGCCTTGGTGATACTTTCCTAAGTCACGTAGAACGCTGTGCAGTCTTGCTACACCTGATTGACGGCACATCTGGTGATCCTGCGGGCGATCTGACTACAATTATCGGCGAGTTAGAGGCCTACGGAGGAGAGCTTGCGACAAAGCCACGCATTACCGTATTGAACAAAATTGACGCGCTTGATGAAGAAGAGCGCGCGTTCTTGCGGGATGAAATTGCGGCGGTGGCCGCTGGCCCCGTTCTGTTGATGTCTGGCGTAAGCCAAGAAGGTATTCCCGATGTGCTGCGCGCGCTGCGTGCTGAGATTGATGATAACCGTCTGCGTCACCGCAAAGCTGCGGAGGAATCGGTGGAGGACGCCCCATGGCAGCCTTAACCGACGCAAAAAGACTGGTTGTTAAAATTGGCTCGGCGCTGCTTGTTGATGCGCAGACGGGTGCGCTGCGTCAATCGTGGCTTACGTCGCTTGCCGCAGATGTCGCACGGATCCGCGCGCGCGGCACTGATGTGGTGCTGGTTTCCTCGGGATCAATCGCGCTTGGGCGGGGCGTTTTAGGATTGCCCGCGACAGCACTACCGCTGGAACAATCACAGGCGGCCGCCGCTGTTGGCCAAATCCGTCTGGCCCGCGCGTACGAAGAAGCGCTCGCTGAACACATGATTGTCGCAGGTCAAGTGCTTGTTACGCTTGAAGATTCACATGATCGTCGACGCTATTTGAACAGCCGTGCAACGATGGAAACCATGCTATCATTGGGTGTGACGCCGATCGTGAATGAAAACGATACGATTGCGACGGATGAAATTCGCTACGGTGATAATGATCGGTTAGCTGCGCAAGTTGCGGTGACAATTGGGGCGGATCAATTGATCCTTTTGTCAGATGTAGACGGGCTTTACACAGCCAATCCACGCATAAATAGTGATGCAAAACACATTGATATTGTTGAAAAAATAACCCCGGATATCGAAAATATGGCCGGTGATGTTGGCTCTGGTTTGTCTAAAGGCGGAATGATCACAAAAATCATGGCTGCACGCATGGCGACAGAGGCAGGTTGCGCGATGGCCATTGTGCTTGGCACGGAAAACAGCCCTCTTGCCGCACTAGAAACCGGGGCGCGCACCACGTGGTTTACGGCGCAAACAGATCCGCAAGCCGCACGTAAACGCTGGATTGCATCGATGAAACCAGCAGGTTCGGTGACGATTGATGCTGGGGCGAAATCTGCGCTGATCTGCGGTAAAAGCCTGCTTCCTGCCGGTATTTGTGGCGTCGCTGGCCAGTTTGGCCGGGGCGATGTCATTGCGATCTTGGATGCACAGGGCACCCAGCTTGGGCAAGGTCTGACCCGCTATACGGCGGCTGAAACGCGTTTGATTATGGGCCGCAGGTCTGACGAAATGATCGCGGTGCTGGGATACGAAGGCCGCGCTGCATTGGTACACCGCGATGATATGGTACTTTGAGAGGCCAAGAAGATGAATGATACGACTGAAATTGCAGCGATGATGACACAAATCGGTCAAGGTGCACGCGAAGCGGCGACCCAATTAGCCACAGCATCGGGTGCCGCCAAAGCATTGGCACTGACCACCGCAGCCGACGCCGTTTGGGACAATCGCGCAGATATTATCGCGGCGAATAAAAAGGACATGGCGTTTGGCGCCGAAAAGGGGTTGTCGCCTGCGATGATGGACCGGCTGATGCTGGACGAAGACCGGATCGTGGGCATAGTGAACGGATTGCGCGCGGTTGCGGCGCAAGATGACCCAATTGGCGCGGTTACCGAAGAATGGACGCAGCCCAGTGGCCTGAATATCAAGCGGGTACGCACGCCTATCGGTGTGATTGGTGTGATCTATGAAAGCCGTCCGAATGTGACGGCTGATGCGGGCGCGCTGTGCCTCAAATCTGGCAATGCAGTGATCTTACGCGGCGGGTCTGAAGGGTTTCATTCAAGCCAAGCGATCCATGCCTGTCTTGTTGCGGGGCTGCGCGCCGCAGATTTGCCCGAAGCCGCGATTCAATTGATCCCCACGCGCGACCGCGCGGCTGTATCTGCGATGTTGCAAGCGACGGACTATATTGACGTTATCGTGCCACGTGGTGGAAAAGGCCTGGTCGGGTTGGTGCAACGCGAAGCGCGCGTGCCCGTTTTTGCGCACCTTGAAGGGATTTGTCATATCTACGTGGATGCCAGTGCCGATTTGGATAAAGCGCGCGCTGTTTTGGTAAATGCCAAGACGCGTCGCACAGGGATTTGCGGGTCGGCAGAATGTTTGTTGGTGGATCAAGCGTTTCTGGATCGACATGGCGATATTCTGACGCGTGATCTGTTGGCCGCGGGCGTAGAGGTACGTGCCGCTGGCACATTGGCCGAAACAGCCGGCACAGTGCCCGCGCAGGCGGATGATTTTGGGCATGAATTTTTGGATATGATCATTGCCGCCAAATCCGTTGACGGGATCAATGGCGCGGTGGCGCATATCCGTGAATTTGGATCTAATCACACGGACGCAATTATCGCCGAAGATGATGCCGTGGCCGACCAGTTTTTTCGCGATCTCGACAGTGCGATTTTGATGCGCAATGCATCGACACAATTTGCCGATGGTGGCGAATTTGGGATGGGTGCCGAAATCGGTATCGCGACGGGCAAGCTGCATGCACGCGGGCCCGTGGGCGCAGCGCAACTGACCAGCTTTAAATATCTGGTGACCGGAGACGGCACGACCCGCAGTTAGAACCGCGCGGTCAGCCGTGTCTCGCTGGCATCAAACGTCAGGCTGCGCGCGGCTGCTGCCAAGGCGGACGGCAGCAATGCAAACTGTACTTGCGCTGCCGTGTACCGATGGGTGCTGCCTTCGGCGCTGAAACACGCCCATAGATCTGCGTCAATCGTTACGCGTTTTGCCATAGCGTCAAATAGCCATTCATCGCCTGTGCAGGTTACGGTGATTTCGCCGCCGATCGGCAGTGCCGTTTCAAAGCAAAGCAAAACCAAAAGTGCTAATCGCACATCATGTCTTGCCTGATCGCCGCTGACATTCCAGTGAAATTGGTGTCGCCCGCCGCGGCCCACGGCATGAAGAATGTCTTGGACCTCACTGCTACTGACCCGTTGATCGTCCCCAACAGCCCCAAAGGCGATCCGAAACAACCGTATCCGCGCATTTGCGTTATGCACGCTGTCATTGATCAGGGCCATTTCAGGGGCCGTATCCCCACTGGTAAGTTCCAATAATTCCATGCCATTGCCGATCGCGCCAATTGGGCTAATAAGGTCGTGACAAATGCGCGAGCCAACAAGTGCGGCCAAATCAGGTTGCATAGCGTGCTCTCTCCTTTGAGGAACGAAATATGATCGGCATAAATGCCATTTTAGAACCCGGTATGCTTGTCCGGAACCCCGCCCAACCAGATTGGGGCACCGGGCAGGTGCAGTCAAACATTGGCGGTAAAGTCACGGTGAACTTTCGCGAACAGGGTAAAGTTGTCATTGATGGAACGCGCCTTGCGTTGGCTATTGTGGATCAGTAGTTAACCTTCTTTGTGTAGAGGTAGCCCTTCAATGGTTGTCAAAACGTTAACGGCGCAGTAGAAACTGCGCTCGAAAGCCAAAGGCGCTGACAGGTATTCATGCCGACACATTCCCCACAGTTCCAGATTTCACACGCGCAATCGCCTGATGATCTGCGCGCGGCCCAAAAACTGCGCTATGCAGTGTTTATTCGCGAACTTGGCGGGGCGGGTGACATGGTGGACCATGCTGCACAGCTTGAATGTGATCGTTTTGACGATTTTGCAGATCACCTTTTACTACGTGATCTTGCGCGGTCCGAGGATGATCAAACCGTGGGCGTTTACCGACTATTGACCCAAGCACAGGCGGACCAGGCCGGGCAATTCTATTGCGAAGACGAATTTGATCTGACTGTCCTGCGCCAGAGTGGCAAGCGCCTGCTTGAATTGGGCCGATCCTGTTTGCACCCCGATTACCGGGGCGGGGCTGCGATGATGCACCTATGGGGGGCATTGGCCGACTATGCGGCGCGTGCCGAAATTGACGTGCTATTTGGGGCGGCTTCGTTTCATGGCACGGATGTCGACAGGCTCGCGGCCCCGCTAAGCCTGCTTTACCACCGGCATTTAGCCCCCGAAACCCTGCGTGTCGCTGCCAAAGGCCCTAATGCTGCTGGTATGAACCGTCTGCCCGCCGACCAGATCGACCGGATCGGCGCCATGCGTGACACGCCAGCGCTGATCAAAGCCTATCTGCGGTTGGGTGGCACCGTAGGTGATGGCGTCTTTATCGATAACTCTTTTAATACAATCGATATTTGTATGATTTTGGCGGCGGACGCGGTCTCGCAATTGCAACGCGATATCTATGCACGCGGCGGCCAAAATGGCTAAAGCTTGGACCTCTGATGATACCCCAACCACGAGGCCGATTGGCTGGGCGGGGTGGTTGCGTGTCATATGTCGGGCGGTGCCATTGGTGGTGTTGGTGTTTGGGGGGCTTTTGTTTTTGCTCTTTGTCCGGCTTTTTGAGCGTCTTTTCTGCGGGGTAGCGCGGCCTGTCACACCGCATATCACGCAGGGCGTTTGCCGGGGTGCACTTGTGCTGCTTGGGCTCAAGTTCACAACGGTTGGGAAACCGATGACGGGCGGCGGTGCCGTTGTTGCAAATCACGCCTCGTGGCTTGATATTTTTGCGCTGAATGCCCGCAAGCGGATCTACTTTGTCGCCAAGTCAGAAGTCGCAGGTTGGCCCGGTATCGGCTGGCTGGCGCGTGCGACCGGGACATTGTTTATTAAACGTGCACGCGGTGCAGCGTCCGACCAAATCACCATGTTCAAGGAACGCCTTGCAGTCGGGCATCGTTTGCTGTTTTTCCCAGAAGGGACATCAACGGATGGGATGCAGGTTTTACCTTTTAAATCAACGCTTTTCGCGGCGTTCTTTGACAGTGCGTTGCGCGATGATTTGGCGATCCAGCCCGTCACCGTGATCTATCATGCCCCCGATGGCGCCGACCCGCGGTTTTACGGCTGGTGGGGGGATATGGACTTTGGGCCGCATTTGCTGACGACACTGGCCGCAAAACGGCAAGGCGGGGTGACAGTGGTCTACCATCCGCCTGTGCAAATGGCCGCGTTTTCGGAACGCAAGGCGCTCGCTAAATCGCTTGAGGAAACCGTGCGCGCTGGTCTAGACAGTCATCGCGGCGCGTAAGTCTAATAGCGCCTTGGCGGGATCGTCGCTGCGCCAAATCTCGTCGCCAATACCAAAGAAGTCGCTATGCGGCGCAAAAGCACGGATCAAATCGGCGTCGAGCGCACCTTCGGCGACGACGGGGACTTCGATCATCATCGACCACCATTCAAACAGATCAAGCCCCGCCTGTTCGCCTGCACCCAGCGGTGATTGCCCGATGGGGCCGAAACTGACGTAATCCGCGCCCATTTCACCGGCTGTCATGCCTTCATGGCTTGAGGTCCCGCAAAACGTGCCAACAATGGCATCTTCGCCCAGCTCTTTGCGGGTTTTGATCACGGATTTCGCGGCATCCATCAAATGCACACCGTCAAGCCCAAGCCGTTCGACCATCAGAATATGGCTGTCGATTACTAGCGCCACATCGCGCGCATGGGTAACATCACGCAGCGCATCAGCGGCTTTGGCAATGCGCGCTTCATCTTTCGTTCCAAGCGCCAAGCGCACGCAGGCGACCTCGGTACTGTCGAGGCAGGCCGCTAGCTGATCAGGGTAGGTAGACAGATCAAACTCTGACGGGGTAATCAAGTAAATCTGCGGCTGCTCGGGGGCGTCTGACATTGGGTATTTCCGAAATAAGGCGTGGTTCAGGGCGTTCTAGCGGGGAAAAGCGCGCTTGGCTATGGTTTGGGCGGCAGGCTGCGCGCATATTCAAGCGCCAAGCCAACAATCTGAGTGCGCCGGGCATCGTCTGCAAACAATTCTTCGGCGACATCGACCATGCCGCCCATCTTTCGTCCTGTGAACGACAGCGGTGTAACCCCATCAATTTCAAGCGCTTGTGCCTCGGCTGTTTTCCCGACGCGGGCCATTCCGCCACCTTTGTGGACTCCGCAAACCATGTGGCCAAATTTCAGAAAACATAGTCCGCCAAACATCTTTTTCTCGGAAATGCCTGGTTCATCCGCAAGATCCTCGCGCAGTAATTCTGCATGTCCTTCATCGTAAGCCATCGGGTTTCCTTGCGTTGTGATACGACCCAGCGTATCACGCCAGCCGATATCAAAGGAAGACCTATGCCAAGCCCTGACCAACAGCCTGCTTTTGTCCTGATCCGTCCGCAGATGGGCGAAAATATCGGTGCGGCGGCGCGCGCGATGTGGAATTTTGGGCTTGATCGGATGCGGATCGTTGACCCACGCGATGGTTGGCCCAATCAAAAAGCGGTTGTGATGGCCAGCGGGGCGGGGCGTTTACTGGATGAAGCGCAGCTATATGACGACACAGCCTCTGCTATTGGCGATTGCGATTTTGTCTATGCCACCACGGCACGTCCACGCGATCTGACTAAACCCGTCTTTACGCCAGAAGCCGCGATGCGCGACGCGCGTGCGCGGATTGCGGCGGGCGGTAAAGTGGCGGTGATGTTTGGCCCGGAACGCGCGGGGATGGAAAACGATGATATCGCGCGGGCGAATGCAATTATCTCTGTGCCGGTGAACCCAGAATTTGCATCGCTGAACCTTGCGCAATGTGTTTTGCTGACAGGTTATGAGTGGCGCCGCGAAGCCGTGCCCGCCCCAGATGTCACTGTATCTGCGATGGCCGGTTGGGCTGAACAGATCGAGATCGAAAAGCTTGGTGCGCATTTTGAAGAACGGCTAGATGAGGCGGGTTTCTTTTTTCCCGAACATAAGGCCGCAAATATGAAGCTGAACCTACGCAACCTGTGGTCACGCATGCCGCTGACCCGCGCGGATGTGCAAATGCTGCATGGGGTGATGCGACAAATGGTGCGCTGGAAAGAACGGGGGTAGGTGGATCAAGATCCACCCTACGGGTTGCTTGCGCCCTGCCTATACGGCACCTAGGTACCATCTAAGCTATTTTCTTGGAGACCAAATTCATGGCGACAAAACGTTCCATCTTTGAAGAGGTCGGCGATGCCCCCAAACAGGCGGTCGCCCCCGGTGCAATTGATCGGGCCGGGCAGGGTGCGCGGGGCGCAATCAGGCTGTGGCTTTTTGCGCTTTTGGCAATGGTTGTTGTGATGATTGCGGTTGGCGGCTTGACCCGTTTGACCGATAGCGGGCTGGCCATCACTGAATGGAAACCTGTCACCGGTGCAATCCCCCCGATGAGCACGCAAGCTTGGGACAGTGAGTTTGCGAAATACCAAGAAATCCCCGAATACCAGCTGCAAAACAAGGGGATGACCCTGTCAGAATTCAAATCCATCTATTGGTGGGAATGGGGGCATCGCCAGTTGGGTCGCTTGATCGGGTTGGTTTGGGCGGTTGGCTTTTTCGCTTTTGTTGGCTTGCGCAAAGTCCCGACAGGCTGGACGGGGCGGTTGTTTGGCATTGGGACGCTGATTGGCGTGCAAGGTGCGATTGGCTGGTGGATGGTGTCATCGGGTCTTGGCGCGGGGATGCTTGATGTGGCGTCGTACCGATTGGCGACGCATCTTGGGCTCGCCTTTGTGATCCTTGGGCTTTTAATAGTCTATGCGCTTCGGTTGGGGCGTGCGCAGGCCGATTTGATGCAGGCGCGCCGGGCGACGGATGCGCGAATGGTTCGGCTTTCGACTACGCTGGTCGTCTTTGCCTTTGTGCAGATTATCCTTGGCGCGCTGGTCGCCGGGATTGATGCCGGGCGCGGCTATCCGGATTGGCCATTGATGGCCGGAGGTTTCTTGCCGCCGCAGCCCTTTGATATTGAACCGCTGTGGCGCAATTTCTTTGAAAACGATGGGCTGGTGCAGTTCATGCACAGGATGGCGGGATATATGCTGTTTCTCTTTGGGATATTCGTGTTCATGCGCGCCCGCAAATCGGCAAACCGCAAAATGCGTGCCGCGTTTCATGGGGTGATCGGGATGATGTTTCTGCAGATGGTACTGGGCATCTTTACCGTGATTTATTCTGCCCCTTGGCATATCGCGATTGTTCACCAGATCGGCGCTGTCGTGCTGTGGATGCTGATCCTGCGCGCACGTTTTCTGTCACAATACCCTATTTCACAATCTGTCCGAGGCTAGATAAATGACCGCATATGATGATCTGATGCAATTCCAGCGTGAAATCGAAGCTTTAGGGCAAATTGCAGGGCGTCTTGGCTGGGACCAAGAAACCATGATGCCCCAAGGGGCCACGCCGCAACGCGCCGAAGAACATGGTGCGATGGCGAATATATTGCACGCACGCCGGATTGATCCGCGTGTGGGGGATTGGTTGGCAAAGGCAGAACCTACGGATGATGTCGCTGCGGCAAACCTGCGCCATATCAAACGCAGCTTTGAACGCACCGCCAAAGTCCCTGCCAGCTTGGCCGCTGAGTTGGCGAAAACAACGTCGCTGGCACACCGTACCTGGGCACAGGCCCGTGCTGATGAAGATGTAGCGAGTTTCCTGCCGATCCTGCAAAAGGTTGTCGACCTGCGCAAACAAGAAGCCGCAGCCGTCGCGGGGGATGCCGACCCCTATGACGCATTGCTTGATGATTATGAGCCGGGCGCAACGGGTGTGAGCCTTAGCGCGATGTTTGATGCGTTGCGTCCGCGTCTTGTCGCGTTGCGTGCAGCCATTTTAGATCGTCCTGCACCACAAAAATTATCTGGCACCTTTGACGAGGCCGCACAAATGGCGATCACGCAAAAGCTGGCGCTTGCTTTTGGCTACGATCTGGACAATGGCCGGATTGATAAGGCCGTGCATCCGTTTTCATCTGGTTCTGGGTTTGATGTGCGGATCACCACGCGCACGAACCCCACTGATCCATTTAACTGTTTTTATTCAACAATTCACGAGGTGGGCCATGCTGCTTATGAACAAGGGATTGATGACAAACACCTTTTGACGCCGCTTGGTTCCGGCGTCTCGATGGGGGTGCATGAAAGCCAAAGCCGGATTTATGAGAACCAATTGGGGCGTAGTCGCGCGTTTACCGGCTGGCTTTACGGGCAGATGCGTAATGCCTTTGGTGATTTTGGGATCAAAGACGAAGATGCGTTTTACGCCACTGTGAACCGGGTCAGTGACGGGTTCATCCGCACCGAGGCCGATGAGGTGCAATATAACCTGCATGTGCTTTTGCGCTTTGATCTAGAACGCTCGCTCATATCAGGCGACCTCGCGATCAATGACCTAGAGGCCGCTTGGAATGATCGCTTCAAGGCTGATTTTGGTTATGCCGTGGACCGCCCATCAAATGGTGTTCTGCAAGATGTGCATTGGTCCGAAGGGCTGTTTGGCTATTTCCCGACTTATACGCTGGGCAATGTTTACGCGGGCTGCTTGAACGCAGAACTGCGCAAGGCCGTGCCGGGGCTTGATGCTGATCTGGCCCGTGGGGATACATCTGCGGCAACGGGTTGGTTGCGTGAGAACTTGCAACAATTTGGTGGGTTGCGCACGCCGATTGATACAATCGCCCATGCGACGGGTACAAAGCCCTCGGAGGGGCCATTGCTGGATTATCTTGAAGATAAGTTCAGCGGCATTTACGGGCTGTAAACCATCCTGAAAAAAGGGGCCGGAATATTTCCGGCCCAGTCAGGAAGATGCAAACGTGTTAGGCTTGCCAGAAAGGTTTAGTCACTTCCGCCTTGGCAGTCGCTGAATCCAAACCAATATCGTTCAATAAATGCGCAGGAAGTGCCTTAAGATGCTTGCGGGTTTTGCGCCGCGTGTCCCATTTCGTCACGGCCACTGCAAAGCGAACCGCAATACGTGCCGCGAGCGGCATGCTTGATGGTGAACTTATTGCGGCGAATTGCGCCGCTGGGAGCGCGTATGACATGGGTGTATTCCTTTAATTGTGTTGACACAATATCGTGCCTTGCTGTAATTGAATTGATACAAAGTGTTTTTCTTTAGGTCTAGAAAATGATTGTAACCGATACAATTTGGGAGCCAAATCTTGCTGGCGCAGGGCGGTCTAAATATCAGGCGTTGGCGCATGCGATCCGTGAAGGGATTGCATCTGGTCAGCTTGCCGAGGGCGAAAAGCTGCCACCGGTACGCGATTTAGCGTATCGCGTCAGCGTGACCCCGGGGACCGTTGCACGGGCCTACAAGCTACTCATTGATGAATCTTTGCTTGAGGCGGGCGTCGGGCGCGGGACCTTTGTCGCCAAAGCAAAGCCGACCCCGGTGCGCAGCTTGCCTTCAGCGGATCGGTTTTTTGACCCCGCGCTTGATCGTGACGGTCAGGCGCATCTGCTAAGCCCGAAAATGCCTGACGTGGGGCAGGCCGACATGATCCGTGAAGCGATGCACATGTTGGCAGACACCACTTCGCCCGACATGTTCCTGCGCTATCCCACGCGCGATACAGATTTGCCCGCACGCGAAGCATTTGCCGCGACGCTTGACGCTGAGCAGATTGGTGCCTTTGATATTCATAACATCGTGACCAGCCACGGCGGACAAAACGCGATTGTCATGATTTTGCAAAGCATTCTGACGGGGGCAAAGCCCGTGATTGCC
This sequence comes from uncultured Paracoccaceae bacterium, assembly GCA_938002605.1. Taxonomy (GTDB): domain Bacteria; phylum Pseudomonadota; class Alphaproteobacteria; order Rhodobacterales; family Rhodobacteraceae; genus Yoonia. Next base: position 30,904 of record CALLAF010000002.1, on the reverse strand, counting down.
GTGGATGAGCTAAGCTATGGCGGGTTTCGATCTGCAGGTGTGCTTTGCCGTGCCGAGGTGGTGGGTATTCCATGGGATGACGACGGGCCACTTGTCAACGCGCTTGAAACAGCCATTAAAACTCATAAAATTCAGGCTTTTTGCACCTCTGCAGAGGTGAGCAACCCCACCGCCAAGCAAACTACGCCAGAGCGCCGGAGCCAAATCGCCGCGTTGGCGCAAGCGCATGGCATGCATATTATCGACGATGATTGTTACCGGCTGATGAACACAAGACGGATCGGCCCAAGCTACCGCGCGTTGCTACCGGGGCTGGGTTGGTATCTGACATCCCCGTCCAAATCGATCACGGCTTCTTTGCGTATTGGCTTTACCGTAGCCCCCAAAGGTTGGAGCAAAGCGCTGACCCGCACCGCGACCTTTTCTTCGTTTGGCGTGACACGCATGGTGACTGACCTTTACGCAGCGATCATGGGCCATCCCGAAATTGATGTTATTGTTGAACGAGTCAAAGACCGCATCAGTGATGATATTTCGGCGGCTGTACGTATTCTTGATGGCTATGAAATGCGCTATGCGGGCAACGTGCCGTTTTTATGGTTGGAGTTGCCAATGGGATGGCGGGCAGGGGAGTTTTGTCAAGCAGCCGAAGCAGCTGGGATTTTGATCAAATCGGCAGATGATTTTGCACTGCGTGAAAGCCGATCTGTTCATGCTGTGCGCATCGCCGTGAATGGACTGGTCCCGCACGCGCATTTTGTGCAGGCGATGGAATGCTTGCGTGATTTGCTTGATCATCCACCAGAACGGATCGCGATTTAATGTGGTATTATGATACCTAATTTATAAGTCATTATTTTTGCTGTATTAATTCAAACTTATGGCGCTTGACTGTGTTTTGAACCACTCTATAACACCCCAATCCGAATGACTGTGGCCTTACGCCACCCCAAACTTCTGGTGAGATATGAAAACCTTTACCGCTACCCCAGCGGATATCGACAAGAAATGGATCCTGATCGACGCTGAAGGCGTTGTTCTGGGTCGCCTTGCGTCGATCATCGCTATGCGCTTGCGCGGCAAGCACAAACCATCCTTCACGCCGCACATGGATATGGGCGACAACGTGATTGTCATCAACGCTGAAAAAATTCAGATGACTGGCAACAAGCGTGATGAAAAATACTACTGGCACACTGGTCACCCCGGTGGGATCAAAGAAAAGACAAAAGCCGAAATTCTTGAAGGTGCGCACCCTGAGCGCGTCATCATGAAAGCCGTTCAGCGCATGCTGCCCGGTGGCAAACTGTCCCGCCAGCAAATGACTCACCTGCGTGTATTCGCGGGCACAGAGCATGGCATGGAAGCCCAAAAGCCAGAAGTTCTGGACGTTAAGTCTATGAACAAAAAGAACACGAGGACTGCGTAATGTCTGATCAAGTGAATTCTCTCGAAGAGCTGGGCCAAGTTGCTGAAGCTGCCGAAGTTGTTGTTGAAGTTGCAGCACCGCGCGAACCTGTTCGTGATGAACTGGGCCGCTCTTATGCAACCGGTAAACGGAAAGACGCGGTTGCCCGCGTTTGGATCAAACCAGGTTCTGGTAAGGTCACCGTGAACGGCAAAGACATGAACACATACTTTGCACGTCCAGTTCTGCAAATGATCCTCGCACAGCCGTTTTCGGTTGCTGGTGTAACAGGTCAATTTGACGTTGTTGCGACAGTCAAAGGTGGCGGTCTTTCTGGTCAAGCTGGCGCTGTGAAGCACGGTGTTTCTAAAGCCCTGCAGCTTTACGATCCATCCCTGCGCGCTGCGTTGAAAGCCGCTGGCTTCCTTACACGCGACAGCCGCGTTGTTGAGCGTAAGAAATACGGTAAAGCAAAAGCCCGTAAGAGCTTCCAATTCTCGAAGCGTTAATCGCAACAGAGATTATTTTGGAAAAGGGCAGCCAATTGGCTGCCCTTTTTGTTTTTGGCATACCCCAACGCACACGAGGACGAAGATGTATATTCCGGCGCATTTTCACGAAACAGATCCATCCGCAATTGGCGCCATGATCGCGGCGCATCCGCTTGCGCAGGTTGTAGCGCATACCGCGCAAGGGCTTGTCGCGAATCCGCTCCCGTTGCTTGCCGTCGATGAAACGACGCTTGTCGGCCACGTTGCACTGGCGAATGACATGCACAACGTTGTGCGGAGTGGTTCTGATGTTTTGATTATATTTCAGGGGAATAACGCCTATATTTCACCCAATTGGTATCCATCTAAATCAATCGATCACGCGGTTGTGCCTACTTGGAATTACGAAACGGTGCACATCCATGGCCGCATCTCGTTCCAGCATGACAATAAGTCAAAAATCGATGCGGTTGGCCGATTGACCAAGACGCATGAGCAGGCAACAAACGGTGCGCAGGCGTGGAAAATGGCGGATGCACCGCCGGACTATTTGGCGAAGATGCTCGACGGCATTGTCGCAATTCAGATCGACATTACCCGTACCTTTGCAAAACCAAAGCTGAGTCAAAATAAATCCGCGGATGACATCAACGGCGTCGCGGACGCATTGCATCAACGAGGAGACAAAGACATTGCCGCAGCTATACGCCAACCCGATGGATCTGACTAATTAACGCAATGCGATCGCATAGCGCAGGGCAATCGTTTCAAGTCCGGGATTCAAATCTTGGGTATCTGCGTTGGATCGGTGATCATAATGCACCGAAAGCGTCGCGCCGTTATTAAATTCATAACCTACGCCAAAGGCCGAACGAAAGTGCAGGCTGCCCCCCAGATCAGGCCCGTCTTCTCGGTGATAGAAGCCAGGCATCAAAGACGTCTCAATAAAAAACCGGCTATCAATCGCGTCTGAACTTGTCCATTTGAAACCCGCACCAACCCAAGTCGCGCCATTGCTGCCGATTGAGGCGCCGAATGTAGGTTGAAACGGGCCATAACGGCGATCCAAGTCGTAACCGACATAGATTTCTTCGCTGATGTTCTCTTCTTGGAATTCCATGTCCGCAACTTGGAACGAAAGCCGGGCCGTAGCGGAATCTTGTGCCAAACACCCATCTGTCCGACAGTCGTTTAAGCCCATATCGGTGAGGCTGGTAATAAGAAAAATAATCGCTATTGATCCGTCCATCGTGAACTCCTATTGATCCGCGTCAAGCAACCCAAGGCCGCGTAGGTAAATACCAATCCCGCTTTCTAGCAGGTCTTCGGGCGAAAATGGGCTTTTTGAACCGGGATTGCCGCGCGCAAACAGTTCAACAACCCCATGCGACAACGCCCAGATATGCGCGCTAAACATCTGTGGGGGCGGGCGCCTGTCAGCAGGGATATGCTGGCTCAGCTGTTCGGCTGCTTTTTCCAAAACGCCCATCGCACGCGTTGCCGCTGCATGAAGGTCAGGTGAGCGGTGCATTGAAATACCCGATTCAAACATCGCGATATAATATCCGGGGTGATCGCGCGCGAACGTCAGATAGGCGCGGCCTGTCCGTTCAAACGCGGCCAAGTCTGACGGCTGACCATTGCCATATGCAATTTCCATAGCGTCGCCAAACATTTCATAGCCCTGTTGCGCGGCGGCAGCGATCAGGTCTTCGCGCCCGTCAAAATGGCGGTACACGGCGGCGGGGGTCACGCCTGCTTCGCGAGCTGCTTCCGACAGGGTAAACCCGGTCGGTCCCCGCTTTTCAATCAACGTCAGACAGCCTGAAATCAAGGCTTTGCGCAGATTTCCGTGATGATAGCCGCGTTTAGACATGCCAGAGATCAGGACCCCCTGCGATCTTCGGATCGACCTTGCCAACCGCATCCGCGTCTTTGCGGGTATAATCCAGTTGATGTAGAATGCTGCGGATCGTTTGCACCCGCGCGCGCCGTTTGTCGTCAGAACGCACAATGGTCCAAGGGGCAGTATCGCTATGTGTGCGGGTCAGCGTTTCATCAATCGCGGCGCTATAGGCATCCCATTTTGATAGGCCTTTGACGTCAATACTGCTAAGCTTCCACTGTTTGAGCGGGTCTTTTTCGCGATCCAAAAACCGTTTTAATTGCGTGGCTTGTCCAACATTAAGCCAGATTTTGATCAGCGTGATCCCTTCGTCCACCAGCATTTGTTCAAAGGCGGGCACCTGACCAAACCAACGGTTGCGTTGCTGTGGCGTGCAAAAGCCAAACACATGTTCGACAACGCCGCGGTTATACCAACTGCGGTCAAAAATCGTAATTTGTCCCTTTGCGGGCAAATGCGCGATATAGCGTTGGAAATACCATTGTGCGGCCTCAACATCGGTGGGTTTTGACAGGGCGACGACATTCGCCACACGCGGGTTCAGGTTTTCGCGCAGGCGCTTGATTGTGCCGCCTTTGCCCGCTGCATCGCGGCCTTCGAACACGATGGCGATCCGTTGCCCTGTGTCGCGCACCCATGCTTGCATGCGTACCAATTCGATCTGAAGCGCGGCAAGCGCATCTTCGTATTCGTCTTTATCCCAGCGTGTATCGTAGGGGTAATCTGGGTTCAGAATTTCGGATTTTTTGGCAGATTTGATCGCTGCTTTGACCGCATCAGGCGCTTGATCGCGGTAAAATGCGCTGATGGCCCCGTCAAATGGCAATTCCATAGAAATCTCTCCCGATACTCACTTTTTATATATATGGAGATTTGTACGCCCAAGCGCAATTCACGCCGCAAAATAAACGGTTTGCAGGTTCATTTGTACCATGTCTTAACGCCGGGACGTGATTTTAGGACCCAATATCATTCAGATCATAGTGGGTGGTCTGATAGATTTGGTTGATCCAGTTTCCGTACAAAAGATGCGCGTGGCTTTTCCAACGGTTCGGCGGCTTTTGCGTGGGGTCATCCTGCGGGTAGTAGTTCAGCGGAACGTCGATCGCGGTGCCTGCTGCGACGTCGCGGTCATATTCTTGCTTGAGTGTCTCACTGTCATATTCAAAATGGTTAAAGATATAAAGCGCGCGGTGCGCCGGATCTTCGACCAGACAGGGGCCAGCTTCATCACTGCTGATCAGCGTCGTCAGGCCGGGGGCTGCATCAATTTCGGCTTGGCGCATTTCGGTCCACCGGCTGACAGGGATCACGCAATCATCTGAAAACCCCATTAAATAAGGCGATGTGTTTTCATTCAGATGGTGGCGATAGCAGCCAAAAAGCTTGTGATCCAAAAGGTGTTTTTTGACACCGTGGAAATAGTTGATCATCGCCATTCCGCCCCAACACACCCCAAATGTGGAATGTACGTTGGTTTGTGTCCAAGCGAAAACCTGTTTGAGCTCGTCCCAATAGGTCACATCTTGAAAGGGCATATGTTCAATGGGCGCACCGGTGATGATCAGCCCATCGAATTTTTGGTCAAGTACGTCGCTGAACGGCACATAAAATTCTTCCATATGTTCGGCGGCGGTGTTTTTGGTCTGATGTTCTGACATGCGGATCAGCGTCAGTTCGATCTGCAACGGGGTCGCCCCGATCAGCCGTGCAAACTGGTTTTCAGTTTGAATTTTCTTGGGCATCAGGTTCAGCAAAGCAATCCGCAGCGGGCGGATGTCTTGTCGGGCGGCTTGTTCTTCGGCCATGACGCTCACACCTTCGCGTGACAAAACGTCAAAGGCGGGCAGGGCAGAGGGCAGTTTAATTGGCATAATGGTCGTCCTAAAGCAGCAGGGTTAAGAAATAGGGCTCTTACCCGCGCATCTCAAGTGCGTCAGCGATCATGCCAACAAAGCCCTCCGCGTCTTTGACCTTTGTTACGGCGTCCATCGGTACGGTTATGCCCCATTTTTCTGCCATCGCTCGGTAGCGCGGTTGACGGTGCGCTAAGGCCTTTGCAAAGGCCCAGCGAATGAAATCATCTGGATTCACCTTGTCTGGGGCCACGCTAAATTCATCCAAATAAGCGTTCCATGTTTTTAGCAAAAACACGGGATCATATGACATTGGTTTAGGTTCGCGGTCGAACCGGCGCACCAATTCAGCCGTATGCGCATCCGATCCTTCGATCCAGACCATCAGCGTTTTAGATGCAAGGTCCGTCAAGATCGGGTCGTTAGGGTCCGCCGCATCCACCCATTCGCAAATCGACCCGCCCGTATCGCAGATAAAATGCGGATATTGGTAAAGATCATGAGACCGCTCAATAAAATGCCCGGTGTCATGCAAGGCCGCGATTTCGGCCTGCTGAAACTGATCCTGACGGCGTGTGTATTCATCCCACGGCAACCCGCCTTGCTCTGGGTCACCCGGCTTGCCCAAATAGGACGACATCGGCTTGAGATCGTTGAACGAGATATTCGACCCGATATAAATGCTGTCCGAGCGCAAAAGATCGCGTAAAAACGGCACTTTCATCGCTTCACGCTTGGCATTATCCGCAATCAGTTCACCCATGTAGCGGGTGCCAATGCGGTAATCGATGGAATAGTGGAACCAATCGCCTTGTTCACGTAGCATCGACGACAGATAGGTCTTACCCAAGCCTGACATAGCAAACAGCAAAACACGTTTTTGCGGCGCAGCGCGCCATTCAGAAGCAGAATTGTAAATCATGGTCTCTGGGTAGAGAGATATTGCAATATTTACTAGTTTAAAATTGACGCTGGGTTGGTTCTTGAATGCAGCGGTGCGGCGGCTTACCTGCCCTCTAACCTCATGATAAATAACAAGGACCATAATATGCGCGCAGCGATCCACGATATATTCGGTGAACCTTCCGACGTTTTGAAGCCGGCAGATGTGACCACCCCTACACCCGGTGCTGGTGAGGTTTTGGTGAAAACAACCCTATCCCCCATCCATAACCATGACCTTTGGACCGTGCGCGGCGACTATGGTTATAAACCTGATCTTCCCGGCGCAATTGGTGGATCAGAGGCCGTGGGTGTGATTGATGCCGTCGGCGCAGGTGTTGATACGGCGATGATTGGCCAGCGCATCGCGGTTGCAGGCGTGCATGGCACATGGGCAGAATATTTCACGGCCCCAGCGGCAGGCGTGCTGCCACTGCCTGATATGATTTCGGACACTTTGGGCGCGCAGCTGATTGCGATGCCTTTCAGCGCGATTTCTTTGTTAGAAACGCTTCAAGCGCAAGAAGGCGATTGGGTCATTCAGACAGCCGCCAATGGGGCGGTGGGCAAGATCATGGCGGTGCTGGCAAAGGCGCGTGGGGTCAACCTGCTCAATCTTGTTCGCCGCGCAGAGGCGGCACAGGAGCTAACCGACCTAGGCATTGAAAATGTGATCGTCACTGCGGATGCGGGATGGAAAGACGCCGCGCGCGCGATCATGGGGGATCCCGGCGCTGTATCTGCGATTGATTCAGTCGGGGGTGCATTGGCCGAAGACCTGTGCGATTTGCTGGGTGTGAATGGCGAGTTGGTCGTTTTTGGCACGGCGACGGGCGCGCTGCTCACGCTGTCGTCTGGCACATTGATTTTCAAGCATATCGCGGTCAAAGGGTTCTGGGGATCGCGAGTCAGCAGCGACATGCCTGCCGACGACCGTAAGCGTCTGATCACCGAATTGGTGACGCTTGCGGCAACGGGCCAATTGGACCTTAAGGACGGCGGCGTTTATGGGATTGATGATGTCACCAAGGCGATGGAAGCTGCACGCACGATGGGTCGCAAGGGCAAGGTTATGATCAAGCCTTAGTGTCTGCCGCGAAGCACAGATTGACTATGGGCGTTTGCCTAAGGGGGCTTATCCCAGTTAGGGATAGCCCCCTTCGTTTTTCTAATCTGGGGTTACAAATGGTTTTTTGTGACAAAATCACCAAACTAATCTGGGCCGGTCGCTAAACATTTGGCAAATGATCAAACCAGATGGGAACCGCGTAGATGGCATACACTGAAAAATTCCAAACATTGGCGGACACTGCCCGCAAGAAAGTCGACGAAGTCCAGCCTAAAGACGTAGATGGGTTAATTGCGCAGGGTGCCATCGCGCTCGATATCCGCGACAAGGAAGAACATGATGCAGGCCATATTCCCGGCGGTATCAATGTTAGCCGCGGAAAGCTTGAGATGAACATCGAGGGCGAGATCAGCGATCTCGATACAACAATTCTTTGCTATTGCAACGCTTTTAACCGTGGTGCCGCTCTCAGCGGCGACGCTGCGCGATATGGGCTATAAAAATGCCAAGTTTATTGCGGGCGGGCTCAATGCCTATCGCAAACTCGAAAAATAGTGAGGATTGGCAGGGTTATGCCCTGTCGCCTCTTTTTGACTTGAAGCGCCGACACGGCTAGGCCCCGCGCCAAATCCAGCCGCCGCCCAGAACGCGTGTGCTGTCTGGGTCGTAGAAAACACAGGCTTGTCCGGGCGAAACACCCTGCTCGGCGACCATCAGCTCGACTTCAGCCTCGGTATCCGAGATCGGACGCAAGATCGCATCAGTTGGGGGCCGCGTGGAGCGCACCCGCACCATGATATTGCGCTCTTTCATATCGGCAAAGCCTCCGTCACCCAGCCAGTTAATCTCGCGAATTGGCACGCGGCGGGTTGCCAGCATTTCGCGCGGCCCGACGATGACATGTTTCTTATCAACATCTAGTTTCACTACATAAAGCGGATCAGCCAGCCCGCCGATGCCAAGCCCACGGCGCTGCCCAACGGTATAATGGATCACACCATTGTGCTGGCCCAGTACATTGCCGTTTGTATCGACAATATCACCGGGTTCCGCCGATCCAGGGCGCAGTTTTTCGATCAGCTTGGCGTAATTCCCATCGGGGACAAAACAAATATCCTGGCTGTCAGGCTTATCTGCAACGCTTAGCCCGTATTTTGTGGCGAGCGCGCGCGTTTCATCCTTGGATTTCAGATGGCCAAGTGGAAAGCGTAGATAATCCAGCTGATCTTGCGTGGTTGAAAACAGAAAATAGCTTTGGTCCCGGTTGGCGTCAGCGGCGGAATGCAGCTCTGCCTTTTGTGCGCCCATTTGACGTTGAATATAATGGCCAGTTGCCATGCAATCGGCGTCCAAATCCTTGGCTGTTTCAAGCAAGTCCTTGAATTTGACCCGTTCATTGCAGCGAATGCAGGGAACTGGTGTCGCACCAGCAAGGTAACTATCCGCGAATTCGTCAATCACGGCCTCACGGAATGTGTTTTCGTAATCAAGCACATAGTGCGGAAAACCCATTTCCTCGGCCACGCGGCGCGCATCATGAATATCGCGGCCCGCACAACAGGCGCCTTTTTTGGCGAGCGCGGCCCCATGGTCATAAAGCTGCAGGGTCACGCCGACGACGTCGTACCCTTCCTCAGCCAATTGCGCTGCAACAACAGAGCTATCGACACCACCGGACATGGCCACAACCACCCGCGTTTCGGCAGGGGGCTTTGCAAATCCGAGCGAGTTGAGCGGCGAATCAAGGGGCATAGCGTGTCCAATTGGGTAAAGTTCGATATGAAATATAGGAAAATGCGCCGTACTCTCAAGAGCAGGTTATACGGATCATTAAGTCCTTAGCGTCATAACCGCTGTCGGGAGTAACCGAAAGGGGTGCAAGATGTATCTGAGAAAAGTAGAAGGACCAAGGTCAATCACATTGCCGGACGGCTCAATTATGACCCGTGCAGATTTGCCACCAGAAAACACACGGCGCTGGGTAGCATCGCGCAAAGCCGCCGTTGTCCGGGCCGTATTAGGGGGGTTGATCCCGCGCAAAGATGCGCTCGAACGGTATGGACTGTCCGAAGAAGAATTCAGCGAATGGGAAAACGCGGTCGCGCTGCACGGCGAAGCCGCTTTAAAGACAACTGCGCTGCAACAGTATAGACAACCATAGATTGCGCTGAAATAATACAATCTATGGTAACGGGTGGTTAACCTTTCGTGGTTTAGGTTAACGCCATAAACGAGAAAGCGGAGAATCCCGAATGCGTGTTTTGCTGGTTGAAGATGACCCAACAACGTCCAAAAGCATAGAATTGATGCTAACCCATGCCAATTTGAACGTCTATGCGACGGATCTGGGAGAGGAGGGGATCGATCTCGCGAAGCTATACGACTACGATTTGATCCTACTTGATCTGAATTTACCTGACATGAATGGGCATGAAGTCCTGCGCCAGCTACGGCTCAGCCGCATTGATACGCCAATTTTAATCCTTTCAGGTGATGATGGCACCGAAAGCAAGCTCAAAGGGTTCGGCTTTGGGGCTGACGATTATCTCACCAAACCATTCCACCGCGAAGAATTGGTCGCGCGTATTCACGCGATTATTCGGCGCTCAAAAGGGCACGCGCAATCAGTCATTAAAACTGGTCAGATTGACGTCAACTTAGACGCAAAAACCGTTAACGTCGGGAAAACGACGGTGCATCTTACGGGTAAAGAGTATCAGATGCTCGAATTGTTGAGCCTGCGTAAGGGGACAACTTTGACCAAAGAAATGTTCCTCAATCACCTCTATGGGGGCATGGATGAACCTGAACTCAAGATTATCGACGTCTTCATCTGTAAATTGCGTAAAAAATTAAGCGAAGCAACCGATGGCGAAAACTATATCGAAACTGTTTGGGGGCGCGGTTATGTCCTGCGCGATCCAGATCCAATCGCGCAATCGGAACCCATCGCAGTTAACGCCTAACTCAGGTATATTCCACCACTCACGGAACTGATTGAAGCTGATTTTGAGGGCGTCAGCACTGGACGTTATCGGCTGGGTTGCCTAAGAATTGAACGGGTTACCAGCGTATGCTGGCTGTGAAATTCTGGGGGGTCTCGTGACCAAGAAAACGCCGACCACGCTGCAATCACCTGTCGAGAGCCTCACAAAAGAACAAGCCAAGGCGGAATTATCTTGGCTTGCGAGCCAATTGCGTGCGGCGAATACTTCATACCATGGGGCCGATGCCCCTGATATCTCTGACGCTGACTATGATCACCTCAAACAGCGCAACAAATCTATCGAAGCGGCGTTCCTAACGCTAAAGCGCGACGACAGCCCGAGTGAACAAATTGGTGCGGCCCCGGCAGAGGGTTTCGGTAAAATCAAACATGTTGTCCGCATGTTATCGCTGGGAAACGCATTTGATGATGACGACGTGTTCGATTTCGATACGCGGGTTCGCAAATACCTAGGCCGCGAAAACGACACGAGCCTCGCCTATACAGCAGAGCCGAAAATTGACGGCCTCTCGCTGTCTTTGCGCTATGAAAACGGGCATTTAATACAGGCCGCGACACGCGGTGATGGTGAAGTTGGGGAAAACGTGACCGCGAATGCGCGCACGATCTCTGATATTCCACATCAAATTAGCGGCGCGCCTGATGTGCTAGAGGTGCGCGGCGAAGTCTACATGAGCCACGAGGATTTTGCGGATCTTAACAACCGCCAAAAAGATGCAGGTGCTAAAACATTTGCCAATCCGCGTAACGCGGCCGCGGGATCGTTACGCCAATTGGATGCCAGCATTACCAAGGCGCGCCCGCTGCGGTTTTTCGCCTATGCATGGGGTGATCTTTCTGCGCCTTTGGCGCAAACACAGTCCGACGCGATTGCGCGGCTACAAGAATTTGGGTTTTCAACCAACCCTTTGACACAAATTTGCAGCGATCCCGCCGCGATGATCGCGCACTACCAAAAAATTGAACAGCAGCGCGCGACGCTCGGCTATGATATCGATGGGGTTGTTTATAAGGTTAACGACCTTGGCCTTCAGCACCGCCTTGGTTTTCGCTCAACAACGCCACGATGGGCGATCGCGCATAAATTCCCGGCTGAACTCGCGTGGACGTGGCTGGAACGGATCGATATTCAAGTTGGGCGCACTGGCGCATTGTCACCCGTTGCGCGGTTGACGCCGGTCACAGTTGGCGGTGTTGTCGTTTCAAACGCGACTTTGCACAACGAAGACTACATCGCGGGTCGCGATGGTGACGGGCAACCGATCCGCGAAGGGCGCGATATTCGCCCCGGCGACTGGGTGCAAATCTATCGCGCAGGCGATGTTATCCCCAAAATTAAGGATGTTGATCTGTCGCGCCGGGCCAAAGATGCGCCGGCTTTTGTGTTTCCGGATCATTGTCCCGAATGCGGATCAGCCGCGATCCGCGAAGAAGGTGATGCCGTGCGCCGCTGCACGGGCGGAATGATATGCCCCGCGCAAGTCATTGAAAAACTGCGACATTTTGTATCACGGGGCGCGTTCGACATCGAAGGCATGGGCGCAAAACAAGTCGAACAATTTTATGCGGACGGGTGGGTGAAAACGCCCGCCGATATATTCACCTTGCGCGCACGGTTTGGCGACGGTTTACAGCAACTTAAGAACCGCGACGGCTGGGGTGAAACGAGCGCGAATAAGCTCTTTGATGCGATTGATGATAAAAGACAAATCGCGCTTTCGCGCCTTATATTTTCACTTGGCATTCGGCATGTTGGCGACAGTTCTGCGGGACTTCTTGCGAACCATTACGGGAGCTGGAGCGCGTTTGAGACGGCAATGACTCAGGCCCAAATCGGAGAGGGCGATGCCTGGGACACATTAACCAGCATTGATGGCGTCGGCGCGGTCATGGCAACATCTTTAATCACGGCCATGCAACAAGAGGCAGAGCGCGCATCGATTGACGCCTTGGTTGCGCAACTAGATGTCCAAGATGCGGTTGCGGCCAGCAGCGATAGCCCGGTTGCTGGCAAAATTGTCGTGTTTACCGGAACGCTTGAAAAAATGACCCGGGCTGAAGCGAAAGGGCGCGCAGAATCGCTTGGCGCAAAGGTATCTGGGTCGGTCAGCGCAAAGACCGACATTCTGGTCGCGGGTCCCGGTGCAGGATCCAAAGCCAAGAAAGCGGCTGATTTGGGCATCCAAACCATGGATGAAGACGATTGGTTAACCTTGATCGGCGACGCATGACAGGGCGCCCCGAAATCCTTTTTCCGCTTTTTGGGGCATTAACCAAACTGGATGGTGTCGGCCCTAAAACTGCGCAAATTTTCGACGGTGCAGGGATAAACAAGCCACGTGATCTGTTGTTTACCCTGCCATTGTCTGGCGTAGACCGTCATCGCCGCGCCTCTATCCGAGAGGTTGTCGCGCCTGCAGTGGCGACGGTCGCGGTCACAATTGGTGAACACTATCCACCAAGTACACGGGGACGGCCCTACCGTGTGAACGTCACGGATGAACAAACCTCTTTTCAGCTGGTCTATTTTCATGCGCGCGGCGATTATTTGCAAAAATTACTGCCAACCGGACAAAAACGCGTGGTGTCGGGCAAGCTCGAGATTTTTGACAGTATTGCGCAGATGGTTCATCCAGATCACGTGGTTACTTTGGAAGAGGCCACAGAAATCCCGGCATTTGAACCGGTTTACGCGCTGCATGCCGGAATCAGCCAAAAGCTGATGTATCGGGCGACCCGCTCTGCGCTCGCGATGGCCGCAACTTTGCCTGAATGGATCGATCCCGCGCTGAAGAAGCGCGAAACATGGCCCGATTGGCATGATGCGTTGACGGCCGCACATAGCCCTAAGGCCGCGACAGACCTATCCCCGCATGATCCCGCACGACAAAGGCTAGCCTATGACGAACTGCTTGCGCATCAGTTAACGCTTGCCTTAGCGCGGGCGGTGATCCGACGCGCAAAGGGGGTGCCATCACAAGGTACTGGCGTTTTGTCTAAGAAAGTCTTGGCCGCGCTCCCGTATCGCCCGACCGGCGCGCAGACCCGCGCAATCGCAGAAATCAACGCGGATCTCGCATCTCAATTCAAGATGAATCGTTTACTGCAAGGCGATGTTGGGTCAGGCAAAACGCTGGTCGCCTTTATGGCTTTGCTTGCGGTGGTCGAATCTGGTGGGCAGGGGGTCATGATGGCCCCAACTGAAATTCTCGCGCGTCAGCATCTGGAAGGTTTGCAACCTCTCGCGGCAGATGCAGGTATCCGGCTGGAAATCTTGACTGGGCGCGATAAGGGTCAGCAACGCGCGCAAAAGCTCGCGTCGCTGGCCAGCGGAGAGATCGCAATTCTTGTTGGCACCCATGCTGTTTTCCAAAAGGACGTCGTTTTCAATGATTTGCGTCTTGCGATTATTGATGAACAACATCGGTTTGGTGTGTCACAACGTATGGAATTAGGGGCAAAAGGTGCGTCGACCGATGTGTTGGTGATGACGGCCACGCCGATCCCGCGATCACTGGCGCTGGCGCAATATGGCGATATGGATGTCTCGGTTTTGGATGAAAAACCGCCCGGCCGCAAACCGGTACAGACTGCGTTGGTGTCGACATCACGCATGGATGAGGTTGTCGAAAAGCTGCGCCATGCTATCGCTGAAGGACGCCAAGCCTATTGGGTTTGCCCCTTGGTTGAAGAGAGCGAATTTGTCGATATGACCGCCGCGCAAGAGCGGTTCAAACAGTTGCGCGCCGCGTTGGGCGAAGGTGTCGTGGGTTTGGTTCATGGCCAAATGCCGCCTCCTGAAAAAGATGCCGCAATGGCCCGGTTTATCGCTGGAGAGACCAAGGTGTTGGTCGCGACAACCGTGATCGAAGTGGGCGTTAACGTGCCAAATGCATCGATCATGATGATTGAACGGGCAGAAAGCTTTGGGCTTGCGCAATTGCACCAGTTACGCGGGCGGGTCGGGCGCGGGGCCGCCGCATCGACCTGTTTGTTGCTCTATCAAGCCCCGCTGAGTGAAACAGGTAAACGGCGTCTTGAAATACTCCGCGAGACCGAGGATGGCTTCAAAATTTCCGAAGAGGATCTTGCGATGCGGGGGGCGGGCGATGTGATTGGCACGGCGCAATCTGGGGTCCCACGGTTTCGCATTGCGGATTTGGAACGGCAAGCCGCGTTGATGGCCACTGCGCAATCTGATGCCCGCGCGCTGTTAAACGATGACCCCACGCTGAAAACAACACGCGGGCAGGCGGCGCGGACCCTGCTTTGGTTGATGGAACAAGATAAAGCTATTCGTTTAATTTCAGTTGGTTAACTATTTTGTTCGCAAATGTTCTCAAAAAGTTCTTTACACATGGTTAATGATATGGGAACAAAGTAGCAACAGAACAAAGGAGCAACAAGATGGCCAAGGAAATCAAAGACGTTATTGTCCGGTCCCGTGACACAATCTTGGCTGATGCGCTTGGTGTTATTGCTTTGATGATCATGTTGTATGTCGGATTGTCCCTGCCCGGATTAATCTGACCGCCAATGTAACGTAGGGTTTGGTTGCCCTCAGTTTGCGCTGTCCCACCGATGCAATACTGAATGACCTGCCTGTCGTATATCCTGACCGGGGTTTTGCCTCTCCCGATGGAATTGACCAAACCTTGCGTTACAAAAACTTTGCCGCCGCCATCCTGTCCCGGATGTGCGGCGGTTTTTTATGTGGTCACCGCGTTGAGCGCGTCTAAAGTCGCATCAAAGGCGAGCAGAATGGACGCATGGCGGTTTTTATAGTCTTTGGCGGGTTCAAGCACCGCTAGATCGCCAAACGGGACAGCAGGGGGCGGCCCGTCATTCTTGAGCATATCAAACAATTGGTCGCGTCCCGTCTGGACCTGCGCCGGGGACAGCCCAATGATATTCGCGCCAACCACAGCCGCAGCCGCCTGACCCAAGGCGCAGGCTTTTACGTCTTGGCCGTAGTCTGTGATCATGCCGCCCGTGATTTGCACATCCACAGTCACCGTCGATCCGCACAGTGGTGCGCGTTTTTTTGCGGTCGCGGAGGGCGCTTCAAGCCGCTGTGTACGGGGCATATCAGCAGCCAGCGCCAAAATCCGCCCCGAATAGAGTTTAATCATATCTGTTTCTGCTGACACAGTGTTTGCCCTTCCGTGCGGTCCCCCCTAGATAGGGTCCAAACAGCCAGATGCAAAGGGGGCGACTATGACTTTTGACCCAACCAACCTCACATATAATGACGCAGGATTGATCCCTGCGATCGCCCAAGATGCCACATCAGGCGAAGTCCTCATGATGGCTTGGATGAATGCAGCTGCGGTCGAAAAGACGCTTGCAACGGGCCGGGTCACCTATTGGTCACGTTCACGGCAGGCGTTTTGGATCAAGGGCGAAACCAGCGGCCACACGCAAGAACTGGTTAATTTCAGCATTGATTGTGACCGCGATTGTCTTTTGGTTACGGTCAACCAGATTGGTGCGGCATGCCACACAGGGCGTCGCACATGTTTTTACACAGATGTTGTTGATGGCGCGGAAACTATCACGCAAGCGCCACTGGAGAGCTAGGGATGCGCTCCGCGCGGGAGTATTTTTAGCAAGATGATAGGGGAAGACCGATCATTGCCCGGATGTCATTTGGTGATGCCCGTTCAGACCGGTATTTAGACAGCGCCTTGGCGCGGTCGATCTTGGCCAGTCGTTTTCCATCCGCGTCAGTGATGAGGGCGTGGTGCCAATATTGCGGTGTCTTCCACCCCATAAGCTGTTGTAAAAAAACCTGAAACGGTGTCAGCGCCCAAATATCCATGCCGCGCACCACATGGGTAATCTTTTGATGAGCATCGTCATGGACGCAGGCAAGGTGGTAGGCAATGTCGCCGCAGTCTTTGCGTTTAAGAACTGGATCGCCAATACTATCACGCAAGAAAGCGGGTGAAATCTGGTGTTCCACAGGCTGTCCAGATGCTAGTTCAACGAAGCTGCGCAGCGGCCCCAGCTGGTCGAGCGCAGCCGTGATATTAAGCCTGATCGCGTCGCCCGGCTTGGCTGAATCCATCGACCGTATTCGGCATGTCCCCGGGTAAACCAGCCCTTCGGCACCGGGTTTTGCCCCCGCACCCATAATATCGCGCCGGCTGCAGCTGCACGGATACAGTAGGCCACGCGCGCCAAGCCTTGCGAGCACAGATTCGTAATCGGCGAGGTGATCTGATTGACGCCGCACCGGGGTAGGCCACTCTAACCCAAGCCAGCGCAAATCATCGTAGATACCGTCTTCAAAAATCGGTTTTGCGCGCACGCGATCGGTGTCTTCGATGCGCAAGAGCGCGGTGCCGCCATGTTTTTGTGCCACATCCCAAACCGTAAGCGCAGAGTATGCATGCCCTAGATGTAGCGGGCCAGTCGGCGAAGGGGCAAACCGCGTGATCATCTAGGCGATCTGGTCAAGCCAGTTTTGCCAATCCAGCTTGGCCCGATCAGTATAGCCCTTATAACGGGTTTTGCGGTTGCGCCGCCCGTTTTTCGTGCCTTCGAGGGGCGGAAATAGCCCAAAGTTCACGTTCATCGGTTGGAATGTCTTCGCCTCAGCGCCGCCTGTGATATGGGTCACAAGTGCGCCCATTGCCGTTGTGTTCGGAACCAACGGCACAGATTTTCCGGTGATTTCGGCGACAGCCATGCGCCCTGCAAGTAGCCCCATCGCAGCACTTTCGACGTAGCCTTCGACGCCGGTAATCTGACCTGCGAAACGAATATTGGGACGCGACCGCAGCCGCATTTGATCATCGAGCAATGTTGGTGAGTTGATAAATGTGTTGCGGTGGATGCCGCCCAGTCGTGCAAATTCGGCATTTTCAAGCGCAGGAATTGTTTTGAAAACATCCTTTTGCGCGCCATATTTCATCTTTGTCTGGAACCCAACGATATTGTACAGCGTGCCAAGCGCGTTGTCGCGACGTAGTTGTACGACTGCATAGGGTTTATTGTCCGGATCATGCGCATTGGTCAGCCCCACAGGTTTCATCGGTCCAAAGCGTAGGGTTTCGCGGCCGCGTTCGGCCATTACCTCAATCGGCAAGCAGCCATCGAAATAGCCTGCGGTTTCGCCTTCTTTGAATTCTGTCTTGTCCGCCGCCAAAAGCGCGTCGATAAAGGCCTCATATTGATCCTTGCTCATCGGGCAATTCAGATAGGCGGTTTGTTCTTCGATCGTTTCGCCCTTGTCGTAGCGCGATTGCATCCATGCGACATCCATATTGATGCTGTAATGGTAGACAATGGGGGCAATTGCATCAAAGAATGCGAGCGCCTGAGCGCTCGTTTCGGCTTGGATCGCTTCGGCAAGCGCGCCCGAGGTAAGCGGACCCGTGGCGATAATCCAATGGCCGTCTTCGGGCAGGGCGGTGATCTCATCATAAGAAATCGTGATATTGGGATGGGATTTGAGCGCAGCAGTCACACTTTCGGCAAAGGGGTCGCGATCAACGGCCAAGGCACCCCCCGCAGGAATGCGGTGTTTTTCAGCCGTTTGCATAATCAGCCCATTAGCGGCCCGCATTTCCCAGTGCAGCAGACCGACAGCATTTTGTTCATGATCGTCAGAGCGGAACGAGTTTGAGCAAACCATCTCTCCGAGGTTGCCAGTGCGATGTGCAAAGGTTTCTACCTTGGGACGCATTTCATGGATAATGACGTTCAGACCAGCGTTCGCCGCCTGCCATGCGGCCTCTGATCCGGCCATGCCGCCGCCGATGATATTGAGTGTTGTTTTCATAGGGCCGTGTAATTTGATAGCGCAAAAAAGAAAAGCCCCGTGGCGATCACAGGGCTTTAAAGACTGTCAAAACCGACGTCGAGTTTAGATTAAAGGCCTTGAAGAAGCAAAAAAATTGGCGCCTCTGGAGACTTGAAGGTTGTTCCCGCATTTGGCCCGAACGCGAAGGTCGTACCAACCGTAACGAATGTTACATCTTCTGAGAAGTTGCCCTCATCTACATCGATGCGGCCTAGGTCTCCATAAATTGCAACCCCGTTGCCGAAATCATAAGTTGCACCGATTGTTGAGGTTGTTGAGGTAAGGTCAAAATCTTGGAAATCGACTACATCTACAGCGGCCTGAAGCCCGAAACCGTTTTCAAAGATATAGTCCCCATTCATCCCAAACAATGTCATTGTCTCGTCAGCAGCCGCAAAATCTGCGGTAGCTACATAGCCTGAGACATTAAAAGAGCCGCCATCATAAGCGGCTTCCACACCGTAGTTGTCAGTTTCAAAGTAGTATATCCCAGAGTTACCGTAAAATGCGCCGATTTTGACAGCATCGTTTACGTCGTAGATCCCGTGCAGCGAGAAATCCGACTCCGATAGGCTAAACGATGAGCCATCGACATCTATAGAATTACGTGAAATATTAAGCGCCATTGAAAAACTTGGCGCGATAGCGAACTCCAACTCAGTAAAGAAACCTGTTTCGCTTAGGTCTTCGAGGTTTTCGCTTGTGTAAGCCGTATAATCAGCACCAATCGTACCACCGGTAAATTCAAGTGCGCTCGCGCTTGTTGCGCCAACAAACAGACATGTTGTTGCGAGTAAAATGTTCTTAGTCATGGTTCGTCTCCTAGTGAGTGACCTAAAATAAGGCCCGAAATTGTGACATTCATGGCGTACAGAAACTGCGCCACGGTTCAAATTGTTAATAATAGGTTACCTAGCGTCAAGCTTCGCAAAATGAAAGTAGGAAAATCCGTACTGTCTTACTCAAATCGTTTAACTGAGTAGGCGGCGACGCGCGTTCACTGCCTTCTGCATCGTCTCCCTGACCTGCGATCCAGGCCATAGCGAAAAGGGTTTCACCTTTAACTGGGCAAATGACTTTAACACGGCCGATGATATTGAGTGTGGTTTGGGTGAGAGCGAAGTAGATGGACCTTGCGCAAAAGAAAAGACCCGAAGCGAAAGACTGCGGGCCTTTAGAGGAAAGCAACGTCTTCAAATCTAACCTTCGCCGTCTTCCTCTTCATCGCCTTGGTCTGCGATCCAGGCAACGCTGACAACGGTTTCGCCTTTGCCTGTATCAAAGACTTTGACGCCGCCAGCACCGCGTGAGCGGAATGAGATGCCTTCGATGGGCACACGGATTGATTGGCCAGTGGATGTGACCAGCATGATCTGGTCAGACATTTCTACAGGGAACGATGTCACCAATGGTCCGCCGCGCATCGCCTTATCCATCGCCGCGACCCCCATGCCGCCACGCCCGCGCACAGGGTAGTCGTGGCTGGATGACAGTTTGCCGGACCCTTGCGACGTGATCGTCAGGATCAGGTTTTCGGCTGCAGACATCTCTGCATAGCGTTCTTGACTAATCGCGCCGGGTGCCGCCTCATCTTCATCATCTGTTTCCGCATCATCCGCAAGCCCGGCCATTGCACGGCGCATTTTCAGATAGGCCGCGCGTTCAGAGGCTTCGGCGTCAAAATGACTGATGATCGACATAGAAACGACGGTGTCATCGCCTTGCAGTTTGATCCCACGCACACCGACAGAGGCACGCGAGTTGAACACGCGCACATCGGTCGCAGGGAAGCGAATTGCGCGGCCAGAATCGGTGACAAGCATCACGTCATCATCGTTGGACGCAATGCGCGCGTTGATCAGGGTTGTCTCGGCGTGATCGTCCTCAAACTTCATCGCTATCTTGCCGTTACGCATCACATTTGTGAAGTCTGACAGCTTGTTACGGCGCACAGTTCCAGCAGAGGTTGCAAAGACAACTTGCAGATCGTCCCATTCTTCTTCGGGCCGGTCGACAGGCATAATAGCGGCGATAGAAACCCCTGTCGGGATCGGCAGGATGTTTACAATCGCCTTGCCCTTGGCTGTCCGGCTGCCCAATGGAAGGCGCCATGTTTTCAGCTTGTAGACCATACCGTCGGTCGTGAAGAATAGCAGCTGCGTATGCGTATTGGCCACGAACAGCGTGGTTACCACGTCTTCTTCTTTAGTGGCCATTGATGACAGGCCTTTACCGCCGCGCCGTTGCGCGCGGAAATCAGCAAGTGCGGTCCGCTTGATATAGCCGCCAGACGTGACCGTAACGACCATGTCTTCACGTTCAATCAGGTCTTCGTCGTCCATATCGCCAGCCCAGTCGACGACTTCGGTCCGACGTGGCACAGCGAATTTTTCACGAACTTCGTTCAGCTCATCACGAATGATCTGCATGATGCGGTCGCGTGATCCTAGAATTTCAAGGTATTCCCGGATCTTACCGGCCAATTCTTGCAGCTCGTCGGTGACTTCTTTGACACCAATTTGGGTCAAGCGTTGCAGACGTAATTCAAGGATCGCGCGGGCTTGGGTTTCTGACAGGTTATAGGTGCCGTCATCATTGGCCGTGTGGGTCGGATCATCGATCAGCGCGATATATTCAAGGATCGTTTCTGCAGGCCAACGGCGAGTCATAAGCGCCTCGCGCGCACTTGCAGCGTCGATAGATGCCCGGATAGTTGCGACAACTTCGTCGATATTGGTGACGGCTACAGCCAAACCACACAAAATATGCGCGCGTTCGCGGGCTTTGCGCAGTTCAAACGCGGTGCGACGCGCAACGACATCTTCGCGGAAATCGATGAATGACGTCAGGAACGCGCGGAGCGTCAATTGTTCGGGTTTGCCGCCGTTCAGTGCTAGCATGTTACAGCCGAAATAAGTTTGCATTGGCGTGAAACGGAACAGTTGGTTCAACACAACCTCGGCCGTGGCGTCACGTTTCAGTTCCACAACAACCCGGACACCGTTTCGGTCAGATTCGTCTTGGACATGCGCGATGCCTTCAATCCGCTTTTCGCGGGCGGCTTCAGCGATTTTGTCGATCATCGCAGCCTTATTCACCTGATAAGGAATTTCGTCGATGATGATCGCATAACGATCTTTGCGAATTTCTTCGGTGTGGGTTTTGGCCCGTACAACAACAGAGCCGCGCCCTTCAAGATAGGCTTTGCGCGCACCGGTGCGGCCCAAAATAACACCGCCGGTCGGGAAATCCGGGGCAGGGATGTAATCGATCAACTGCTCTGATGTCAGATCAGGTTCATCGATCAATGCAAGCGTGGCGGTGATTACCTCGCCTAGGTTATGGGGCGGAATATTTGTCGCCATACCAACGGCAATACCGCCCGCACCATTGACCAGCATGTTTGGAAAACGTGCAGGCAAAACAGTGGGTTCGCGGTCTTTACCGTCATAGTTATCTTGGAAATCTACGGTGTCTTTATCAATGTCCGCCAGCAAAAACGCAGCAGGTTTATCCATACGTACTTCGGTGTAACGCATCGCGGCGGCGCGGTCGCCGTCCATAGAACCAAAGTTGCCTTGACCATCCAACAGCTTGAGCGACATTGAGAAATCTTGCGCCATACGCACCAAGGCGTCGTAGATTGCGCTGTCACCGTGCGGGTGGTATTTCCCCATCACGTCGCCGACAGAGCGCGCAGATTTGCGGTAGGACTTATCCGAAGTATTCCCTGCTTCGTTCATTCCGTACAGAATGCGGCGGTGCACGGGTTTGAGCCCATCACGCAGATCAGGGATCGCACGCGAAACGATCACGCTCATCGCGTAATCAAGGTAGCTGTTCTTCAGCTCATGCTCAATGGTGACTGCCGGGCCATCATACACATAGGGCGCAGGCACATTTTCATCATCGTTTTCAGGAGTTTGAGGAGTATCGTTCACGTTGGCCGCCCGTTTTTATGCATACTGCTATATCTCGTTCATAGCACTCTATCAGACACTTGATATAGGGTGCAATGGGCGATGCGAATGTGCCAGAACAACCAGCCACACTGCACGGTAAAGCATTGTAAAAGCAAATAAAAATATGGCGGAATTCTACCCCTAGCCAGCGCGTTTGATCATTCCAAACAAATCGCGCGGATCGTCGGGGTCAGCCACCAGATCAATATCGACATAAAATGGTGTGTCTTTGATCTGATTATGGACGTAACGCAGCGCACTGAAATCCTCGATTGCAAAGCCAACGCCGTCAAACAGCGTGACTTCTTGCGCCGTCTTTCTGCCTTGCTGTGCGCCGGTAATGACTTGCCATAGCTCTGTGACCGGGTGGTCATCAGGCATTTGCTGAATTTCGCCCTCAATCCGGGTTTGCGGCGGGTATTCCACAAAGACAGAGGACCGCGCGACAATATCGCGATGTAATTCAGTCTTGCCGGGGCAATCGCCACCAATCGCGTTGATATGTACGCCCGCGCCGACCATATTGTCCGTCAGAATTGTCTGCATGTCCTTATCCGCGGTCGCAACTGTGATAACATCCGCGCCTTGAATGGCGTCTTCAGGCGAGGCGCATTTTGTAATGGTGAAACCAAGCCCGGCAAGGTTTTTTGCACATTTTTCGGTGGCGGCTTGGTCGATATCATACAAGCGGATATCACTGATCCCACAAACCGCCTTGATCGCGAGACATTGGAATTCAGACTGCGCACCATTGCCGATCATCGCCATGGTTTGCGCGTCTTTACGGGCAAGCTGTTTGGTTGCAACCGCAGACATTGCGCCCGTGCGCAGGGCCGTAAGAACGGTCATCTCCGAGAACAAAATTGGGTAGCCCGTGTAAACATCAGACAAAACACCAAAGGCGGTGACCGTTTGCAGCCCTTCTTTCATGTTTTTGGGGTGGCCATTTACATATTTGAAACCGTAGTGGGTGCCGTCCGATGTCGGCATCAGCTTAATAACCCCTACGTCAGAATGGCTGCCGACACGCGGTGTTTTATCAAACAATTCCCAGCGTACAAAATCAGCTTCGATTTCACGGGCCAGATCGGCCATGAACGTTTCAATGCCGATACTATGGACAAGGCGCATCATATTGTCGACGGATACAAACGACACAAGCGCCAGTTCTGAGGCTTTGAGGGTCATGAAATGCTCCGGGTTGGGCGGTCAAAAACACGGCGCCCCAGCAGCGACGCTGTCAGGTCCACCATTAGGTTCGCGGTCTGGCCGCGGTCATCAAGAAATGGGTTTAGCTCAACGAGATCAAGCGATGTGACCAGCCCAGAATCAGATAGCATTTCCATCACCAAATGCCCTTCGCGCACGGTGGCACCGCCGGGCACGGTTGTGCCAACGGCGGGTGCGACGGATGGATCAAGAAAATCAACATCCAGCGAGACATGCAGCATCCCATCCACCGCAGCGACCCGGTCAAGGAAGGTTTGCAACGGCGCGCTGATCCCCTGTTCATCGATCATCCGCATATCCACCAGCGTAACAGTGCCATCTGCCAGCACCGCATTTTCCGCGGCATCCACTGAGCGAAGGCCAATCATGCAGATATTGGCCGGATCAACAGGCGCGGGCAATGGCGGGAACGCGTCAAACCCATCACGCCCTGTGACATAACCCACCGGCGTGCCATGAAGATTGCCGCTATCCGTCGTGTCCGGCGTATGAATATCGCTATGCGCATCCAGCCAAAGCACAAAGAACGGGCGGTTTTGATCTGCGGCATGCGCAGCCATACCTGCGACCGTCCCAGCGGCAAGCGCATGATCTCCACCCAAGAAAATTGGCATGCCGCGCGGGGCGTTCTTATGTGCGGCTTCCATAAGCGTTTTGGTCCAGCCAACATTTTCAGCCAGCTTATAAACCAGCGGGTTGGATGGCGGCCCCACATCCATCGCAGCAGGGGCAAGGTTGCCCAAATCCTCTACAGAGTGGCCAAGCGCGGTGATCGCCTCGGATATCCCGGCGGTGCGATAGGCGTCAGGCCCCATGATACAGCCACGTGTGCGCTTGCCGCAGTCCACCGGGGCGCCAATTAGTATGCAATTTTTTTGTGTCATACCAAATCATTGCGCAAAAATGCGGGTGCAAATAGCAGGCAAATTGTGCAAAATGACAGCATTTGTGACAAATCGGGCAATCATCATGGACGAAATGGACAATCGGTTGATCGGGGCATTGCGCCGCAATGGGCGCGCCTCCCTATCCGAACTTGCGGCTGAACTTGGCGTGACGCGCAGCACGGTGCGCACCCGGCTTGATCGCCTGGTTGCGGGCGGCGAAATCGTGGGGTTTTCGGTTGTCACCAGATCCGATGTGCGGCCTGATCCGGTGCGCGGGTTGATGATGGTGGAAATCGCCGGGCGCGGGACCGAAAAGATTTGGAAAAGCCTCACGCGTATGCCGCAGGTGCAGATGGTGCATTCAACCAATGGGACTTGGGATTTGATCGCGGAAATCAGTACGGGAACGCTCGAGGAGTTCGATCAGGTGCTCTTTGCGATCCGACGATTAGAAGGTATCACACGCTCTGAGACGAGCCTGCTTTTATCGACACGTCATTGAGCTTAATCGCAGCGATCCAGAACCCCACAAAAACAAACGAGAAAATGCCATTCCACGTTGGCATCGACAATGTCAGAAATTCCCAAGACACTTGGTCGCACATGATCACTTTGGGGCCTTCAATCGCAAGCAACCCAGCCCCATCAAGACCGTCCAAAACTCCACCGCTGCCCGTGCAACTAGATGGGCCTTCCCACCAATCGCGTTCGACACCCATATGGAAAAAACCGATTGAACCGGTCGTGGCGGCAGAAAGTGCGCCCAAGGCCGGCAAAAGCCGTCCGCGTATTTTCCATGCCAATAACCCGATCACAATTGCGATGACATGCGGGTAACGCTGCCAAAGACACATGGCGCAGGGCGGATAGCCAAGCGCTTGAAATAGATAGGCGCCGGCCATCAGCGCAGCCGACCCACCGGCCGCAAAAAGAACCATCAAGTTACGTGTCATAGCAGCCCCACAAGTGCGAACCCGCCAAGCAAGAGCACGCAAAAGAGAATAAACATCAGCCCCAAACGGCGTTCGATGAAATCGCGGATGGGTTCACCGAATTTCCACAACAAGGCTGCGACTAAGAAGAACCTCAGTGCGCGGGCGACAATGGCTGAAATCACGAAAACAGGGAATGACAATTGCGTAACCCCTGACGCGATCGTGATAACCTTGAATGGGAAGGGGGTGACGCCTGCGGTCAACACAGCCCACGCGCCCCATTCGTTATATTTCAGCGCGAATTCTTCAAAGTAATGCCCTTTGCCATAGAAATCCAAAATTGGCTGGCCGACGCTCTCCATCAGAGCGAAACCAATATAATAGCCAAATATCCCACCAAGCACCGAAGAAACGGTCGCCACAGCGGCAATCAAAAATGCGCGGGACGGGCGGGCGATAATCATTGGGATCATCAAGACATCAGGCGGAATCGGAAAAAACGATGATTCCACAAACGCGACACAGGCCAGCGCCCAAAGCGCGTAGCGCGATTGCGCCAGTGACAACGTCCATTCATAAAGGCTACGCAACATTTTTCGACCCTTTGTAAGCTTCACGTGTTAGGCCACGAAGTGCATACGGGGTCAAGCAGTCGGAATATTTGCATGAATTTGCATTCCACTGATTGACGCCGCCCGCGCACCGCATTAGGAGGTCCGCACTGGCCGATGTGGCGGAATGGTAGACGCAGGGGATTCAAAATCCCCCGATAGCAATATCGTGAGAGTTCGAGTCTCTCCATCGGCACCAGTAAAATCAATGACTTAGCTGCAAATAGAGTAAGCCCACCAAGGGCGCACCAAATCCGTGTAAGCACTATGTAAGCAAGTGATTCATGTCGCTTGCTAGCCTGTAAATTGTGTGCAAATCTACCCATAGTTGAAGCAATTTATTTAGGTGTAACTATGACAGATGATGATGTTCAAGTAGAGGGCTTAAAGAACTTGCTTATTGGCAAAATTCTAGACCGGCGCGCATGTGTATTGGAATTAACAACGGATGAATCGCTAAAAGTGGATACGCGAAAGCTTGTGGCAATACAGCAAGAAATAGACGCTATCGAACGTGCTCTAATTAACGAAGAATCAATGCGAAAAAGAGGCAAATAACCCCGACGCTGGACAAGAGGTCAATCAAGACAGCATCGGGGTTTGTTTCGGTTCGCGTAAGGGCATGACTCCAAACTCAACCGTCTATGACTTGGGTAGGGTTAAATTTACAAAAGCCCGCCAAATCACAGCTATCAGTCATAATCAAAAGGAATGGATAATTGCGCTTTATCTCTTTCTGACTGTGCAACAAACATAACACGCGTGCCGCATGGTGGTCCAACAACCCCTGTGCGTTTACGTGCTGCCAATCTAGCGCAAGCCATACAGCCGCTTGTCTTGGTTTGCCATTGTTCATAATGACCGTATTTGCAGGGCTTCCCGGTGAAATACCGGGATAACCCTTTTTCTAAAGCCTCACGGCGCGTCACAATAGGCCCGTAGAATATGTGGCCCGGATCAGCCATCTGACCAATCAACCAGCGACATAGCTTTATCAATATCAACGCCGTTTTCTTTAGCGATTGCCAGTGATTGCACGATGGCACCCAAAGCCCTTGCACGCCCACCAGCATCAAACGCTTGCAGTGGTCGCATGACGTCGATCTTAACAGGTGTGCCAAGCTTGTTGGTGGCCTCTTCAGCTAACAGCGCACAGATAGGTTGCAGCACCCATTGCGCTAGGTGCCGTTGTGCTTCCCGTACCATTGGGCCAGTCGTGCCTTTGTTGGTCAGGGCTGGCAATACGCCGTAAGCATGGTTGATAGAATCACGTGCGCTTTCCAGTGTTTGCAGTGACATTGTTTTCTGCATGTCTGGCGATACATCAGACGCCCGCCAATCTTGTGAAGGGGCAGGGCCACCCGCTGCCATAACCGCTGTGCTTTCACGCAATAGAACCCGGCCACGTTTACCACGGAACCCGTTTGCCAGCGCATCCATGTCAACATCAGGGGCTTCAGGGAACGGCACAATCTGCGAACCTAAAGGCATGGAATCGTAAGCCTCACCCAATGCCGTTTCCAATGTCGCCAGCATTCCACTTGTCAGGCTTGCACGTGTTAAAGGTGCAGACCCATAGTAAGGCTGTGCAATGTCAGCACCGATCACAACATGGATCACTTCGCCAGCCAATGCAGTCACAGCTTGACCACCAGCAGTTTCAGGCAACGTCAATTGATAGGCGTGGGGTTTGCTATCACGTGTTGAGATAACCCAATCAGATGCAGGGATCAGGCCGTTATCAGTGATCAGCGCGACAAATTCACCACGTAAAGCGAGTGAGCGGCCCAGCAGAGTCATCGAACGGCGGTCTAAAATATCGGTGCCATCAACATCAGCTAGGCCCATAGCGCCTTCCCACAGACTCACAGCGCCTTGCACCGTTGCGGTCAATTCAGCAGTGCCAGTTTCGCCAGTGATCCAAGCCGAACGCGCTGCCATAATCGCGGCGGTATAGTTCGGACCGACAGAACGGGTTTCGTTGGTGTCGCGCTTAAAGAAACTAAATAGGCTCATGAGTTCACCCCAGACATACGGTAAGGGCGCAGCAGGTCAGCGGCACCAGACAATTGTAGGGCTTTGCCCATGTGGTTTAGATCAAGTGAAACGCTCTCTGTAATCTGCCCAATATCAACAGAATGGGACTTGGCCCCAGACGGTGCAGCGGCGCTATCAACAAGGTATTCCGCAAGGCGGCGGTACGCTTCCAAGACAGATGCCGGGGGCGTGTCGGTGCTGCCAACAGTGGCTTTAAGGCGGTATTGCGTCTTATGCGCTAAGTAAGTCTCACCAAGCGGACCTTGGCGCAGTGTCGTGGCTACCCAATCCTCTAGGTCATAATCCCAGACTTCACGTGTTAGCCCGCTGAACGGTGTGAGGTTTGGACGCCATGTGTCACCCGCGCCAGTGCGATAGCCCGAACCCGTCACAATCCAAGTGACTTCACGTTCTGCCCAGCGATAGCGGATATAAGCCTCAATACGCTGCCAGATGATTGCAGGCGCGATTAGCGCAGCAGCATCAGACAGATCAGACGGTGCATCGGGATAGGCAAGCGGTTCGGCCTCTTCCATGAATTGCAATGGCATATTAAAGCCTCCACTTGTTTAAAGGATTGATCTTTGGAACGACAACACCAGCATCAGTTAGCTGCCAGTTGCGTTCCTCAATTTCTGTTTCTTTATATGCAGGTTGCGTCACGAAGCTAATCTCGTACAGTAACGCTTGCCAGATGTTGCGAATGATTGCCGTGCCTTCGCTTGGGTCTTCATCCTCAACCGTCTCTGCATTCTTAACGGTACGTGGTGGCGGGATACGAAAGCCGGGGCTAATCCCCTTAATCTGACCACCAGCATAGGCGGCAAAGAAGTCTTGCGCCCATGTCGTTTGTTGAATTTCTTGCGTGATAATCGCCTCAAATGTCAGCGCGTCATCAGTGTCAGTCAACACCAGCGTTTGCGCTTCACGGCTTGCTAGGGGCTTGTCATAGGAGTGACCAAGCAACAGGTGAATGTCCTCTTCGGGACGGTCTACACGATACGCGAACGCCTTAGACTGGATCACCTCTTTACGGGGTCGGCCACCATTGCGCCCACCATCGCTAAGAACCGCACGCTTACCATATGGGAAACGCCCTGTAAGACGCCGGGAACCATCCCCAGCGTCTCGCAGTTCCAGACCAGAATCGTTAGAAAAACTGGTCAGCATGTTATCACCCGAAGTTTGACAGGACGCGTGTTTGTGCGCCGCGTGCTACGGTAACGTCAGCAGTGATCAGACCTGTTAGGCGCAAGCCCCCAGACTGTGCATCAGTGGTCACATCGCGGATAAGGTCAACACCACCCCACAGACCGACATAAGCAGGGGCAACACCGCCCGCGTTGGTTGTCATAATGGCAGAACCAGCAGTCAGTTGGTTGCCAGTCATGATGTTGCCAGCGCCAACGTGTTTAACCAGACGGTCCCACTCAGTAACGCCAGACCCGGCATCCCATACGTCATCATCCATCGCGCCCCAGATAGCAGGCGTAAGGGCCAGCTTAATCATAGACGGGTCAGTGATTGCATTAGCAGCCATAAACGCAATGATTTCAGTCTTAAACAGCGACCAAGTTGGATCAGCGGCAGACATATCAGTGTCAGCAATGTTGTAGGTCGCGGCACCAGTGATCACACCAAGAGGTTGCCCAGCAGCCCCAGAACCCAAGAGTGTTGCGCGGTCCAGTTCAGCACCAAGTGCAGCGGCCATATCGCGCCGAATAGCAGCTTCAAGGCCAGCCCCTGTCTGTTTCATAGCTTTACGCGTGATCCGCATATGTGCGCCAAGTGTGTTGTCAGGCGACAAAGAGGCTTCAGCGGTTGCGAATGTGCCAGAGTTGCCAACGTCACCGCCTTCAGTTGCAGCCCAGCCAGCGACAGCGCCAGAGGTAGCAACAGGGAACGATTCAGAGCCTTGGGGAATGTTGATTGCCTGAACTCCAAGACGTGAAGCAATAGACGCCGGAAACAAACGGTCAAAGATGTTGCGTGTGTTCACAGGATCAGGTGTGCCAGTCGATACGGTTGAACGCTGCTCTAGCGCTTCCAACGGAACAGGGACGCCACGATAGCCGCCAGCGTTGCGCATTTCTTGGACAACTTCAGCAGTTGCACCATCAAGAGAGCGGCCTTCGTCCAAATGCAGGGCAACTTGGCGAAGTTCGAATTTATCCAACAGACTAGAATACTCGCGATCAGAACGCGTTTCCAATTCGCCTTTGGCTTCATTGCGTTCCTCATTTTCTAAGGTGAGGGCAGCACGGTAGCGGGTTTCATTGGAACGAAATTCCATGTCCAGCTTTTCAATAGAACGTGTTTCGTCCTCGGTGGGGGTTTCTTTACCGACAAGGGCCGAAAGGTCTTGGCGGATTTCCGACTGACGCCGGGAGATTTTAACAGATTCAAGCATGTATTTTGCACCATTCTAAGTTTAATTACGATGCCCAATACTAGCAAAATAAAGGATTTTCTAAAAACTACCGGGGGTAAGAAACGACTTCCACTTTTCCTTTTCGGGGTCCAGTTTACCTAGACCAATTTCAAGGCGGGTTTTGCGGGCATGACAGGAACAGCAAAGGGTTTGCAGGTTGGTCAGCTCATACGCCAATTCTGGTGATCAGCCCCACTTGAGTGGTCCAATTTGATTGTTAGTGCATGATCGGCCTTCGGTCCATCTGGACGATTGCTTCCGGGGCCGGTGGGCGATAGCCCAAAGCACTGTGGGGTCGTTTCGTGTTGTAGTGTTTCCTCCA
>CALLAF010000001.1 GCA_938002605.1 uncultured Paracoccaceae bacterium | reverse complement strand
GTGGCGATCTTTGAATACATCAACGGCTTCTACAATCCGCGTCGGCGGCACTCAGCATTGGGCTGGAAAAGCCCAGTCGCCTTCGAACGGAAAGTGGCCTAAACGAGCACTTGGAGCGGCACAAAAACGGGACAGGTCCATCGAAGGTGAGCGCGTAGACCTAAGTCCTGAACAGGTGCAGCTTATCGATGCGGACTTCCTCGTGAGTTCCTACGCAGAACACTTCGACGCCGCGCCAGAGGACATTCATGGCTACTGGGATTCCTATGTGCCCGGTTGGGATAAAGTTTTACATGCGCCGCAGCACAACCAACACATTTTCATTGCGCGCGAACCTATGCGCGCAATGAGTTTCCAATCCATGTCCGAAATTTTGGCGATCTATGTGGCAAACATTGTTACTCGTAACTTCGTGGCACTAGAGAGGTAGTTTTCTGTGCTAAGTGGGCGGTGTGAATTGCAAGCTACACGGGATACGCGGGCGCAAACTTTACCGTGACGCCGCAGGGCATCTATTACCACTAAGCCGCAATGAAACCGAAAAGGGGCCTAAGCGCGCGCTTTGGCCCCTTTTTTGTAGGCAGGCCAGTTACTCTCGAACTTAGGTCGTAAAGATCGTCGACGTCTAGAAAGGCCGTGCGATCAATCAATGTCCGCTTTGGGGAAGCGCACCGTAGCGTCAATTCAACTCGTAAATGACCGCAATGGGCCGAAAATTCGACCTCATCTTAGGATAGATTAGAAAAATGCCGCTAAACGCGAGAACTGAGGCGGAGCCTGCATGTCTTTAGCAATGTAAGCCTATCCGTATGAGCTATTGATGGTTAAAATTGCTTATGACATCGCTTGAACATAAAGAAGTCGTTGTGAACCAACGAGAGGCGGCAGATCTCCAGCGATATGCGGCTCCGTTGCAGCCAGTGACTAGGCTGCGTGTTTTTCGGCCTTACTTTAGGCAACGAACCCTTGGGCAGATCGTGAAAGCATTTGGCCTCTTATCTATTGATGAACTGCCTCCATTTTTTAGGAACGACTTGGTGTGGCCTGCCAAAATCGGGCTTGCGCGCGACATGGACGCTCATTTTGGCATCGCAGACGATAAGATGGTATATTCAAAACGTCGGGCAGCCTTCCGGGCGTACTTTCATTCGTTTCAGTATCATCAAGCGGTACTTCAGTGCGAATATCGGCTGGATCTCGATTTGGAATTCACAACTCGAGTATTATCGGCAGATCGGGAGCGTTCAATGGTTGCGTTGCGAAATCTGAAACGACGAACGAAACTTGTGTCTAAAGAGACCTCAGGGACACCCGGATAATGATATTCGTTGATGACTGGGCCACATAAAAGGTCTTTTCTCGCGAGCCAGCGATGGAGGTTATCTGGGGCGGATCAAGCACGGCAACGTTTTGCCCGCCAACGTAGAAACTTGTACAAATTGATGACCTGAAAGGGCAAAAAGAGCGACATAACTCCTAAGCAAAGAATATACGTCCAGCCATCTGAATTCAAGTTAGCGGTGGTTAACGTTAATTCAGGGTTTTTGTAATGAAATATGTTGGTAACGATTGCAGTTGCGATAAAAATAGAGTCACCCGTCTCTCCATACTTTTTCCTCAGATTTGATGATACGGTTTCCGTAAACTCATCAAAATTACGTCGCGATTCCCTTCTGAATTGAACCAGTACTACAATTGGACTGGTTCGCGGTGCAGGCACTATCTGGTCTATCAAAATCGGTTGCCCGGACACTCCAACGAGCTTGGGCCTGGGGTCCTGTCCCGTTAATTCGAAAATAGACTGACTTAGATGTCCGGGAAATGGTCTCTCCCCGCGTTCATAAAATCCGTATGTTTCGCGAGTAACGCCGCAAAAATCCGCAACCGATTTTTGACTAAGCCCGGCCTTCCTCCGAATCCTTAATAGGTTTCGACCTGTTTGCGTCATGTAAGACCGCTCGCGGGCTGTCTTTGTTTTCGATACCATAGGTATTTTCCGGCTCTGGGATGCGTCAAAGTCGAAATAAATCCTAAAAAAATCAAGCCCGATTTCCAAATACTTGCGCGAAGATTGAGAGTGCATCCTCTCAAAAATGAGATGAAACACTCTCATTGAAATCGCGTGAAGTATATTTTTTACCTTGAAAAACAAATCATTAACGAATTTCATCTTGTTGAGAAACTGATTGAAACGGCTCCCTTTTGAGGATCAAGGAGAAACCTGATGTCTGCCCAAAAATATATGCAGTGGTCTTGCAGCTCAGACCAAGAAGATGAAAAAAACCAACAAAATTCAATCTTCAAGGACCTGTCTTACGATCAGATAAAACTTAGGTTGAGGCGCTCGGGCAGCTCGTTGCGGGCCGTCGCGCGTGAGCTTGGCGTGTCCCATACTGCAGTTGTCGACGTTGCCAAGAAAGAGCGAAGCTCTGCCCGAATATCCAAAGCCCTGGCGAGAACGCTCAACATCTCACTTGATCAATCGTGCACCTCTAATCCTAAGGAGGGCCAAAAATGATTTACCGTTAAAAAATGCAGAAGGCGCACACTTGCCCGTGTACGCCCCTGAAAATTGCCTTTGGTGCTAGACCAATAAGGCAACACTCTAACATCAACACGAACACGTCAAGGCTGACACCGGACGATTTTTTTAAATCGTTCCGATCAGGATTGGTGTGCCTAGAGGATGCCAAACATGGATTTCAAAAAAGTAATGCGCCTGATTTTGACAGGCGACTTGAGCGATGTTGCAATTGGTGACGTGTGCAATATTCACCGCACAACTGTCGCAAAATACCGACGTCAAAACCGCGATCACCCTATCAATTTAGATCAGATAGATAATCTATCGGTTGATGCTTTGCGCGACATCTTGAACCTCAAACGTCAATTGCCGCCTCGCCAATGGTCAGAGCCGGATTGGGACTTGATGGCTCAACGGATGTCATCCCAAAAAGGCATGGTTATGACGGTGCTTCACGATGACTACGCGAGGGAAGCTGAAACGCCTATGAGTTATACACGTTTTTGTCGTGAACTCAGGAAACACCTAAAAAAACGTGGGCCTGTCATGCGGCAAATTCGTTTTGCGGGAGAGGAAGTTTTTGTCGACTTCTCGGGTAAACGACCTCAAGTGGTCAACCCCGAAACCGGAAAACCACGACCTGTAGAGCTGTTTATTGGTGCCTTAGGTCACAGCCGCCTTATCTTTGCCCTTGCTGTGCCGGATCAGAGCACACAAAGCTGGATCAAAGCCGTCATAACCATGTTTGAGTATTTTGACGGAGTGCCAAAGTTTATCGTGCCGGATAACCTCAAAGCCGCTGTGATCAAGACCCGGTCCAAATCAAGTGGTCAAATGTTAAATGCGGCCTTTGATCGCGCTATGCAACACTATGGCGTTACCACACTTCCTGCACGTGTGAGAACGCCGCAGGACAAAGCACTAGTCGAGCAATCCGTACTTCACGTGAAGCGCTGGATAACATTGCGTTTAGCGCGTCAGGTTTTTCATTCACTTGCAGAGCTCAATCGGGCGATCAGTCTTGAGCTGGACCTGATCAATGAAAAACCAATGCGTCGCATGGGAGGGAGGTCCCGGAGGCAAATTTTTGAAGAAGAGGAACACGCTCGACTTCGACCTTTGCCCCATCGTCCGTTTCGCAATCTTCAGCACATCAAGTCCGCTCGCGTACCGGAAGATTATCATATCGAACATAACGGAAACTTCTATTCCGTACCACACGAACTGATCGGCCAACGTATTGATCTGTTCGAAGACCAAGAGGTGATCAGTCTCTTTCATGAGCGTCGGCGTTTGGCTGTTCATCCACGTCAAGCAGGAAGCGGCAAGACTTCGACCTTGCGCCATCATCAACCGGAGAATCATCGTTACCACGGAGATCATCGCCGCCGCTATTTCTACACTTGGGGCAGATACCAGGCGATTCCAATTGACCGCTATCTGAGGCTTCACCTTGAGGTTTGGAAAAACCCCAACGCAACGGATAAGTGCGCGCATAAACTGTCCAAACTGCTTGATAGCTATGGAGAAGATATTGTTATCCGCGCGGCGGACTGGATCCTTACCCATTTCTCTGACGCACCCCACATAACACGATTGGAGCGTCTGATTATGCAGCCCGGCTTGATGGATGTCGCAGGGCAAGAACAAGATGAATCAGAAGAAGTCCTTGAACACAAAAATATACGCGGAGCGCGTTATTACGGAGGAGACAACGCATGAGTATCGAAACGACATTGCGCAAACTAAACGAACTGAAGCTCAAGGGGATGCATAATGCCTTGCGGCAACAACTTGAAACACCAAGCCTCACCGACATGGGTTTTGAGGACCGTTTATCGATTTTGATCGACGCGGAAGATCTCCACCGGCTCAATGCGCGCAAGGACAGGCTGCTCAGCGCCGCAAAGCTCAGAGTGCATGCACATCCGGAAGACTTGACTTACAACGCTGAGCGCGGACTTGATAAAACTGTTATGACACGTTTGCTGAGCTGCGATTGGATCCACCGCAACCAAAATGTTCTGATTACGGGGAAAAGTGGAACCGGAAAAACTTGGTTGGGTTGCTGCTTAGGAATGCAGGCTGTGCGCAATGGCACCAGTGTATCCTATCGCATGGTATCGCGTTTGTTGGAAGAATTTGAACTGGCTCGATTGGAGGGAACGGCCCCCCGACTGCGCGCGAAATACAAGCGTGCCGATTTGCTGATCCTTGACGATTTTGGCGTCAGCAAACTGAAAGCAACGGGAAAACACGATTTGCTCGAATTGTTGGATGATCGTATCGGTGAACGCGCCACGGTCGTGTGCGGGCAGCTGCCGGTCGAAAATTGGCATGCCTTCATCGACAACCCAACAATCGCAGATGCCATACTTGACCGATTGACCAGTGTGGCACATCGCGTCGAGCTATCCGGGCCTTCCTTGCGGCGCAGAGTAACCTGACATCCGTGAGGCCTGTATTGGTACCGATGATAAGGCGTGTCGGCTTTGGTTGCCCAACCATGATCAAAGTCGGTGCTCAGCCATGTCGGTTTGTCTGTTTACCAGCACGCCTGCCGCTCTGGCCTAAGCCAGACGCGCTCAAAACGCTTTTGATAATGGGGATTCTTGACGGCATCGCCCTGCTGTCGATCATGACGGCAGGCGATTACCCACATCCCGAATACGCCGCCGTCACGACCGCGATGTACGGATTGCCAACAATCTGGTTGGCCGCATTTTTCTTGAAAGAGCGCATCAACCGCTTGCAATGGTGGGGTTGCGTCATCGCGTTTTGCGGCGTCGGGTATCTCGCATTGTGACGCCCTTAGATGGTTTTTTGACGGCTTCTTGTGGTTGGAGTGCACAAAAAAGACCCCGATGCTTTCGCACCGGGGCAGCTTGGGACGGGTCGAGGGCAGGTTCTTTAGCGGCGCATCGAAGCGCCAGTTGGATCACGAAGGTCATCTGTCAGGTGGCTAGATGCCTCGCGGCGATCGTGGATTACTTCCGGCTCTGAAAGAATTTCAAAGCGCAAGCTATAGGTTTCGTCTTCGCGTTGGGTGGCAAAGATGCCTTTGATATCGATTCCGCCGACGGAGTTTCCAAAGACTTCGTCGCAATCATCAAGACCGCTTGTTTGGCTACAGTTTTGGTCGGGGAATGTTACCGAACACCAATTGATGACCGCTTGGTAGCATTCGCCCAGAGTTGTAAATTCAGCGTGCGCTTGGATAGGCGCAAAAGTTGCTGCAGTTAGTATCGTACCGATCGAAAATGTTTTGATAAAATAGCGCATAATATAGATCCAGTTTTTATTTTGTAGCAACAGTTACCTGCGCTACAGTTATAGGTCGCTGGAGGTAGGGAAATGGTTCAAAGAAAATACATGTTTTTTTGAAAAACATATTAACTCATTGAAAATAATATATTTAATTAAGTCATTTTTTGCCCCCGCGCCCGATTGTTAGACCGGGGGCAACCAATTAACCCGTGAGTTCGCTCATAAGAACGGTGCGATGTTCGCGGATCGATATTTGCGCGGCCATGCCGATAAGCACGGCGATTTTTCCGTCGTTGAGCGATACATCAGGCTTGTCACGTTGCCCACGGACCAATTCAAGGAACCCTTGGTGCTGGTAATAGGTCGATCCATTGTGGTCGCCAGCGTCAAGCAAGGTTGGATCAACGGGGATATCTTTGTGGGTCGGCCCTTTAGGGGTCCGGGGGCTGACGATCAGTTGCGGCACGGGCGCTTCACCCAAATGGTCCGGCCAAAAGCGGCCGGGGCCGGGCACCAAGGCTTCGACCTTACCGTTTGGACCAACCGCCGAGATTTCCTCTTGATACTGCGCGCCTTCGGCAAACATGCACAGTTCCAACATAGCGCGGCTGCCATTGGCAAAATCCACAATGACATAGCCGTTGTCCAAAATGTCCGGCTTTTCTCCATCATATCGTTCGTCAATGTGGTTCGCATCTTGCCCGCCCGAGGCCATGACCCGGATCGGTTCGGATTTCAGAACCAGCCGCATCAGATCAAAGAAATGGCAGCATTTTTCAACAAAGGTCCCGCCTGAATAGCGATCAAACCGATTCCAATCGCCGACTTTTTCCAAAAACGGGAAGCGGTGCTCGCGGATGGTGAGCATTTTGATCCCACCCGTCACGTCTTCCGCGCAGTCCAAAAGTGCTGTGATCGGCGGCATGTAGCGGTATTCCATCGCGACCCAGACCGGTGCGGGGTAGGTATCAACAAAGGCTTTGAGCCGCCCGATCTGATCAACATCCGTAAACAGAGGCTTTTCGACCAACACCGGCAGATGCCGTTTCGCGGCCAGCATTTCTAGCTGTTCGATATGGCGAAAGTTGGGGCTAGCAATCAGAATGCAATCTAAATCTGGCAGGCCCAGCAGAGCATCGATGCTATCGCTCATCTGTGCATCGGGCGCGATCGATTGCGCGATTTGCGCCATGCCCGCGTCCGGCTCGTACACCCCAGCGACGCGGGCGTTCTCTAACAACGCGATGTTGCGCATGTGTTCGTGGCCCATCATGCCGCAGCCGATGATGCCGTAGTTAGTAGTGTTTGACATATTTCCTCCCTAACGCAGGCGCTGCACATAGCGGGCGCGCTGCGGGTCAAACCAAGTTCTTGAAAATTCAACCGAACCATATTGTTCGGTATGGCTTATCCGCTCAATGAACCCGACGGTTTCGCCGGGCTTTGGCATGAATTCTGCGGGGGCCCAATCAGGGACCTGTCCGATCGACACATAATCTTCGGCGTGTGTGATCCAAAACCCAAGTCGCATTTTGTAATAGCGGTACAGCGAATCGGATAGTTCCGCGGGAGCGATTTCACCCGCGCAACTATCGAGCCAGATTTCTTCTACAGCGATGGGTTCTTTACTTAAAAACCGCAACCGTTTGATCCGCGTGCCCCGCTCTGTCTGCCCGAATTGCGGTAAATCCTCGGGTTTTTTTAGTTCGTCTACAGCTAGAATTTTTGCCGTTGGAAGCCCACCGCCACGCAGCAATTCCAGCCGAAACATCGAATAGACGCTGGCAACATCAGGGGTCTTTCGGACATAGTTTCCCGATCCTTGAATGCTTTCTATCAGGCCGTTTTTTTCAAGTATCGCAAGCGCTTTGCGCAAAGTCCGTACAGTCGTATCATGCTGTTTTGCGAGCGTGCGCTCTGGCGGCAACCGTTCCCCGTCCAACAGTTGGCCAGACGCGATTTCCCGGATCAGCACCTCACTGATTTGCACATAGAGAGGCAATGAGGTTGCTGTTTGGCCTTTGACATACATCGTGGTTTTGATTGCCTTCGAAAATAATTGATACACCATTGATCCAGATCAAAGACACTGTTAACCGTAAAGAAAGTCAAGCGGTTTTCTCTGTGGGCAACCCCGAAAACCGCGCCAGGGAGGATGACATAAATGACCGTTGTGCCGGTAACGTCTGCTGATCTTGATGCCGCCGAAGTGTCGTGGTTTGCGGCGCTTTGTTCAGATGACTATCAATTTTTGGGACAACCCGATGGGGCGCTTCGGTCATCGTGGGACCATTGTTCTGGCATCGTAAAAATGGCGGAAAAACAAGGATTCCGAAACATTCTATGCCCCTCATCCTATCAGGTGGGCCAAGACACGCTTAGCTTTGTTGCTGGCTGCGCGCCAATCACATCGGACATCAATATGCTGGCCGCTGTGCGTTGCGGGGAAATGCAGCCAATTATGTTGGCCCGCACAATTGCGACGCTTGATCATATGCTGAACGGTCGTTTGACCGTGAACATCATCAGCTCCGATTTTCCCGGACAATTCGAAGAAAGCAATTACCGTTACCAGCGATCACGCGAGGTCGTTGAAATCTTAAAACAGGCGTGGACCCAAGATGAAATCAACCACAAAGGCGAGATTTACAATTTCTCAGGCCTGACAACGGACCCAGTGCGCCCATATCAAACTGGTGGACCGCTGTTGTACTTTGGTGGTTATTCTCCAGCCGCGTTGGAACTTTGCGGCGAACATTGCGATGTCTACCTGATGTGGCCGGAAAAAATGGCAGAACTCGAAGCCCGCATGAAGGCGGTAAATGCAGTCGCCGAAAAATACGAACGCACATTAGATTACGGGCTGCGCGTGCATGTGATTGTCCGCGATACAGAAGCCGAGGCCCGCGAATATGCGGATTATATCGTCTCTAAACTGGATGATGATCAAGGCGACGCAATCCGCAATCGCGCACAAGACGCAAAATCGCTCGGGGTTAGCCACCAGGCAAAGAACCGCGAAATCGCAGATGATTCCGGTTATATTGAACCCAATCTATGGACGGGCGTTGGCCGCGCGCGGTCTGGCTGCGGCGCCGCACTTGTTGGATCAACAGATCAGGTTTTGTCAAAACTTGAAGCCTATCAAAAAATGGGTATCCGTGCGTTTATCTTGTCAGGTTATCCGCATATGGATGAGGCTGAACATTTTGGAACACGCGTGCTACCGCAGATGAAAACCTGCTCTTTACCTCATGAATATGGACGCGTGCCTGCCGGTGTGCCTGCAACCCCCCTTGGAAACGGAGACCGCCGCTAATGATGCCGCGTATTGATATCACCCCTGACCTTTCGTTTAGTCAAATTGTCTATGGCATGTGGCGGATCGGCGATGACACCGATACATCCGTCGCCCATATCGAAGCCAAAATTCAAAGCTGTCTGGCGCAGGGGATTACGACATTTGATCAGGCTGACATCTATGGCGGCTATGCTGCTGAAGACATTTTAGGCACCGCACTCAAGGCAAACCCCGCGCTGCGCCCGCAAATGGAGATCGTCACCAAATGCGACATCGTCGCGCCGATGGGCCGTTTTGCCGACGCAAAGTGTAAACACTACGACACCTCACAGGCGCATATCACATCATCTGTTGACTATTCGCTTGCGGCGATGGGGATTGAGCAAATTGACCTGCTGCTTATTCACCGCCCCGACCCGTTGATGGATCACAATGAAACTGGCGCGGCGCTTGATGAGATGGTGAAATCGGGCAAGGTGCGCGCTGTTGGCGTCTCTAACTTTAAGCCCTGGGATTGGGAATTGCTCCAATCTGGTATGAGGGAAAAACTGGTCACGAACCAAATTGAAATCTCAGCCTCTGCGATCACCCCATTCACCAATGGCGATATCGCATTTCACCAACGCAACGATCACCCAATGATGGCATGGTCCCCATTAGGCGGCGGTGACCTGATGACAGGGCAAAGCGCGCTAACAGACCGCATGGATGAAATTGCCAAAGATCAGGGCGTGGACCGGGCGGCCGTCGCCGTGGCGTTCTTGCTGCGTCACCCGGCCAAAATATTGCCGGTGTTGGGAACAAATAACCTTGAACGGATTGGCCGCCTGTCAGATGCTCTTTCTGTTACAATTAGCCGTCAAGACTGGTTCTATCTATACGAATCCGCATTGGGTACCGAAGTCGCATGATCGCAACCGAAACAATCGCAACCGAGACATCATTTGTCCCTGACCCAAG
The DNA here is from genome assembly GCA_938002605.1 of uncultured Paracoccaceae bacterium. Lineage (GTDB taxonomy): Bacteria > Pseudomonadota > Alphaproteobacteria > Rhodobacterales > Rhodobacteraceae > Yoonia. The sequence continues at coordinate 18,461 of CALLAF010000001.1, read as the reverse complement.
CAACCCGCGCCAACTGCGGGATGCATTTGGGCGGTTTGCGACTGGCGTGACGATTGTGACAGTGGCCACGCAAGATGGTCCGATGGCAATCACGGCGAATAGCTTTTCATCATTGTCGCTGGACCCTCCGCTTGTGATGTGGGCACCCGATAAATCATCACGCCGCTATGCGCACTTTGCGCAGACTGAACATTTTGCGATCCATGTTCTGGCATCCGACCAAGAAGACCTGTGTTGGCGAGTTGCCCGCGATGGGGCCGGGTTGCTGGCAAACGAACTGACCACAAACGCCGAAGATGTACCCGTTTTGTCAGGATGTCTCGCGCGGTTCGAATGCCGCCGCTACGCATCTTACGACGGAGGGGATCACGATATCATTGTGGGGCAGGTTCTGCGTGCCGCCCAGCGCGAAGACGGCGACGCATTGACGTTTTTTAAAGGAAAGATGGCTGGTCACATCGCGCGGTAACGCGGTGTGAGAGGAGGCAGCCAACAACAAGGACCAAAACTGAAATCTGAATGTCTGGGGAGGACACCATGAAGATGAAAACGAACAAATTGATGTTGGCGGCGCTGATGCTGTCAGGCGCAAGCAGCGCCTATGCGGACGAAGTATCGTTCCTTTGCTACCAAGACAGCAATGAATGCGATGTGATCGCAGAAATGTTGCCGACCTTTACCGCAAATACGGGTCACACGGTCAACTTGGAAACTGTTGCCTATGACGTGATCCGTGACCAGCTTGAAAACCAATTGCAAACCGATGCTGCACCAGACGTGGCGCGTGTGACCAACTTGGGTGGTTTGAACCAGTATTACCTTGATCTTGCCCCTTATGTGGATGGCGCAGCTTGGGAAACCAGCTATGGCGCGACATTGCCGTGGTTCCGTACACCCGGTGGCGAAGATGCTGGCATTTACGGCTGGATGACCCAACTGACCGTGACCGGTCCCTATGTGAACGTGACGCTTTTTGAAGACGCAGGCGTTGATATGCCCGGCGCAGGCGCAACATGGGATGATTGGGCAACCGCCCTGATGGAAGTCAAAGAAATGACAGGCATCACAGCGGGCCTAGCGATGGATCGCACCGCACACCGCCTTGCTGGCCCAGCGTTCAGCTATGGCGCGCAATTCTTTGACGACGCGGGCCAACCAATGTTGGTTGACGCAGGTTTCCGCGATTTCGCCGAAACATTTGTGGGTTGGCACGAATCCGGCTTGATGCCCGCCGAGGGTTGGCCAGCTGGTGAAGGCACACAGTACCGTAACGCAGCGCCACTATTCCAATCTGGCGATGTAGCAATGCACATGTCCGGGTCATGGATGATCAACAGCTACGCGGACAACATCTCAGACTTTGATTGGGTCGCGGTTCCGGCACCATGTGGCACAGGTGGTTGTGGCGCAATGCCCGGTGGCGCTGCGATTGTCGCGTTTGAATCAACAGATGTGCCAGAAGCGGCGGCCGCCTTGATTGATTTCCTTGCAATGGAAGAAAACGCAGCACAATTTGCAGCCGCGACACGCAACATCACGGCACACCAAGGTCTGCAAGCATCCGGCATTGACTACGCAGATGCATCCCCAGCGGTTGCGGCAGCTTTGTCAGTATTTGCAGCCAATGCAGGCGTCGCGGCGGAAACCACCCCGCAAGCCTACACATTGCAAGGGTACGCGAAGAACTTTGTCATCTACGGCGCGGTTCCCGACTACCTGACACAAGCAATCACAGGTGAGTTGACGCTTGACGAAGCGCTTGATGCGATTGATGCGGATGTTGCCGCCAAGATCGCCGAGTAAGACGTCTAACAAGGGGTCACGGCATGTCTGAGGCATTGTCTGCTGCATTTTCTGGCTCGCCGTGGCCGCTTTATCTGCTGATCTATTTGATCATCGGTTGGGCGCTCTTGCGCCCTTCCGGCACCCTATGGGACCGCTGTATTAGCACGCTTGGCTGGCCCATTGAAATGACCCAGCGCCTGTCGGGCGCGACGGGGCTTCCTTATCTATTCTTGCTGCCCAATATGATCATTTTCGGGCTGTTCACCTTTGCACCCCTGTTCATCAACATGGGTTTTTCGGTGACCGAAGGGCAATCAATTCTGTTTTCGGACCGGGAATGGGCCGGGTTAGACAACCTGCGCCGCCTGTTGTCGGAAATCCAAATCGACACCGGGGCAGCAAACCTCGAAGATGATAAATTTCTTAGCGCGGTCTACGACACGGCAACATTTGTGGTGTTCCAAGTACCGATCATGATCGCGGTCGCGCTGACGTCTGCCTTGGCGTTGAACCGCAAAATCGTGGCGCGTGGTTTGTGGCGCGCAGTGTTCTTTTATCCGGTGATGCTATCGCCTGTGGTTGTTGGCTTTCTCTGGAGTCTGATCCTCAAACGCCAAGGCGTGCTTTCTGAAACACTGATGCGCTGGGGCTGGATCGACGCGCCGGTGCAATGGCTGACCGATCCGTCTTGGACGATGTTTTGGTCCGTATTTGTCTACACTTGGGCGCATCTGGGGTTCTACATGTTGATCCTTTTGGCCGGGCTTCAGGCGATCCCACGCGATGTCTATGAGGCCGCAGAAATGGATGGCACCCCTGCATGGCGACAATTGACGCGGATCACGATCCCACTTTTGGCCCCAACGTTGCTTGTGGTGACGGTGCTATCGCTGGTCAAAGCCTTCCAAGCCTTCGAAGAGCTATACGCGATGTCAGTGCGCTGGACGTCGCTTGTCGGCTATATTTTTGAAACCTCTGGCCTGCGCGGGCAGCCAACGGCCAATGGGCTTGGCATTGCGGCGATGGCGTCGCTATTGGTTGCGGTCGTGCTGATCATGTTGTCGCTGCTGCAAGTCTATCTTTCATCGAAATCGAGCAAACAATGACAGCACTCGCAACATTTCTGACGCGCAAGGCGGGCGGTCGCCGGGCGAATTGGCTTGATTGGCTGACCTATGCCTACCTGTTCACTGGGTTCTTGGTCATTGTTATTCCCGTCATGTGGCTTGCGCTCAACTCGCTCAAATCCGCGTCACAGCTTGAAAAACAAGACCTGTCGCTGTTGCCTTCCAGCTTTGAAAGCGTGGCGCGCGCCACAGTGTCTGGACCCGACGGTAAAGAGATCTTTTTTATTCAGGATCTGCCTGATTGGGTGCTGGGGTGGAATGATCTGTCGGAGGCAGAACAAGCCAGCCATGACATACCTGCGTTCCTCGCTGATTGGTCGGGCAATGAACTATACGCCGTGCGGTCGCAATTGGGCTATGTGCCAACATTGGTCCGCGAAATGGTCGCGGCACAGGGTTTGCCTGATTGGTTGCTGCGGTATCCGTCCATGTCGGCTGCTGCCAAACAAGATTTCGACCCAGCCGAAGTGATCGCGACCCTTGCGCCAGAAGATCAGCGGCTATTGTCCGAATTTCTAGGCGTAGGCGGATATGAGCCCTCGCGGCTGACCCTACAAATTCTAGCGCGGGCACCAGATCCTGAAACGGGTGAAGAAACCCTATTTGGCATTTCCAACTTTAAGGCAACACGCGCGCTAACCCCTGCCCGCTATGTCGATAACCGCAGCGCTGAAGTCGTGCGCCTGAACACGGCGGACATCACAATGCGCCGCCCGCTTGATCCGTCGTGGAACAATTTCACCGACCCGCTGACCGGAAACGCCTTTGGAGTGAACGTAAACTTTGCGACATGTTTCACCAACTCGGTTTTGGTGACGTTGATTGCGACGGTTTTGACCCTGCTGATCAACTCGATGGCTGCATTTTCGCTGGCAAAATATAAATTCCGCGGCCAAGTCGCGTTCTTTATCGTCATTCTGGCGACCCTGATGGTGCCGCCAACGATCACGTTGGTCGGTGTGTTCAAGGCCGTGAACGCGACCGGGCTATCGGGGTCTATCTGGGGCGTCATCATACCCGGGGCCGCGACACCGACAGGAGTGTTTTTGCTGCGCCAATACATGCTGTCGATCCCTGATGAATTGATCGAAGCCGCGCGCATGGATGCGGCTTCGGAATGGAAGGTTTACTGGCGGATCGTGCTGCCGCTTGCGATGCCAGCGTTGGCCGCACTTGGGATTTTGTCGATCATCTGGCGTTGGAACGATTTGATCCTGCCATTAGTCGCGATTGCCACCACCAAAGAAGCCTACACAATCCAACTTTGCCTGCTTGAATTCCGCGGCGAACATCTGTCGCAGGAACACTACCGCCTTGCGATGACGATGGTCAGCCTTGTGCCATCGACGCTCGTCTTCGTGTTTTTGCAGAAATACATCACCACCGGTATTGCCAATACAGGACTGAAATAATGACCAAACTTGTCCTTAATAACGTCAAGAAATCCTATGGTGATGTTGATGTCATCCATGGGATCGACATGGAAATTCAATCCGGCGAATTCTGCGTTTTCGTTGGGCCGTCTGGTTGCGGAAAATCGACCCTATTACGGGTAATTTCAGGGCTGGAAGACATTAGCGCGGGTGAAATTGAAATCGACGAAACCGTGGTCAACCAAGTACCTGCGGCCCAGCGCGGGCTGGCAATGGTGTTCCAATCTTATGCGCTTTATCCGCATATGTCGGTGCGCAAAAATCTCAGCTTTGGATTGGAAAATCTCAAGACCTCAAAAGCTGAGATTGAGAAGCGCGTGACCGAAGCTGCCCGGATGCTGCAGATCGACCCTTACCTTGATCGCCGTCCTGGCCAGCTATCTGGCGGGCAACGTCAGCGTGTTGCCATTGGCCGTGCAGTTGTGCGCGAACCCAAGGTATTTTTGTTCGACGAACCGCTTTCAAACCTTGATGCGGAACTACGCGTTAGCATGCGCCGCGAAATTGGTGCGCTGCATCGGCGTTTGGGCAATACGATGATTTACGTCACCCATGATCAAGTCGAAGCCATGACGATGGCCGATAAGATCGCGGTCCTGCGGGCCGGTAAGGTTGAACAATTTGGAACCCCCTTGGACCTGTTCAACCACCCCAAGAACCGCTTTGTAGCAGGGTTTATCGGATCTCCCGCGATGAATTTCTTGCAAGGCAAGGTCGGTCCGCAAGGTATTATTTTGGATGATGAAACGGTGTTTCCGGTTGATCCGGCACGGTTACATGGGCCCGAAGGCACAGCTGTTGAATTGGGTGTCCGGCCACGCGATTTGATCATCGATCAGACTGGACCGATCAATTTGTCGATTTTGGAAGTAGAGCAACTGGGTGCCGAAAGTTACCTGTTTGCAGAGCTTTCAACAGGAGAATCCATCGTGGTGCACCAACCCGGTCAAACGGATGTCAAAATAGGCGACGGGCTCCGCGTCTCTGTGAATCGTGATGCATTGTTCGTATTCGACAAGGCCAGCGGGCAAGCATGGTACTAAACGTCAGGGCCGTTTTCCCCGGTCTCTTATTTGCAGCCATGGTTGCAATGGCCGCGCAATTTTTGTCAGAACACTACGGTGCCCCGGTCATGTTGATGGCCATTCTGCTAGGCATTCCGTTTCAATTCTTATCAACCGAAGAACGCACTTCGGCTGGGATCGCCTTTGCGTCACGCCGCGTGTTGCGGATCGGCGTGGCCTTGTTAGGGGTGCGCGTCAGCATTGATATGGTTGCAGAAATTGGTTTTGCCAATGTGGCGCTCGTGGCATCTGGCGTGGCACTGACCATTCTCTTGGGGTTAGTGCTTGCCCCGCTCTTTGGCCGGAGCAGGTCCTTTGGCTTCTTGGTCGGTGGTTCGGTCGCAATTTGCGGCGCTTCAGCTGCAATGGCAATCGCGTCCTTGTTGCCCAAGGGCGAAAATACAGAACGCGATGTGACCTTTACTGTGGTTTCTGTCACACTCGCCTCTACGGTGGCGATGATCGCTTATCCGATATTGATCAGCGCTATGGGCATGGATAGCCAATCTGCGGGGGTTTTCTTGGGTGGGACGATCCACGATGTCGCTCAGGTTGTTGGCGCCGGGTATTCCGTGTCGGAAGAAACGGGCGATATTTCTACTTTGGTCAAACTGTTCCGCGTCGGCATGCTAGCGCCTGTAGTTTTCATCGGCGCGTTATTCTTGCGTCAATCCGGACAAGGTGCCGAAGGCGTACCTCTGATCCCAGGGTTTGTGATTGGGTTCTTAGTGCTTGCAGGGATGAATTCGTTTGGGTGGCTACCTGACCTTGCGATCCAGACGGCAGACAGCGTTTCGCGCGCGTGTCTCGTGACCGCGGTCGCTGCGGTGGGGATGAAAACATCATTCGAGGATTTGCGAACCGTTGGCAGATCCGCGCCGCTGATGATCTTAATCTTGACGGTCGCGATCGCCGGTTATGTTTTGATTGGGCAGCAATTCATCAACTAGACGCGGCGCACCGCATTTGGTTCGATCAAGGCTTGCGATCTTGTCAGACCAGCTCGAACCAGCGAAGGTAACGCTCGTATTCAACTAGAGCAGGATAGAATAGAAGATGACACTGGCGCTTTGTGATTCTGAATATGCTGGCCAATTTTGGCTAGGCGACGCTAAGCACCGTGACTATTTACGGGCCGACGCAAAGCGACAGTTTGACTTTTTTCGCCCAAGTGTGCGGTCTAACGGCGGGTTTTATGTGCTTGATCTGGACGGCGCGCCGTTGGACAGCACCGTACAGGAACTGCACACGACTGCACGCATGGTGCATTCCTTTGCGCTTGGCCAAATGGCAGGGTTCGCAGGTTGTGCCCCGGTGGTGGAGCACGGCTTGAAATATCTCAACAGCCACCACCGCGATGCGGAATTCGGCGGCTTTGTCTGGGCGCTAGATGGCGACGACATCCACGACGGACGCAAGCTGGCCTATGGCCACGTGTTTGTTTTGCTGGCAGCGTCTTCGGCTCATTTGGCGGGACATCCGGATGCGATGGCCCTAATCGATGATGTAACAAAGGTGCTTGAAACGAAGTTTTGGGAAGACGATCAAGGTTTATTCGCGGACGAATGGAACCGCGACTGGAGCCCGTTTTCGACGTATCGTGGCATGAACGCCAATATGCACGGGGTTGAAGCCTTGCTGACCGCATATGAAGCGACAGGTCGCACCGCCTATTTGGACAAAGCAGGCCGCATTTTAGATTTCTTTATCGGAAAAGTTGCACCCGCGAACGCGTGGCGCTTGGCTGAACATTACACCCAAGATTGGCAGATCGACTGGGACTATTCTGAGAACCCGATGTTTCGTCCAGCGGGCACCACGCCAGGGCATTCGTTCGAACTTGCGCGCCTGTCTTTGCAATACTGGGATCTGCGCGGGCGACCAGCAGGCAACGCGGTGAATGCCGCGCGAAACCTCGTGCAAGCAGCACTTGACGATGCATGGGACACCGAACGCGGCGGGTTGATCTACACACTGAACCATGATGGCGCCCCGGCGATTAAAGACCGCTACTGGTGGCCCGTGACCGAAGCCATCGGCGTATTGGCAACCTTGATCAAGCTGGACCCGACCTCGGCAGATGAAGGCTGGTATCGCAAGCTATGGCAATTCGCGGATAGCCATTTCATCGATCACGCGCGTGGCGGTTGGTATCCTGAAATTGATAGCGCAGGCGTGCCGACGGATGCGCAGTTCAAAGGCAAACCCGATATTTATCACGCGGTACAAGCATCCCTATTTGCTTTGGCACCAGGTATTTCGAACATGGCAAAGCCGGTGGCCTAAACAAAAGCGGCGCCCCACAAACCGTGGAGCGCCGCCTTATTTCTAACTTTGAACGCGGTTACAGGATAGACGGCAACCAAAGTGAAACAGCAGGCACGTAGGTGACCAAGATCAGCGCGCCAAGGATGGCGATATAGAATGGCCAGATCGATTTAAGCGCTTGTTCGATTTTGATCTTACCCACGGCGCAGCCCACAAACAGACAGGTTCCGACAGGCGGTGTACACAGCCCAAGCCCAAGGTTCATCAACATCATAATGCCGAACTGGGTTGGATCCATGCCAAGCCCTTTGGCGATTGGCAAGAAGATTGGCGTACAGATCAGGATCAGCGCCGCCATATCCATGATCATCCCAAGGATCAGCAAGATCACGTTAATCATGAGCAGGATCATGATTGGATTATCCGAAACTGTGACCAAAGCGTTGCTAAGCCGTGTGGGTACCTGATAAAGCGCCAGCAAATACGCAAATGAGCTCGCAAAAGCGATCAAGATCATCACCATCGACGTCGTACGGACGGTGCCGGTTAGCGCCTTGATGAACGATTCCCAGCTGAGACTGCGATAAAAGAATGTCGTCAGCAAGATCGCGTAGATTGCACCAAACGCACCAGATTCTGTTACCGTAAATACGCCGGACAATGTCCCGCCAACGATGATGACGGCTGTCAAAAAGCCGGGGATCGCATCGCCTGCGCTGCGGCCAACTTCACCCCAACCAGGGAATGGTTCGGATGGGTAGTTGTGCTTGACCGACAGCACATAGGCCGCGATCGCAAGGCTGACGCACATGATCATACCGGGCACAACGCCTGCGAGGAACAGCTTGGATACGGACAGACCGCCACCAGCAGCCACCGCAAAGATGATCATATTGTGGCTTGGTGGGATGACGATCCCGGCGATGGACGAGGTAACCGTCACGTTCACCGCAAAATCTGGGCGATAGCCGCGTTCCTTCATAACCGGCACAAGGATTGAACCCAACGCCGAGATGTCAGCAACCGCAGAGCCTGAAATACCGCCAAACAACATGCTAGAGAAAATATTTACCATCGCCAGCCCGCCTTTGACGTGACCAACAAGCGCTGAGGCAAGTTTCACCAAACGCACGGCGATTCCGCCGTGCAGCATGATTTCACCCGCAAGGACAAAGAATGGGATTGCAAGCAAAGAGAAGACTGAAACACCAGCGGTTGCGCGCTGGAAGGTGATCAGCATCGGAAAGCCTTCGTACCAGAACGCTGAGGCCGCAGCGATACCCATCGCAAAAGCAACCGGCATGCCGACAACAACGCCAACACCAAATACGAGCAATAGAATAGTCAGGCCCATATCAGGACTCCTGTTTTTCGGGGTGCGGATGCCAGTTGGCATAGGTCAGCAGGCGAATGATACCGCGGCTGCCTGCGTGAACGACGATTAGCGCGCCACACAGCGTGATCGCTAGGGTCCGGAAACTCTCGGGGACGTTGAGCATTGGGATCAGAGAATCCCACCCAAAACGCATCAAACCAACACCTGCAAAACACATGATGCCGCCGAATGCCGCGAGGACAAAATCAATCATGACCATGATAACCTTTTGCACCGAGAAAGGCGCAAGATCGCGAAATAGGGACACGCCAAGATGTGTATCATCACGTACACCTGCGGCAGCACCAAGAAAGGCAATATAGCAGATGAGGATCAGCGCGAGCTGTTCAACCCATGTCGGGGTCACGTTTAGAACATAGCGCCCGAATACCAGCCACCCAAAGGTGATGATCAAGACGACCAAGGCAATAGATGCCGTGAAGATGCTGAGCCACTGAACACCCGCCAGAACGGTTTCGCATCGATCAATTATGGATTTGCGATCACTCATGCGCGCGCCTCGCGTTTATTGTTGATTGGTAAGGGGATACAAAATGGCCCGCGTCGATACCGACGCGGGCCATTTATGCTTTTCAGCGGCTGTTAGCTGCCGTTACGGATCAGGTTCACCAGATCGGTAAGTTCTGGGTTCGCTTCAAGGAAGCCATCGTAAACTGGCGCCATTGCATCTTGGAATGGACCTTTGTCAGCAATCGTGTTGACGACTGTGCCGCCAGCTTGAACGATTTCCATAGAAGCCGCTTCACGGGCCTGCCACAGTTCACGTTGCAAGATCGCAGAGTTATGACCAGCTTCTTTCAGGATTTCCTGCTGCTCTGCAGTCAGACCGTCGAAAGTGATCTTTGACATGCACAGACACTCAGGGATGATCAGGTGCTCTGTCAAAGAGTAGTAAGAAGCAACTTCGTAGTGGCTTGTGGATTCGTATGATGGCGGGTTGTTTTCCGCACCGTCAACAACGCCAGTCTGAATTGACTGATACACTTCGGCGAATGCCATTGGTGTCGCGTTACCGTCCATGGATTCAACCATCTGAACGAATAGGTCATTGCTCATCACGCGGATTTTCAGACCTTCAACGTCTGCTGGCGTGTTGATTGGACGTACAGAGTTATAGAAAGAACGTGCGCCAGCATCGTACCAACCAAGTGGTTCAACACCACGAGCGCGCATACCTTCAGAGATTGCTTCACCAACTTCTCCGTCCATCATTTCATACATCGCTGGGATGGATGGGAAGATGAATGGCAGGGAAACAACGTTTGCTTCTGGCACAGATGTACCAAACGGCCCGAGGCTGAATTCACCAAAGTCGATGACGCCAAGACGCAGCTGTTCGATCGCGTCAGGCTGGCTGCCCAAAACGCCGTTGTGGAATGTTTTAGCGGTCAATTCACCGCCAGTGCGTTCTGCAACTTCGGCTGCGAATGATTCCATCGCGATAGAAACCGGATAGTCTTCGACGTGGATGTTCCAGCCGCGCAGCTCTTCGGCAGAAGCCGCAGTCGCTGCAAGTGCAATGCAGCTGCCAAGAACGGCACTGCGAAGTGTGAATGATGTCGTCATGTGATCCTCCCAGATACAAATATGGTTTGCGCCCCCCACCGGACGGAAAAGAATCCGCCCAATTGCGCCAACAGGTATACTAGTATGCCCTTAGTGAAGCGGTGTCAAACAAACCGTCGCAAAAAACGGATTTACGCTGAAAAACCCTTGCTATGCAGTCCCGCGCGCGGGGCGATCGTTCACTTTGGTAAAGATCATTCCATCAAGAAGTTCCGCTAAATCGGGGCGCGCAGAAGGGCCATTCGAGATCGCAACAATCACAAGGCTACCGTCTGGACGAATCACAAAGACGCCCGGTTCAGCAAAGCGACGATCCGTTTCGCCGCTCGACAATGGGTCAGACATATAGACGCCAAGCTGCGTCATTTGGGCTTCTGATAGGTCATATCCGATATCAAATGCCCAGCCAAATTCGGCTTGATCAGCCGCAGCTTTTTCAATGGGGTCGGCAGACACAACCGCGATATCAAACCCTGCATCAGCCCAAGCGCCACGCATGTCATTCAATGTGTTCAGGTATTTTTTGCAGCGACCGCAATGCTTGCCACGGTAAACGATAAACAGCGTCCAGTTTTCACGCGGATCACCGACTGTCAGCGTGCCGCCACCAAGCTTAGAAAATGACATTGGCGCAAGGATGCTACCCGCGGTTGGCTTTGGTGTTGGCATTTTGATCTACTCCCCGTTTTTCTGATCACTATGCTGAGCCTAGCGAGTCAGCCCCTGGGATACCAGTTCACAAATCCGATCAAAGTTCACATTCGCGTTTAGGGCTCAAAATAGTCAGGCTTATCTTTAAAAATCGCATCGATTGTCGCATCAAGCCGTGCCAAGTGAATGCGCCCGATTGCGACAGCCCCTTCAGCATCACCTGCGGATACGCGCTCAGCGATTTTCTTATGATCGTCAAGCAGTTCTGGCATCCGATCCTCTTTTGATAGGCTCAGCATACACAGGCGATCAACGTTCGCTTTTTCGGCCGAGATAAGCTCAAACGCAAAGTCGACCTTGGCCGTTTTGCACAGGATGTTATGGAAGGCATAATCCAGCTTGCCAAATTTTTCGTAGCTTCCAGCCTCAACCGCTAGCGTCTGTTGCGCAAGGTTCGCGTCAAGCGCTGCCTTTGTGGCGGCCGTCGCATTTTGCGCGGCGCGGCGCGTGACCTCAGATTCAACGCTCATGCGGACAAACCGCGATTTCGCGATTTCGCGGCGCGAGAAACGTTTCACCTCGGTCGCTTTTTGCGGCTGGATGAGCAACAGCCCCAAATTCGCCAACCGGCTAAACGCATCGCGCACTGGCTGACGCGATACACCAAATTGGGCCGCAATTTCTGCCTCGGAAATTTTGTCTCCGGGTAACATCTCGAGATTGTTGATCGCGCTATAAAGCGTTTCGAAGACGACATCGACACTCGTCTTGCGTTCTTTGGTGCGGGCTGCTGCTGGCATCGTCATGTCCTCCGGTTCGGAAAGGGAATAACTTGAGTTTTAGCGATTGGCCAGTGTTTCGCTGGTCGACACCCGCAAAGCAGGGGCATATTCCCCGCCATCGCATTGCCTAGCGCAAATATCGCGCATTCATAGGTGTCCGCCCCACACGATCGTTACTAGCTCAAAACTCCCTCCCAAGAATTTGCGTAGCGGTCGCGCATCATAACCGCCACACAGAGATACTAGTATGTCACGACTTCAAAAGCGAGCCTTCTATTTCTACGTGCAGGATTGGGCGCGAAAACGACATCGGTTTGTTACAGAAGTTTCATATCTAGGTCTACGAATTCAATTGACCAGCGACCTAACATTCCAATATCCATGAAATATGGAATCATTGCTGACAGATCGCCTTTCTACCCTTAGCCACCCGCAGCGCATGGCGGTCTTTCGGTTGCTCATGCGTCGGTGTCCTGATGCTTTGCCTGCAGGTGAAATCGCATCGGTGCTTAACCTCAAGCCAAGCACCGCATCGGTCTATCTTTCGGCCTTGACCCAAACCCAACTGATCACGCAGCAGCGCAAAGGAACGCAGCTGCTTTACTCCGTCAATCTGGCAACGGCCCGCGATGTTGTTGCTGGCCTTTTCTTCGATTGCTGTCGCGGACGGGCAGATCTTTGCCCGCCATCTTATTCAGATCTTTTAAATGGGCTTACCCAAATGACTGACCAAAAATTCAATGTGTTGTTCGTGTGTACGGGCAACTCAGCACGATCCATCTTTGCCGAAACCATTTTGCGGGATATGGCTGACGATCGGTTTACAGCCTATTCGGCTGGCACGATGCACCGGTCTGAACTGAACCCGCTTGCGGTAGAAATGCTTCAGGCAAAAGGCCACGACGTTTCAGCGCTTCGGTCCAAAAATGTGAGCGAATTCCAACAAGACGGCGCACCGAAGATGGATTTTGTTTTCACCGTCTGCGACCAGGCCGCCAACGAAGAATGCCCCACATGGCCCGGTCAACCAATATCAGGGCATTGGGGTATGCCCGACCCGGTAAAGGCCGAAGGCACCGAAGCCGAGAAACGGCTGGTGTTCCATCAGACCTATGGCGCGCTGCATAACCGGTTGCAGTCTTTCACTGCATTGTCACTAGACCTACTGGATCGAGCCGCATTGCAAAAACAAGTCGATGACATCGGCAAAATTGAACAAGAATAGGGCGATCAAAATGGTAACTTACGCGTTAAACGGGCTTGGCCGCATGGGCAAGCTGGCCTTGCGCCCGCTGATTGAAAGCGGCGCAGAGATCGCATTTATTAACGATGCGGTGGGCGATCCGGCGATGCACGCGCATTTGTTGGAATTCGATTCAGTGCATGGACGTTGGCCCGCAAAATTTGCAACAGATGACGGCGCAATCACCATCGACGGCACGCGTATTCCAGTCACAAGCACCCGCAATTTGACCGACCTGCCGCTTGATGGTGTGGATGTGGTGATTGACTGCACCGGCGCATTTAAGACAGAGGCCAAGCTCGCCCCATATTTCGCCGCTGGCGTAAAAAAGGTCGTAGTTTCCGCCCCGGTCAAAGATGGCCCAACCGCGAATATTGTCTATGGCGTCAATGACGACAGCTATGATCCAGCGACCCATAAAATCGTCACCGCCGCAAGCTGCACGACCAATTGTCTTGCGCCTGTGGTAAAAGTTCTGCTGGATGGGATCGGGATCAAACACGGGTCGATCACGACGATCCATGATGTGACGAACACCCAGACCATCGTTGACCGCCCCGCCAAGGATATGCGTCGTGCAAGGTCTGCGTTGACCAACCTGATCCCAACTACAACTGGCTCAGCGACCGCAATCACTCTGATTTACCCAGAACTCACCGGCAAATTGAACGGTCATGCGGTGCGGGTGCCGCTACTGAACGCTTCGATCACAGACTGCGTGTTTGAAATGGCACGTGAGACCACGGTTGAAGAGGTTAACGCCCTGTTCAAAGCTGCCGCCGAAGGCCCTCTGAAAGGTATCTTAGGTTACGAAACGCGACCTTTGGTGTCATCAGACTATACCAACGACAAACGCAGCAGCATTATCGATGCGCCATCCACAATGGTGGTGAACGGCACGCAGCTGAAAATCTATGCTTGGTATGACAATGAATATGGCTACGCACACCGCTTGGTTGATGTGGCGCTTATGGTCGGTAACAAGCAGTGACACGCCCCAACGGCTTTGCCGCCTATATGGTTGTGACCGCTGCCTATTGGGCGTTCATGCTGACCGATGGGGCGTTGCGGATGTTGGTGCTTTTGCATTTTCATACGCTTGGATTTTCGCCCGTGCAGCTGGCCTATTTGTTTGTGCTGTATGAAATCGCGGGGGTTGTGACCAACCTCTCTGCGGGATGGATCGCAGCACGGTTTGGGCTGACGGCAACGCTTTATGCGGGTCTAACATTGCAGGTTTTGGCACTTTTGGCGCTCGCACAGCTGAACCCGGCTTGGGGTATCACCGCTTCTGTTGTGTTCGTTATGTTGGTCCAAGGGTTGTCTGGGGTCGCCAAAGACCTTGCCAAGATGAGCTCAAAAAGTGCTGTGAAAATCTTAGCGCCCAGCGAAGGCGCGGGGCTGTTTCGTTGGGTCGCTGTGCTGACCGGGTCCAAAAACGCGGTGAAAGGTTCGGGGTTTTTGCTGGGTGCCGCAGTGCTGGGGCTATTTGGCTTTGTGCCATCTGTACTGGTCATGGCGGCGATTTTATTTGTGATCTTGATCGGCGCCGTGATTGGTATGCCCTCCGGCCTGCCCGTCGGGCGCAAAGATGCAAAATTCACCGAAATTTGGTCCAAAAATCGCAACATCAATTGGCTGAGCGTCGCGCGCATGTTTTTGTTCGGCGCGCGTGACGTCTGGTTTGTCGTTGGCATTCCGATTTATTTCTATGCTGTTTTGTCTGACGGCAGCCATGAGGGGAACCGCAATGCCTTCTTTATGATCGGCACATTCATGGCGGTTTGGACGATCCTTTACGGGCTTGTCCAAGGGGTTGCACCGCGCATTTTACGTGCAGCGACAAGGTCTGAAAGCGAAATGCTGGCGCAGGCCAAGCGCTGGGTGGCGATGTTGATCGTGGTTCCCGCGCTCTTGGCGACTTTGGTTTGGATCACGCCTACACCATCCAACCCGCTGACCGCGACGATCATTTTGGGCCTGCTGGTATTTGGCGCAATCTTTGCGGTGAATTCATCGCTACATTCTTATCTGATCCTGAACTTCACCGATGCAAAACGTGTCACGATGGACGTTGGTTTTTACTATATGGCCAACGCTGCCGGGCGGTTGATCGGAACGGTCTTGTCAGGGCTGACCTATCAAATCGGCGGGTTGCCATTGTGCCTGGGGGCCGCTACCGCGATGATCGGGCTTAGCTGGCTAGGCGTTGCACAATTGCGCCCCACCCAAAACCAAGAGGCACAGGCATGAATATCTTCGAAAAATACCTGTCGATCTGGATCGGCTTGGCGATGGTCGGTGGCATCGTTCTGGGCAACATCACGCCGGGGTTGGTCAGCGCGGTCGCAACGGCGGAGTTTGCCAGCGTGAACCTTGTCGTTGCGGTGCTGATCTGGGCGATGGTCTATCCGATGATGGTCGGGGTTGATCCCAAATCGCTACGCGATGTCGCCAAACAACCGCGCGGGCTATTCATCACACTGGTAGTCAATTGGTTGATCAAACCGTTCACAATGGCGTTGTTGGCGGTATTATTTTTTAAATACATCTTTGCGTCTTGGATCCCAGAAGAAGACGCGATGCAATATATCGCGGGGTTGATCCTATTGGGCGCTGCCCCCTGCACAGCAATGGTTTTTGTCTGGTCGCAACTGACCAAGGGCGATGAGACATATACGCTTCTGCAAGTATCCGTGAACGACCTGATCATGGTGGTCGCCTTTGCGCCAATTGTTGCGTTCTTGCTGGGGGTCACCGATATCACAGTGCCTTGGTCGACGCTGATCTTATCGGTTGTGCTGTTTATCGCGCTGCCGCTTGTCGCTGGCCTGATCACACGCGCACGCCTGAAATCCGAAACTGCAATCAACGCATTTCAAACCAAGGTAAAACCCTATTCCATCGTCGGTTTGATAGTGACTGTGATGATCCTGTTTGGACTGCAAGGGCAAGTGATTGTGGCAAAACCGTTGATCATCGTCCTGATCGCAGTGCCGATTATCCTCCAAAGCTACGGTATTTTTGCGATCGCCTATGCCGCCGCTTTTGCTATGAAGGTCCCGCACCGCATCGCGGCCCCTTGCGCGTTGATCGGTACTTCAAACTTCTTTGAACTCGCGGTTGCGGTCGCAATCAGCCTGTTTGGGCTAAATTCCGGTGCGGCGCTTGCAACGGTCGTCGGCGTGCTTGTCGAGGTTCCGGTCATGTTGACGCTTGTCGCCTTTGCCAACAGGACTCGGGAACGGTTCGCAGCCTGAATCGAAAAAAGTTGCCATTATTTGCAATGATCTGAGGCCGTGACTATCTGCGCAACCGCAGCATTTTACGCGGATATTTTAGGTGATTCTATCCGAATACATTCAGAAAAATTCGTGGAAATCCTCATCCTAAGTGTGCACCGTCTTTGTAAAATTTATTTTCCATTGCCTCCTTTCACAGTTAAAACCTCAGCATCAAACACAATTAAAGGCATGTAATATATAGATAAAACTATTCTCGGCAGACGCGTCTCCCTCAGAGATGTTCACCCCTTAAAGTTGCAAAAATTTGTATTGAGCGGCCGGAATAACTGATATACTAGTATGACATTCAAACCTTGGGAGGGGGATTGAAATGTCAGCGCAAATCGCCAATCCACCTGTGGGTATACCAAGCGCACCGCGCTTGCAGGATTTGCTTGGTGGTGTGGCACTTGATGCAACCAAACCGCTTGCCTCACAGATCTACGAATTGCTGCGCGGCTTTATCATTTCTATGAAACTCACGCCCGGCTGCGCCCTGTCCGAAAAAGAGATCGGTGCGCTGCTGAACGCCAGTAAAACACCCGTGCGCGAAGCCATCATTCGGCTGGAAGGTACAGGGCTGGTCAATATTGTTCCGCAAAGCGGCACCTATGTCGCACCGCTAAATGTTGAAGGCTATATTTCGGCCTGCTTCACCCGCCTGCATTTGGAAATCGGCGCAGTCCGCGCAGCCGCTAAATCAAAAGCACGGCACGCATTCGTGCCGGTTTTTGACGACCTTCTGGCCCAGCAGCAATCAGCCTGGGACAAAGACGATTTTGAAGCGTTCTTTCATCTTGATGAAGCATTGCACAAAGAATTCTTCCGCGCAGCAGAGGTTCCTGACGTTTGGGAAACCATGCGCCGCACGCAAACAGACGTGTACCGCGTGCGCCACTTGCGGCGCATTCAAAATATTCGCAACGGCGCAAAGGTTATCGCGGATCACAAAGCGATTATCGGTGCGATTTTGGACGGTGATGCAGATCGCGCCCAAGCGGCACTGATTGGCCACATTGGATCACTTGAAGCGAAAATAAAGTCATTGGCCGATCAGCCAGAGCTGATGCGCACCATAGAAAATCTAAACACAGCGCGCCCGCGTTCGCGGCGTAAAAAGACAAACCTGCCGGGTTCCGGGCAGGTCACGGAGGAAGCATGTCAGGCGTCGTACTAGAAAAAATCGTCAAGAAATATGGCGCACTTGAAGTTGTGCATGGGATCGACCTAGAGATCGCATCGCAAGAATTTGTGGTTCTGGTTGGGCCGTCGGGTTGCGGTAAATCTACAACCCTACGGATGATCGCTGGGCTAGAAGAGATTTCTGGCGGCACCCTGACGATTGGTGACCGTGTGATGAACCGCGTGGCCCCCAAAGATCGCGACGTCGCAATGGTGTTCCAGAACTACGCGCTTTACCCGCATTTGTCCGTTTCCGAAAACATCGCCTTTGGCCTGCGCATTCGCAAAGTCAAAAAGGAAGAGATCGCAGAATCCGTATCAGATGTTGCCGGTATCTTGGGCCTGACGGAGTATCTTGATCGTCGCCCAGCGGATCTGTCTGGTGGTCAACGTCAACGCGTTGCAATGGGTCGTGCGATTGTGCGCCACCCCGAAGTCTTCTTGTTCGACGAACCGCTGTCCAACCTTGATGCCAAATTGCGCACACAGATGCGCGCAGAGATCAAACGCCTTCACAAGCGTTTGGGCGTAACGAGTGTTTATGTTACCCATGATCAGGTCGAAGCCATGACATTGGCTGACCGGATTGTCGTCATGTGCGACGGTCGGATCGAACAAATCGGTACGCCGATGGATCTGTTTAACAATCCGATCAATACCTTTGTGGCGGGCTTTATTGG